>NZ_WEZF01000002.1:0-300000 GCF_009177065.1 Tautonia marina
GACCGCTCGAGCGGCCGGAGCTCCCGAGCGGTGCCGCATTCCCGCCCCACGAAGTCTGACGTCCCTTCGGCATGTCCCTCCAGTGTCGGGGCAATTCGTGCTGGTTCCTCGCCGGCGCCATGGCAGATTCTCGCGAACGGTCATGGTGTTGGCAAGCGTGCCACGCCGGGCGCGCTTCGCCTGGGCCCTGGAGGACCCGGTCCCTGCGTCACTCAGGGCAGATCACACGTCAGATGGCATGCTTTTCCGACTCAACGACAGATGACCGCGTGGGAGCGGGCAACCGGCAAGAGGCCACGTCGCTCCGCGATCGCGCTGCGGGACCGACCTCAGGCGAACTCTGCCAGGCCGGGGATCGCCACCGGCGGGACCGGCAGCGAGAGCCCCCAATCGTACCGCGGCGACGAGCGCTTCTCCTCGCAACTCAGGGCCTGCTCCCAAGTGATCACCTCGCCCGTAGACGTCGCCATCCGACCCATGATCGCCCGCCGCGTGCTCCTGGCCATGGACCCGCCGTTGTTGATCGGCTTGCCCCGCCGGATACTGGCGAACAGCGCGTCATGCTTGGCCTGATGCACGTCCGTCGGCGGGCCGTCGTGGTGCCAGGTCTCGCCGGCCTCGATCCGAGGGCCGAGCCCCCGGCGACTGCTGTTCAGGGCGGCCCGCCCCCTCATGCCGACCGCCTGGGTGCTGATGTCGTTGGCGCAGCCCGCCTGCTGCCGGCAGGTGGCGAAGCGCTTCGCCCCGTCCTCATCCCCGGAGGTGATCGCCAAGGGGTCGTAGATGTGCCCGGAATACGGCCCGGTGCGCGGGCTCCGGCCGCCGGTGTCGACGGTCCTCGCCGGGTCGCAGTGCCCCATTGCCCACGAGCAGGTGGACGTGCTGCTGCTCGACGTCGAAGTCGCCGGAGAGCCAGGTGAAGTCGTACCAGTTGCGCACCTGGTAGGTCATGTCGCTCCAGTCGCTCGAGCGCGGCTTGCCCCGGATCGGGCCGCGGGAGTCATTCGCCTGCAGGATGAGGACGTCGCCGATGGCTCCGTCATGACTCCTCCGCATGGTCTCGCACAGCCCTTGAACGTGGCGCAGGCTGAGGCCGGAGCCGACTCACAGGTCCTTCCATGCAAGGGCGGTGCGGCCTCGCCCGATGGGATCGAAGGGCGGTCATGGCCGCATCCTTGCGTCGGTTGCCCCAGGCGGTATGCTTGCAAAATCCCGACCGAGGCATGTCGGGTCATCATCGGACTGAGACACCGCATTCGACCTGAGGCGCCGTTAGCACGTCTGCCGAGGCGACCGATGACGACAAGTATCCCCGAGGCCTTCCCGTCGAGAGTTGGTATTGCCCCTCGGACAGGCGATGGGCAAGGGAACGCTGAGACGTCAGCGAGCATTCATTATGATCGGTCTTGAAAAAACGATGCTCTCATTCTTCGTCGCGTGCGTATTCAGCTTACCCTCAGATGCGTCTGCCTTCGCAGAGGATGCCACACCGATTCGTGTCGCCTGCCTGGGAGACAGCATCACTGCCGGGGCTCGGGTGGATCCGACACGCGAGTCTTATCCGGCTCGATTGCAGGAGCTCCTCGGAGGCGGCTTTGAGGTGCGCAACTTCGGGATCGGTGGGGCCACACTGATCAGAACCGGCCGGCCGAACATCTGGCGTGATCTCGACGCAGTCAAGGAGTTCCAACCGAACATCGCGGTCATTTCGTTAGGCACGAATGACACGGTTGGAGGCAGCCGCAGGAACTGGGAGCAGATCGACCGGTTTGAGGAAGACTACACTTCCTTGATTGCCGCGTTGGCGGATCTGCCGACCAGGCCACGGATCGTCGTCTGCACGCCGACCGCGATGGTGCTGACGACGCCGGGGCTCTCCGAGGATCGGCTGGCGGATCTCACGCAGCGAAAGACGCGCTTGCAGGAGTTGTGTCGGCGGATTCGAGCACTGACCAGGAGACACGAGGACCAGAATGTCTCCTTGCTCGAACTGAACGAGGTTCTCCAAGATCGCCCCCAACTGCTCAGCGCGGGCGACGGCGTGCATCCCAATGCCAGTGGATATCTGGCAATCGCCCAAACCGTCGCGGAGCATCTTCGTCCGCAACCGAAGCGGCCCAATATCGTCTTGTTTCTGGTGGACGACATGGGCTGGCAAGACACCTCGGTGCCGTTCCATGAACAAGCCACCGAGTTCAACCGGCGCTACCGCACGCCGCACATGGAGCAACTCGCCAGGACCGGCATGAAGTTTACGCAGGCGTATGCGTGCAGCGTCTGTTCACCGACACGAATCAGCTTGATGACTGGCCTCAACGCCGCCAGGCATCGGGTGACGAACTGGACCCTCCGGAAGAACGCCAGTAACGATCGGGCGCACCCGCAACTCGACTTTCCCATGTGGAATGTCAATGGGCTCAGTCCGGAGCCGGGGATCGAGCGGACGATCCATGCCAAAGCCTTGCCTGCGTATCTGAGCGAAGCCGGTTATCGCACGATTCACGTCGGCAAGGCACACTTCGGAGCGATTGGCACTCCAGGGAGTGATCCAAGGAACCTCGGCTTCGATGTGAACATCGCTGGCCATGCCGCGGGTGGTCCCGGCAGCTTCTTGGGTCAGCAAAATTTCAGCGCCGTCTGGCGCGAAGGCGATCGCGTCTGGGACGTGCCCGGCTTGGAGTGTTACCACGGCAAGGACATTTTCCTGACGGAAGCTCTCACCAAGGAAGCCAACAAGGCGGTAGACCGAGCCGTCGCAGCCGACAAGCCATTCTTCCTCTACCTGTCGCACTACGCGGTGCATGTCCCCTTCGCCGTCGATTCGCGCTTCTATCAGAAGTATCGCGATGAAGGCCTCGACCACACGGAATCCATGTACGCCGCGATGGTCGAGGGGATGGACAAGTCGCTGGGCGACGTCCTCGCCAACGTCGAACGTCACGGGTTGTCCAACGAGACGATTGTGCTGTTCATGTCCGACAACGGCGGACTGAGTGCGCATGGTCGGGGCGGAACGCCTCACACCCACAACACGCCGTTGTCCAGCGGCAAGGGCTCGGCCCACGAAGGTGGCATCCGGGTGCCCATGATCGTCTCGTGGCCAGGTGTGACGGAAGCCGGTTCGGTTTGCCGGCAGCCGGTGATCATCGAGGACTTCTTCCCTACGTTCCTGGAAATGGCGGGTGTCCCATCGGTCGAGCAGATCGGCGGCGTGGTCGACGGACGCAGTTTCGTGGGGCTACTGCAGGGCGATCAGGATCAGGCCCGCGAAGCTCGACCACTCGTGTGGCACTTTCCGAACCACTGGGGGCCAGAGGGGCCTGGCATCGGTCCTTCCAGCACGATCCGCCTGGGAGATTGGAAGCTGATCTATGATCACCAGTCGCAACAATACGAACTGTTCAACCTCGCCGAGGACCTGGGGGAACAGAACAATTTGGTTGCGCAGCACCCCGAGGTGCGTGATCGCCTCGCTGGCGAACTTGCCGAATACCTGATCTCGGTTGAAGCCCAAATGCCGATCAACAAGGCCACCGCAGAGAAGGTGCCCTATCCTGGCCCCGCTGCGGTCGCAGGCGAGGATCGATGACCTGTCCTAAGTCTCCGCGGATCACGAGGCCGGCCATCCGTTCATGGCCATTTTCGTCGGAGCGCGTATTCGTACCGTCACGATCGAACGGGATTGGGACGATGGTCCGGATGCACTGGTCCCCGAAAGTGGGCCCATCGCATTTGAGACTGATCATAGGATCATCGGCCTCGACCTGGGGGCAGGCGCAACCCCTCAGAGATCACTGATCGACTGATCCGACGTCTGGGGTCCGCGAGATCAGGAGTCGACCCGGTTCCGGCGGTGACCTGCGGAGTGGGCCATTGTCCATCGCCTTTGCCCGGCGCGAGCGTTGGCCGATCCGGCTGATGTGCACGCTGCTGGGTGTCCCCCCGTCGGCTTCTCCGACAGGCGGCGTCGACCGCCAAGCGCCGGCGCGCAGCGACGCGAGGCCTTCGGCATCGGGATCGAGGCCATCCATGGCGAGGTCAAGGCCCGCGACGGCAGCCCGCGGATCCACGCCGAGTTGATCACCCGGGGGCAGCCCTGCTGCGTCAATACCGTGGCGCGGCTCATGCGCGAGCAGGGAATCGCCGCCAAGACGCTGCGAAAGTTCTGCGTCACGACCGACTCGAACCACGACCACCAAGTGGCTGAGAATCTGTTGACTCGTCAGTTCGAACCGCAGGCCCCGAATCGGGGCTGGACGGCCGACATCACGTACGTCGCAACCGGCGAGGGCTGGTGGTCTCTGGCGGCGGTGGAGGACCTACACACGCGGCGGATCGTCGGCTGGTCGATGCCGAAACTGATCGACATTCGCCTGGTCGTCGATACTCTGGAGATGGCGATCGCGACGACTCCCCGGCTCCGACCTGGTGGCCCCCTCGGATCAGGGCAGCCAGTACGCCAGCGAGCATTACCGGCGCATCCTGGCCGACCACGAGATCACCTGCAGCATGAGCCACCGGAGGAATTGCTGGGAAAATGCCCCGATGGAGAGCGTCTTCGCCTCGTTGGAAAAGGAGCTGATCCACCATGAGGACGACGCCACGAGAGCGGAAACAAAGGCGAGTCTTTTCGAATCCATCGAAGTGTTTGATCACCGAGTCCGGAGACATTCTTCCCTGGGGTATCAGTCCCCCAACGAGATCGAGCGGGCCGGATCACTGCGAACCCCGCGCTTGCCCTTCGTGGGGAAATCCACGTCCATCGTGTCGACGCTGACCAGCAGGATGGGCTGATCGTCGGGGACCAGCCGGACGACGAGCCGACAGAGGCCACAGGCTCACTGAATCGCCGACCACGAGGCCGAGGGGAGGATGCGCTGATCGGTCGTCGGAGGGCCGGCAACGAGCGGGGCGGCGGTTCGCAACAGGTTGCCGACGGTGCGACGCCCGAGGATCAGGATGGCCGAACTGGCCAGGATCAGCAACCATCGGAAGGTCGGGCGGGTGAAGGCGTTGGCCAACGCATCGTGGAGCGGCTGGGCTTCGGGCGGTAGGATCATGGCGAGTCCGTCCTCGGTCGGTGGACGAGGGAAGCCGGTTCGACTCCCCATGCGACCGCCGAGGCGGGCCCGCGAAATCTGCATCAGTCGAGTTCAGATGCACAGAAGCCAGGTCTAAAAATCAAGTGAAGCCCCCGTTGACCCTGGAAGATGTTTCGCGCAAGATAACTTTGCTTCACCAGTAAGTCAGTCCCGGTTTCCGGCCTTCTCTAGGCATCTTGAAGGCTGAACTCTTGGGCAACCCATGACGGTCGCATTCCAACGAATCATCACGGCACTGCTGCTCGCCTCCTATGGGCTGACCTCGGCCTGCGGGGGTGGTCTGCACGCGCTGGTCGATGGCTCGCATGATGGGGCTGCAAAGAGTTGCTCGACCGAGGGCGATCACCCCGCCCCCGCCTCTCCGGCATCCGACCACTCGGACTGCCTGATCTGCCACGTCGTCGCCCAGGGGCAGCTGCTCGACCTTCCAGAACCGATCTCCTCGGAATCGGTCGCCATCGGCGCGGTCATCCCGACCATTCCGATCGATCTTCGTTCGCCCGATCGCCTCTCAAGCGATCCACGGGCGCCTCCCATCTCGCTCGCCTGACCTGCCCCGACCGACTTCCCCGCCTGGGAGGCGCGATTGCCTGCGCGATGACCGCGTAGGAAGAATTGCCCTCCGCCAGGTTCCCGGGGCAGACGGCCTGGGGACCTGCCCTGCAACCCGGCTCCGGCGACGATTGTCGCTGGTAATGACCCTAAGGGCTGCCCGGCCGGGCCATCCGGCCGGTGCGGTGGCATGGCGAGCACACACAGCGATGACGACTCTTTCCCGAGGGGGGGCCGCGCCCGCGCGGACCCGCTCCATGTGGTTGCGTGAACTCCGATGGGCCCGGCGGCTCGACCCGATCGTCCGGCATCCGCTCGCGGTGCTCGGCACGGCGACGGTCGCGGCGGTCCTCTGCGGCCTGGTACTGCATCCGAGGGGCCTGGCGCTGGCAGGAGGCCTGGCGACGGTCATGGCCCTGGGTGTCGTCTGGCCCTGGGTCAGCCTCCGGGGGCTGCGGGGGGCCGTCTCTTTCATGCAGTCCCGAGGCCGGGAAGGGCAGCCGGTCGCCGCCCGCCTGGAGTTCCGAAACCGGGCGCCGTGGGGGGCCTGGGGGCTCGCAATCCGCTTCGGAAGCGGGACGTTCGACGATCCGAGCCCGCTGGCCGTGGCTCACGTCGGCGGCTGGCGGCGGGGGGTCGTCGAGTGGACCTTCATGCCCGATCGTCGGGGTGAGCACCCGGTCGGCGGCGCACGGCTTACGACCGGCTTCCCATTCGGCCTGCGAGAGTCAGCCCGATCGCTGGCCGTTGAGCGTCCCGTGCTCATCTGGCCGAGGACCTTCCCCGTCGGTCCGATTCCCGAGGAGGCCGGCGGCGAGGCCTCGGAGGGGACTTCCTTCTGCGACCGCCCCGGCGACGCGGGCGACCTGCTTGGCGTCCGGCCCTACCGCCGGGGGGACCCGCTTCGTCGGGTCCACTGGGCGCAGACGGCTCGGCACGGAGAGTTGATCGTCTGCGAGCGGCAGGCCGCAGCCGTGCCGAGGGTCCAGGTCGTGCTCGACCTCGACCCAATCACCCACGTCGGCCGAGGGCCCGACGGCTCGCTGGAATGGGCGATCCGGGTGGCTGCCAGCCTGCTCGACGACTGGATCGGCCAGGGGGCCGAGGCCGAACTCGTCGTCGGCGACCGCTCGCTGACGGCGAAGGGCGGGACGACCGCTGCTCGGCGTGCGGCGATGCTCGACGCTATTGCACGGCTTGATTCGGAGGGGTGCGGCCCGCTCGCCGACGCGCTTGACGGCCCGGCCTGCCTGCGGTTCGGACGGGGCTTGCGAGTGGTCGTCTGCACCGACCGAGCACGTCTCGGGGGGAGAGATCGTCCAGGAGCCACCATTGAGCGGTTCGCAGTGCTTGCGACGACGGCATTCGAGGAGGGAGGAGCGGCCGGATCGCCGATCAACCCGGCCTGGCCCACCCAACCCTGGATCGTGATTGACGACCCGACGCGCGTCCCCCGTCAGGTCTGGCGCCAGCGAAAGGAGATCGGCGATGTTCGCTGAGAACCAACGGGACCGCCAGGCGGTTGGCCTGACCATCGCCCTGGCGGCGATCGGCGTGGCGAGCCTGGAACTGGCCGTCTGCGGCATGACACACTCGACCGCCCTTGCCTTGCTTCGAGCCGGAGGGCTTGTCGCCGTGATGCTCGCGGCCTTTGCCCTGCTGGGCCGGGGTCGGAGCGATCGGGGCCGATTGCCGACACGGCGGGAGACGATCGCCCTGCTCGTCCTGGCCGCCCTGCCGCTCGCCTGGCATCCGGCACGAATCGCGGTACTCGGCGGTGGGGTGATGCTGGAGACGATGCTGCTCGAGGGGCTGCGGAACCTGGGGCTCGGGCTGGCCGCCCTGTCTCGCAAGCCGATGGCGGGGCGGCTGGCGGCGGTGGTTGCGTTGTTCGGGGTGTTGGTCGGCTCGTCGCTGGTCGAGAGCCAGGCGATGACCGTGATGGCCGGGGCCTTCGCGGTCATCGGGGCCGGCTGGCTTCTGACTGGGTACTGGCTGGGGCTACCGACAGGCAGGGTGTCGGAGGGCCGTCCGCCTTTGGCTGGGGCAGCGGTGGCGCTCGGGGTCGTGGCGGCGATGCTCGCCATCGCGACCGTCGGCCCGACGACCGCCGCCACGGCGCTCGCCGGCCTCTTTCCCTCCTCGGGCGGCACCGACTGGTCGGACCCCGAGGCCCGCTCCGGCGTCGGCGACGGCCCAAACGAGGTCGACGCCCGCGACTCGGCCGACAGCGTCGGCTTCTCCCAGAGCGAGGTCTATCTGGAGACGGATCAGCCGAGCCTGTACGACGCCTTTAGCGAGACCTTCGGCGAACCCATCAAGAAGACGCAGGAGAAGGCCATCGCGCTCGGGCCGACCGAGATTCAGGAGCGTCGCGAGCACCCGTCCGAGGATCATCGCGCCGGCCGCGAGTTCTCGACGCACCGCAAGCCGCCCGGCCCCCGCGACCCACCGGGGGCCGACGCTGACTCTCTCCTCTACGTCCGGGGCCGCGCGCCGGCCCACCTGCGACTCGTCGCCTATGACACCTTCGATGGCGCATCGTGGGTTGTGGGCCCGCCGTCTCCGAGCGATGCTCGGCTCCAGGGGGAGGGGCCGGATAGCCCCTGGCTGCGGGTCGAGATGCTGGCCCGCCCGTACCTCTCGGGACAGGTGAGGCATCGGGTCAAGGTCGGCCTGCTGGAGACGGCGAGCATCCCGAGCCCGGCCCACCTGGAGCGCTTCCGGGTCGGCAGCGTCAACCGCGTCGACTTCTACGAGTGGGCCCAGCCGGGCGTCCTTCGGATGAGAGGCCGGACGATCCCGCCGGGGACGGTGATCGACACCGAGGCGCGCTCGCCTCTCCCGGAGTCGCTGCGGCGACTCACTTTCCCGGAGCGACCTGGCGACGCGTTCCTCCGGTACAGGCAAACTCCCGAGGGCCCACCGGCCCTGCTCCGGCTTGCCTCGGAGTGGTCCGCCGGTGTCCCGAGGGGCTGGCAGCAGGTCGAGGCCGTCGTCTCCCAACTGCGTGGCCACTGCACGTTCGATCGGGCTGCGACGCCCCCCGAGGACTGCCCCGACGTGATGGCCCACTTCCTGGTGAACACCCGAAGAGGTCCCGACTACCTGTTCGCCACGGCGGCGGCCCTGATGCTGCGGTCGCTCGGCTACCCGACCCGGGTCGTCGGCGGCCTCTACGTCGATCCGAGGAGGTACGACCCGGTCGCTCGGCACGTCGCTGTGGCATCGGGCGACGCCCATCTCTGGGTCGAGGTCCAGGTCCCCGGCGGCGACTGGGTGGCGGTCGAACCGACGCCGGGCTTCGATTTGATGCCGCCTGTCCGGTCGCCGCTCGATCGCGTGCTGGCGGGCATCGCCTTGGCCGGGAGTTGGGCGGCCAGGAACGTCGCGGGACTGGCGATGGCGACGATCGGGATCGGCCTGCTGGTCTGGCGACGCCGCGAGGTGCTCGACCGCGCCTGGACGCTCGCCTGGTGCCTGGCGACGCAGGCCGGGGCGCCGTCGCAGGCGGTGCTCGCGACCCTCCGGCTGGTCGAGCGTCGTGCATCCCTGGCGGGCCGGGCCCGGACGATCGGCGAGACGCCGTCGCAGTGGTGCGGCGGCATCGTCGCCTCGGCGCCGGACCACCTGGGGGTCGACCTCCAGGCCCTCGTCCGGCTCGCCCAGTGGAGCGCTTACGCCCCCGTTCCGCTCCCGGTCGATGTCAACTGCAGGGCCCTCTGCCGCCGTGTCGTGCGGGGCTGGACGCTCCGCACCTTCCGGGCGATCGCGTCCCCAGACCATCTCACAAGGGAACTGGCATCATGAACGAAGCCACCGAGGCGACACTCGTAGAGGCCGACCGCGAGGCGGTCGAGGCGATCCGCTCCGCTCTCAACACTGCATTGCGGGGCAAGGCTGACGTGATCGAGCACGTTCTGGCCTGCCTGCTTGCCCGGGGGCACCTGCTGATCGAGGACCTGCCCGGCCTGGGCAAGACGACGCTGGCCAAGGCGATGGCCCGCGTGCTCGGCGGCCGGTTCGCCCGCGTTCAATGCACGCCCGACCTGCTGCCGGGCGACATCACCGGCTTCCGCGTCTTCGACCAGAAGACCCGCGAGTTCGAGTTCCTCCCAGGTCCCGTCTTCGCCGACGTGCTGCTCGCCGACGAGATCAACCGGGCCACCCCCCGCACCCAGAGCGCCCTGCTAGAGGCGATGGCCGAGCGGCAGGTGACGGTCGATTCGGTCCGGCATGTCCTCTCGGGGACCTTCTTCGTCATCGCCACGCAGAACCCCGTGGAGCAGCATGGCACGTATCCCTTGCCCGAGGCCCAGCTTGATCGCTTCGCCATGAAGCTTCGGATCGGCTACCCCGGCCGGCTCGACGAACTGGCGATGCTGGCCGCCGCCGTCGGGGCCGGCGAAGACCGTGAGACGACGCCCATCGAGCCGATCGGGCACGGCCGGCTTCGGAGTTTGCAGGAGCATGTGGCCGGGGTCGCCGTCGGGCCGATGGTGTCCGAGTACCTTGTCGACCTCGCCAACGCAACGCGGGGGCACCGCCAGGTGACGCTGGGACTCAGCCCGCGCGGCCTCTTGACATGGCAGCGCCTGGCCCAGGCCCATGCCTTCCTCGACGGCCGCCCCTTCGTCACGCCCGACGATGTGCAGGCCGTCGCCCGACCCGTGCTCGACGTGCGGCTCGGCGTCGAGCCCGAGGCCGCTGCCCGCGTCGTCTCCGAAGTCCTCGACTCGGTCCCTGTGCCCGTCTACCCCAAGGCCCGACGCGCCTGACCCCTACCCCGAGCGACCTGATGAAGCCAATTGCCCGATCCCTCGCTTTGCTCGCCGCCCTGGCCGGATGCGCAGACGACCACGACCACGATCATGATCACGACCACGACCACGCCGCCCACCTCGACCCGTCTCACCGGCCGGCCGACTTCCCCGACGCCGTCGATCGCATGATCGCCGGCCACGAAGCGAGCCGAGCGGCCCTCTCGGCTGGCCGGGTCGACGAGGCCCACGACAAGCTACTTCCGATTCAGCGCGATCTGGCAAAGTGGCTCCCCGAGGTCGCCGCCGACAGCGACATGCCCGAGGAACCCTGGAACCGCGTCGACGCCCTCGCGGCCCGGCTGCTTGCTGCCTACGAGTCGGCCCTCTCCGACCTTGACGACGGCATCGCTGTGGGCGGCGACCGTCTCGCCTCGGTCGAGCCCGACTTGCACGATCTCCGGCGCGTCCGCGACGAGGCCGATCCGGCATGGTTTCCAAGGCCTCGGCAGGTGATCGAGGCAGAGGCAACCGACGAGGGGACGGGCATGGCCGGGATCACAGCCGAGGGAGATGTCGCCGGAGAAGAGGCAGGGGACTGATCACGTCCGAGGCATCGGGAACATCGGGAGGGATCGAGGATGATGGACGCAATCTTTTGGGGCGGGGTCCAGCGATTCGTCGAGGCGCTGACCGAGTCGGCACCGACCATCCTGGTGGGACTGGTGATCGCCGCCATCTTCCGGCGGTTGGTCGGACCGGAGGGGACCCGCCGGCTCTTCGGATCCGGCACACGCTGGGCTCTGCCGAGGGCCTGGGCGATCGGCATGCTGCTGCCGGTCTGCTCGCTCGGGGTCATCCCGGTCGCCCGCGAGCTTCGTCGCGATGGGCTCTCCGGCGGAACGATCCTCGCCTTCGCGCTGACGGCGCCGCTGTTCAACCCGCTCTCGGTGCTTTACGGCCTCTCGCTCTCGGAGCCTGTGGTTATCTTCACCTTTGCCCTGGCCTCGCTGCTGGTGGTGACGGCCGTCGGGGTCGCCTTCGACCGCATCTTCCGGGACAATGCCTTGGCCGAGCCGGCGCCGCCGCCGGTTGCGTACGGTCCGAAGCGGATGATCGCGCTGCTGGTCTCGGCGGCCCGAGAGTTGGCAGGCCCGACCTCTGGCTACATCCTCGTCGGCCTCCTTGGGGTCGTCGTACTCAACATCGCGTTACCGGCGGGGAGCCTAATGGCCCGAATGGAGCGGGACAACCCCTTCGCGGCCCTGGAGATGACGGCCGTTGCGCTGCCCGCCTACGCGACGCCGATGGTCGCGATGGCCCAGCTTGGATCGATGTTCCAGCACGGCAACTCCGTGGCCGCCGCGTTCGTGCTGCTGACCTTCGGCGCCGGGGCGAACCTTGGCCTGCTCGCATGGGTCGCCCGCTCTTACGGGGCAAAGCGGTCGGCCTCCTGGCTCGGCGGACTGCTCGTGGTGGTGGTCGGGCTGGCCTACGCGATGGACGCCCCGCTCACCCCGCGCGGGGTCGATCCGGCTGGTCACACTCACGCCTTCGACATCTACTGCTGCCCGTTCCACCCCGGCAGCGGCAGCCTCGCGGCCGTCTCCCGGGAGCTTGCCGACGAGGTCATGCCGCACGAGATCAAAGCCCTCGGCGTGCTGTTCGGCGTTAGTCTGATTGGGCTGGCACTGCGACGGGTCGACCGCAATTGGCGGATCGAGGACTGGCTCGAACGTACCCCCGAGTTGGCCGGGGCCGAACGTCCCCGCTCGCGGTACGACATCACGATCCCAGGCCCGGTGCTCGGCGGTGTCGGGCTGCTCGGCCTGGTCGCATTCAGCGTACTGGCCTGCTACACCTACTACCCGCCGGCTGACCAGATCATCGACGACCTGAACATCATCAAGGCTGAGGTTCTTTCGGCCGCCACCAGTGGCGACGCCGAGCACGCCGCTTACTTCATCCCGCTCTACCAGGACTGGGTGCGCCGCCTCCAGGTGAGCGTCTACCTCCGCGAGGGCGCGCTCAGCCCCTACCGCCGGATGAAAGCCCGGGTGCTGATCGACAAGGTCGAGCGGCTCAAGCACGCGATCGAGGAGGACGACCCCGAGGAGGTCCGCCGCTACTTCGTCGGCGTTACCGACGCCCACCGCCGGATGAGGGCGTGCTTCGTCGAGTGAATTTGGACCCTAGTCCGCTTCATCTTGGGTGCAGGTTCAACTCCTGTCTGCGGCACTCAGTAGAGTATGGGTTGCGTCGAGAGACGCAGCCCCTTTTTCGTTGGTTGAGTATTCGCTGCCCAGGCTTGCGACCACGGTTGATCATCCGGCTTGAGTTCGAGAGCGCTGAGAAGTCTGGCGATCGCGTGATCACCCGTCTGGTGGGAGACTGGAGGAGCCGGGGGGCAAATCGAACTCTGAAGTCATTCTGAGCGATCGGATTGAACACGATCCATCAGGGTCGACCGAAGCTGGTCCAGAAGCGGCATGCTGGAGGGCGAAACGAGATTGAAGGTTTCGTTCGGGTCGCTGCCCACCGCGTAGAGTTCTTCGACGGCGACGGGGGACCGTTCGGTCCGAATGTATTTCAGGTGTCGGTCATCCATGATCGAGATCATCGGCCCCCCGAACACGGGGGATTTCCCCTCGTTCGGGAGGAACATGTCCGGGCCTGGAACGGACGCAACCGCTGGGGACGGAACTTCGGCGTTGAGGAATGATCCCTCTCCTGGCGTTCGGTCCTCCGCCGGCTCCCAGAGGGAGGCCAGCGAGATCCCAGGGAGGGGAGCGTCGGGGTGGCCAACGAGGTCGAGAAGGGTGGCAGGGACGTCTCGAAGACTTACGACCCGGTCAATTACCTGGCCTTTTGGCGCAAGGCCGGGGGCGACCATGAGCAACGGGACGTGCAATTGGTCCTCGTAGAGGCTGACCCCGTGACCAAAGAGGTCGTGCTCGCCGAACGCCTCGCCGTGGTCGGAGGTGACGACGACGATCAGCTCGTCGAGGAGTGCGCGGCGGTCGAGCTCTCGGAAAAGCCTGCCGAGGTGTTGGTCAAGCGAGGCGATACAGGAATCGTAGCCGTCGATCAGCAGAGCCTCCTGTTCGGGAGTGATCTCGGACTTGTTGGACCGGAGCCACCAGTCTTTCAGGAAGGCGCGATCGGCCGGGTTGGTCGGAGCCTCACCGAACCGGTGATCGGTCCCGGGAGGAACGAGGTACGGGTCGTGGGCATCGAAGTAATTGAGGAAGGCGAAGAACGGTCGATCTTCGGCTCGATCGTGGTCGAGCCAGTGGAGGAAGCGGCGATTGATGGAGCCGGCGTCGATCCGATCGAACCGGACCAGCGGGGGAGGTTCGTTCGGTCTCAGGGACGTTGACAAACGTCCGATCAGGTCGATCAGGCGTCCACCGACCTCGGTGCTCGCGAGAATCGTGGCGAGGTTCATGGGAAGATCTTCGTAATGAGCAAACCCCCGTGAGAGGCCCGTCGCGTAGGTGGTGTAGTAGGTGTTTGCGACGATCCCGACGGTATCGTAACCAATCGAGGCCAGGCTCCCCGCCAGGGTCGGGCCGTCGTCGGACATCGCGCCGAAGCGTCCGAGGCAGACGTCGAAGGACCATCGGCCCGTCATAAGGCTGGCATGGGAAGGCAGGGTCCAGGGGGCGGTGGCTCGGGCGCCGGTGAAGGTGACTCCGCGAGCAGCGAGCGTTTCGAGTTCCGGCGAAGTTTGCCGAGCGGCTCCGGAGCCGGGGAGGCTCAGATGATCGGCCCGAACGGTGTCCAGGACGATGAGCAGGACACTCGGGGCCCGAACCCGATCGGAAGGCTCGGTCACAGGCTGAGGGGACGCATGTCTCCAGAACGCGAGTCCAACAAGGCCGAGAAGCAACACCGGAACGGTTGACCGGACCATTCGCGCGATGGTTTGAGGATGACGTCGGGCGATCGGGACCACAATCGAGGCTCCCCCCAGCGCAAGGATCAGCAAGGCCCCAAGGTAGAGGCCCGGTCCCAGAACAAGCAGCGTCGGCAAGAAGGCAAAGGCCACCAGGAGGTGGGGTCCGATTCGATTCCCGAGGCGAGGAGAGCGGACGGTGAGCACTGCGATCGGCACCGCAATGACCAGCAAGAGGGCGGCATTGACCGTCGGGATTGTCCAGGGATAGGCACGGATCTTTCCAAGGTAGGGCCAGACCTCGCCGGACCTTGCCCTGACGAACAGGAAGGCGGCAAGTTCCCCAGCGCCCGCCAGAAGGCCCAGCCAGGCCGCGAGGATCAGGAGTCCGATCGGCCCCGGGCCAACAACCTGCGCTGTCGGGGAACCATCCTGCATCGTTGAGCGCTTACCTAGAGTTCTGTGCATCGTTCGGCGCATCATGTTCCTCGGATCGAGTCGCGGGTCGAACCCGACGCCTGCTCGATTCGAATCGACACCTCTCGAAAAAGGTGAGCCATTCGATCAAGCATTGACGCCTACAGAGTTCAGAGAGCGTCAAGGAGACGGCATTGGGCCGTATCCATCTCACGGTTCATCGTGCCGTGAGGATGCGTACGACTCACTGCGTGAACGCATTATTCTCTCTTACGGGAAAGCTTCCCTGAATTCGAAGGAGATCGCCCCGATTCCGGGGCGATTCCGTTCGTTGTCGCTCATCGGTAACTTTCGATCGGTTGAGGTGTCCATGTTCGAACCGTGCATTGCCTATATTGGGCCCGAAACGATGCTCCCCTTGACGTCCGTGGTGGCTGGAGCGGTGGGAGTGGTCATGATGTTCGGGCGCAACGTGTTACGAGGCGTTGGACGGATCTTCCGGAGACCCCCGGGATCGGGTTGATCCGCTCGGCGACGAATCAGACACGTCTCGGTCAACTCAGACGGCCGGCCTCCTGTTGACCGGTGCGTGTTGAGTTGCGATTTGTCGATCTCCTGGAGGTCCGAGGGAGTGGGAAAGCTCGGGATCGAGCGGGTAATCATTGTTGGGCTCGACGGACTCGAACCGACGATCCTTGAAGAAATGCTTGCGGCCGGTGAATTGCCGAACTTCGCCGCGCTGCGAGACCTGGGCGGCTATGGCCGGATTGGGACGACACTCCCGGCGCAGACGCCGGTTGCCTGGTCGAGCTTCGCCACGGGAACAAACCCTGGAGCGCACGGCATTTTCGACTTCGTCGGGCGGGACCCGCAGTCGTATCGGGTCCAGCTCGCCTTGAACCGATACGAGCAGTCCGGAGTCTTTCAACCCCCTCGGGTGGTGAACCTCCGGCGCGGGATCCCGTTTTGGCAGCGACTTTCCGAACAGGGAATTCCGTCGTCAGTGCTTCGGTGTCCCTGTACGTACCCGCCGGATCAAGTTGAGGGGCGGATGCTCTCGGGGATGGGAGTGCCCGACCTGCGAGGCGGTTTCGGCACCGGCACGTTCTATTCGACCGAGGAGGGTGTCACGGCCGGCGAGTCAGAGCGGGTCGTCCGGCTTGACGGAGCGGGGCCGGAGCTGATCGAGACGGTGATTCTCGGACCGATACACCCTCGGACTCGGGAGGAAATCCGGGTTCCGATCGTCCTGGAACCGGGGTCTGACTCGGGGACCATGACACTGCGATCCTCGGGTGAACCCCAAATCCTCGTCTTGAGGCAGGGGCGATGGAGCGATTGGCTGAGAGTCTCCTTCCGTATGGGACTGTTGCAATCGACCTCCGGTCTGGTGCGGTTTTTCCTGGTGGAACAGGGACCAGACCGAGTTGAGCTTTATGCCTCGCCCATCCAGTTTGATCCTCAAGCTCCCCCCTTCCCCATCAGCCACCCTGAGGGATTTGCCGACGAACTCAGCCGGGCGATCGGCCTGTATCACACCACCGGCCTGGCCGAAGACCATACGACACTGAGCAACGGACGGATCAGTGAATCGGCGTTTCTCGATCAGTGCGACGACCTGTGGCGGGAACGCGAGGCGATGTTCGAGCATGAACTCTCCAGGTTTCAATCCGGCGTGCTCTACTGCCTGTTTGGGATTCCTGATCGCATTCAACACCTGTTCTGGCGCTACAGAGATCCGGGACATCCGGCGAACCGCGGACGGCCCCTCGTTTCCGATCACCAGAACGCCATTGCCGAGGCGTATCGACGCAGTGACGCCCAGGTGGGCCGGGCGCTGAGGGGGGCGGACGATCGGACACTCATTGTCGCGCTGAGCGATCATGGTTTCGGTTCGTTCCGTCGCGGGGTGAATCTCAATACCTGGCTTCTCGACCAGGGATTACTGGCTGTCTTGCACGGCGAGCGTTCGGGTGACCCGAACGGGCCACCGCTAGGGCAGATCGACTGGTCGAAGACGAAGGCGTACGCAATCGGGCTGGGGGGCATCTTTCTCAATCTTCGAGGGCGGGAGGGTGCCGGTGTGGTCGCTCCCGAGGAGGCCGAACCGCTCAAGGTAGCCATCGCGGACACATTGGGAGGCTTGGTCGATCCGGCGACCGGGGACGTCGCGATTCGGTCGGTGAGCGCTCGGGAGCAGGTCTACTCGGGCCCTTTTGTTGAGGAGGCGCCGGACCTTCTTGTTCGGTTCGGAAAGGGGTACCGGGCCTCCTGGGGGTCGGCGATGGGGCACGTCGGAGAGACGGTCTTTGAGGACAATACGAGGCTCTGGGCAGGAGATCACATTGTTGATCCGGTGCTCGTCCCCGGGGTCGTGATGATGAATCGGCCGTTTCGATCGGATCAAGCGTCGCTGTTGGATCTCGCGCCGACGGTGCTCGACGCTCTCGGGTTGCCTGTGGACCCGGAATTGGAAGGGAGTGCCTTGCTGCGATGAGACGTGTTGTCATCGGAGTCGAAGGAATCAATGCCGACCAGATCCTGAATGACCCTCGTCTTATTCATGTGCAAATGCTCGTTGGAGAAGGAATTTCTGGACGGTTGCTGGCGGAACGACATGAAGGGCTCTCGACGTTCTGGTCGGTGTTCTCACCGAAGCAAGAACGAAGCCCGACACCGTCCCTGGTGGGAGCTGATGGTGAGCCCCTCCAGAACGGAGACGATGACGGGCTCTGGATTGAAGAGCGAACCACTCGGGTTGATCGGCCTCGCGATGAATCCCATTCGGGTTCGAGGGTCCGTTCCCACTTCGAGGAACTCCGGCGGAGAATGGGAAGCGAGCCCTGGAGTCATGCAGGGCTCTGCCTTGGATTCTCAGGTCTCGCGACGAATGCCGCTGAGGACCAGGTGAGTGACCCTTGGTTGGTGAACTTCGACATCGAACTCGGTCGGACCCTCGATTACCTGCTCGGGAGCAACGGCGAGGTCACGATCCTGCTCGTGGTTCTGGGCCGGCCGCTCGGGGACGATGCCGTGGATACGGAGGGCAAGTTCTCGACCAGAGCCTTTGTCATGTCCTCGTCCCGGGGACTGCCGGCGGGGCGGATCGAGGGGGCTCGGCTGATTGACCTTGCGCCGACGCTCCTGAAGTTGGCGGGGAAGCCGATTCCGGTATCCCTGCCGGGCACTCCTCTCGAACTGGACCTGATGTCTCCGCGATGCGATGAAGATGAGCAGGCCGTTCTGGAACGGCTCCGAGGACTCGGTTATCTGGGGTGAGTCCGATCACCATTCGAGACAAGAACGGTCTTGATCTCGGGGGGACGCGGCGGTCAACTTGATCGACGTCGATCGAACGGATCGACCGCCAGGTCTGAGCATTCCGCGGATCGCCCATGATTCTCATCAGTCATCCCACGATTCATGAACGGGATTCCTGAGAGGGCGAGCGGAGAGGTTTCACAATGACGCGACACGGTCAGGCTGCGCTTCGGGACGACCGAGCCGAGGCTGACCACTCGATCGAACGCTGCATTGCGGAACTGCCGAAATTGCCACGGTTTCCATTCTTCTCAGAGGTCCCGACCATGCAGCAGAGGTGTGTCATTGCGCTGTTCGTCTTGATGCTTCCAGCGACGGCGGCGCGCGGCGACGAGCGTCCCGACGCGGAGGCTCCGTTCGGCCTGGAGAAACGTCTTCCCTGGAATGACTCGCGCGTGGTGGGGTCGCCAGAGCCCCCGCGACCGTACAAGACCGTGCGAGCCTTCCCGAAACTTTACGACCCGTATCCGCTTAGCCTGACTCCCGAGCCGGGCACCAACCGGCTGTTCATCCTGTTGCACCTGACCCCTCGGTCGGGGCCGGGTCGCCTGGTGGCGATTCAGGATGACCAGAATGCAAGCGAGGCGGAACCGCTGCTTGACCTCGATGGCCTGGCGGTTGGTCTGGCCTTCCACCCCGACTATGAGCGCAATGGATACGTGTTTATTGGCCTGAATGGGCCGGAGCGAAGCCGAGAGAAGACAACGCAGGTGGTCCGTTACACGGTGGATCGAAGGACGCACCAGATCGACCCGGCCTCAAAAACGCTGATCATTGAATGGGCCTCGAATGGACACAACGGGGGGGATCTTGCATTCGGCAATGATGGGATGCTGTTCATCTCCTCGGGGGATGGATCGAGTGATTCGGATGCGTATTTGACCGGCCAGCGCATCGATGACTTGCTGGGAGCGATCTTGCGGATCGACGTCGATCACCCCGACCCCGGTCGGCATTACTCCATTCCTGCCGATAACCCGTTCCTCGACCGACCGAACGCCCGGCCCGAGCTTTGGGCCTACGGCCTTCGGAATCCCTGGCGGCTGACGTATGACCGGCAATCCGGTCAGCTCTGGGCGGGCAACAACGGTCAGGACCTCTGGGAACAGGTTTACCTGATCGAGAAGGGGGCCAATTACGGCTGGAGCATCACCGAGGGCATGCAAATCTTCCATGCTCAGCGGGAGCAAGGCCCCGACCCCATTTCCCCTCCCGCCGCCGATCACCACCACAGCGAGGCGCGATCGCTGACGGGAGGCCAGGTTTATCGAGGCACGCGACTGCCCGAGCTTGAAGGTGCTTACCTTTATGGAGACTGGTCAACCGGGAAGGTTTGGGGCATCAAGCACGACGGGAACCGCGTGACCTGGAACGAAGAACTGGTTGATACGCCGTTCAACATCACGGGATTCGGCACCGATCATGACGGAGAGATCTATGTGATCGATCAGATTACAGGCTTCTATCGCCTCGAACCAACGACCGAGGCGGATCTGCCCCCGCATCCGTTTCCGACCCGTTTGAGTGAAGCCGGAGTGTTCGCGTCGGTGTCTGAGCATGAGCCCCACCCGGCGGCCTTGCCGTTCGACGTGGCCGCTCCCCAGTGGGCCGACGGGGCAACCATGGAACGCTTCGCCGCCCTGCCAGGGCTGGATCGCATTGTGCAGAAGCCCCAGCTCAATGCAGGGGGCTCCTGGACATTGCCCAACGGATCGGTGCTCGTGCAGACGTTGAGCCTTGATGTTGTCGATGAGGACGGCGAGGTCGTTCGAAAACGGATCGAGACGCGCTTGCTGAATCGACAACTCGGGGAGTGGACTGGTTACTCCTATCGTTGGAACGACGAGCAGACGGATGCCGAACTGGTCGGCTCCTCGGGTGACGTCGCCTTGCTTGAGGTGCCGGATCACAGCGATCCAGGAGCGACGAAGGAGCAAGTTTGGCGCTTTCCGGCGCGGTCGGAATGCATGGTTTGCCATTCCCGAGCGGCCGGGTTCGTGCTGGGATTCTCTCCGCTTCAGCTTGATCGGGATCGCGACTACGGAGACGTGGTTGACAACCAGCTTCGGACACTTGAACATCTCGGAGTATTCGAAGGTGACCTCCCAACCAGGGAGCACGATCGTCCCCGACTGGTAAACCCTTACGACGACTCAGCCCCGATCGAGGCCCGAGTTCGATCGTACCTCCACGTCAACTGCTCGACCTGCCACGTGAAGGAGGGAGGCGGGAACTCACTCATGGAACTCGGGCTGAGGACTCCAATCGATCGGATGCATCTGATCAACGAGGTTCCCCAGCACACCCAGTTCGAGATCCCTGACGCTCGGCTTGTCGTCCCTGGAGAGCCCGAGCGATCGATCCTGTATCAGCGCGTGAATCGGCGATTAACGGGTCAGATGCCACCGTTGATGTCGACCGAAATTGATCGAGAGGCGGTGGATCTGATCGCGGAGTGGATTCGATCGCTGCCTTCCTCGGGTGAATAGGTTGGCAGTGTTTGGCAGGTCAGGACACGTCCCCCGCTCTCCACTGGCTGGAGAGCGGGGGAACGAATCAACGGAGCAGAACCTCCGGGTGGGATTCCCTTCCTCACACGGATTATCGTTCCGCGGCCACTTCGGAACTTTGAGCCGGTTGAGGGGGTGACTGGGGAAAGGAGAGCGGTTCGAGGGACCAGTCGATCGCATTGCGAAGTAACCGGCGGAAGGAGGGTTGCTCGAAGTCTCCCCGATGACCGAGCGAGGTGTAGAAGACGCGGGAACCGGTCGGGCCTAGGTGGGTCCAGGCCACAGGCTCGGGCTCCTGGTCAGGAATTGCGCCGATGAGGAGAGGTGTCGTGGACGAGGCGAGCGGTCGGACCTTGTAGAGGGAGCCCTTCCCAATCAGGGTCGAGGCGTCAACCCCCTCCAGAATCGGGTGCCCCTTACAGGAATCCGCGACCGAGATGGCCGACTCGATTCCGTTGGGATGGTGGTTGGTGTAGCTGCCGCCGAGGACCTGGGCATCGAACTCGGGCCAGGACGCGACCCCTTCGGGCAACTCGGAATTCCCTCGCAGGCTAAAGCCGTGACTGGCCGTTCGGATGCCGATGACCGGCTTCCCACGAGCCACGTGGTCGCGGATCCTCGCCAGTTGATCGGCTCGGAGGGGACGTCTTCGCATGCTGACGAACATGAGATCGGCATCCTCCAGGACACCGAGACTGTCCAGGGCGTGCTGGTCGTCGTCGGAGCCGAAGACGAAGCTGACCCGGTAATCGCGGCCGAGGGATTCTTCTGCAAAAGGAGGTAGGGTTTGTTCCGTTTCGTACTCATCTTCAGCGATGAGGAAGACGACATGCGGTCGGCGGTCGTCCTGGAAGCGGAAGGGCTTGCCTCCAATGAGCTGATCGCTGGTGATGGTGGGGCAAACAAATTTCTCGATGTGTTCGACGATCCGATCCGTCCCCGTGTAGTGGCTCACGAAGGGGGGCCGGGCCGGGTTGTACATGGTGTCGGTCATGTCGCGCATCAGGACGACATTCTTGCCATTCTTCGCCATCTGGCGGAGGCCGAACGGGCGGCCGAGTACGCACATATTGGTATGAACGCCCAGAAGGATGACGTTGTCGATCGAACGATCCTCCAGGATGCTCCAGATCTCCTCCCCGTCGTCGCTGATGTAGTCGCGTTCGGGGTCAATGTGAAGCCGATCGGTTTGCGATTTCCAGGGGGAGCGGGGGTTCCGACCCATTGAGGAGAGCTTCTCGGCCCAGGCCGCATGCTCGGCGGGGTCGTCATCCTCGCCGCCGTCAGACTGGTCGATGGGGTACTGGCCCCCCTCCTCGGCGGGAATCTGGTCGCACCACTGGCCGATGTCGGGAGGGAGCGTCCCGGATCGTGGTGTCTGAATCGCCCGATCGCGGGACGGGTGCCCCTCGTAGGCGGCCATGCAACTGCTGGGGGCGTGGATGATGGTCGCTCCTCGTCGGCGGGCATCACGGAGGACCTGATCCATCCGGGGGGCCAGTTCGGCGCCTCGGCGGGTGGCGTTCAGGCAATGGTGGAGGTCCCACATGTCGCAGACAATGACGGCCGTGGCCTCGGGCTGCCAGGTTTCTTCACGCTCGACTGCCCGATAGACACCCTCGGCCCCTGGCAGTTCCTCGCGGGAGCGGAGGGTGAGGTCCATCGGTCCCGTTTCTTGGTCTCCCCGAGCGTCTGAATGGACCGGAACGGCAAGGGTGAGCGTCACTAGCAGTGTGGTCAGGGCAATCGCTCTCGCCATCCCGACCTCGGTTTCCGAAATGCCTCGCATGGGCGGACTTCTCCAGCTGGGGGTGTCTTGAGGGCGAGTGCTCGGTCGCCGTCTCGCGGACACCGAGCGCGCAGAGTGCAGGCGGCCGACGTCCGTCTGAAGCGCAGGATAGCGAGCCGATGGGAAGGCGGCCAGGATGTTGACATGGAAAAAACCTCCTCTTGATCCCTTCCTCACTGTGATTGTGGGAGGAAAGGGATCAGGAGGAGGTCCTGTTAAATTGGCGGCGAGCCATCAGCGGTTCGAATCGTTGCAGTGAGTGGAGTTGGCGGAAGTGCTCGGGGTGAGGGCAAGCCACGGAAAGAACCGCCGATTCCGTCACCGAGGGATCACCAGAGATTCGGGCCGTGTTCGTCGTCGCCGTCGGTCGTGGCCTGGTTCGAATGAAAATGGGTGTCGAACATGGCCACCCAGGCCAGATTGAAGTAGGCGATGGCCCCGCCATAGCCTGTGCCGACCACGGCTCCAAGGCCGCCGAAGGCGTGGTTGGATTCGAAGTCAACGTGGGAGAGCATGAGGTTCGAGGTGGCAATGCTGAGGGCCCCGGCCATTCCGGTGCCTCCTGCAACTCCGCCATTGCCTCCGCGAGCCTCGTTGGCTTCAAAGAGGACCTCGTTGATTGTCACCAGGGCGACGGTGGAGCTGATGCTGAGCCCGCCTCCGATCGCCAACCCACCATTCCCGAATGCTCCGTTGTTGCCGCCGAGCGCCTTGTTCTCGATCAGGTCCACATGGTCGAGATGGAAGGAGAGATTGTTCGCAACCTTCAGGGCTCCGCCATCTGCCGTGCCGCCTCCACCAAACTGGGAATGACCTCCGAGGGCGACGTTCCCCTCGATCAAACCATGAGCGATCGCCAGATGCGACGTGACACTGTAGACCCCACCGCCGTAGGCCGTTCCGCCGTTTGCCCCGCCGATGGCCTCGTTCCGCAACAGGTCTGATGCTTCGAACGATGCCGAGGTCTCGGTCAGGAAGACGCCACCACCCTGAGCCGTGCCGCCGTGATCGCCCTCACCGCCAATTGCCTGGTTGTCTCGATACGAGGTGGTGTCGGAGATCAGTTGCACCACCCCGGACGCATACAGACCGCCGCCCTTGCCATTTCCGGAGACCGAGTTGGGAACTTGAGCCGTGCCACCTTGCGCGACGTTCTCTCGAAGGACGGAGTTTCCCGTCAGGATCAGGTTCTCTCCGGAGGCGTAGATTCCGCCGCCGAACCCATGACCAGCAGTCGTGTTCATTGCGGTGGCATGACCACCCGTGACGAGGTTGCCGGTGAAGGTCGAGTTGGAGACGAACGTATCTGACTCGGTGATCATGCCACCGCCGCGAGCCTTCCCGCCCTGGGAACCGGGCTGAGACCCACCCTTGCCTCCCTGAGCTTCGTTCATCAAGAACGTGCTGGAGACGATCATGGCAGGCGATCCGAGGACCGTTGAGACATGAAGCGCACCGCCGCTGGCGTCTCCGCCGTTGCCTTCCTGAGAGTCTCCCCCGAACGCCCGGTTTCCCACGAAGGAGACCGATTCGGACATAAAACTCGATCCGCTGCGAATGGCACCGCCCAGGGCAAGCCCACCACGATGAGGGCCGACGAAATCGAAGAGGAATCCTCGGCCACCGCTTGCCAGGTTGTCCTCGAACGCATCGTCGAAAAGGTCGAGCGTTCCGGCCGAATAGATTGCCCCACCCTGGGCGGGGCCTCCTCGACCTCCCCAGAGGTTCATCGCCCCGTCACCCCCGAGGGCTCGGTTCGAGGCGTAGGTTGAACCGGTCGAGGTGGCCTGTGTCAGGGGTTCGAGGAAAACGCCACCACCGGACGCATATCCGCCCCGTTCATTCGGATTTTGACCGATGCTGTTGCCTCCCTCGGCGCGATTGGAGGAAACATGAGAGTTGATCACGTGAAGCTGACCAAGATCCGCGATGTAAATGCCGCCACCCTTGGCATCCCGACCGTAGCCTCTGGACGCTCGATCGCCCTTGCCCCCCTCGGCCGTATTGAAGGTGACCATGCTGTCAATCACGTGGAGAATGGAGTCGGGGCCTCCAATGCTTGCCACGCCACCGCCGCGAGCCACTCCGTTGGGGCTCTCGACCCTGTTCCGAGTCAGAGAGACGTTCTCCAGGGTGAGTTGGGCATTGTCGCTGAGAATGCCGCCACCGAGATCCTTCGAAAAACCTCCGGAGATGCCCAGGGAAGCGATGGTGACGTTGGTTGCGCCGTCGATGTGGAAGACGCGGCTCTGACCGAGGGCGTCTATGGTCAGCAGGTTCGCGCCTGGGCCGAGAATTTGCACATCTTCCGTAATCTTCATGGCCGATCCAGCGAGCTTGATGGTGCCGGTGACTCCCGGATCGAAATCGATGACATCGGCTCCGAAGGTCAGGTTCGCTTCCGAAACGGCCCACGGGAGCGAGCCGACGCCATTGGGATCGGTATTGGTGACGGTGAAGACCGCCATCAGGGTCCGACCTTCGAGCGATTCCAGGAGTGGACGCGATCCCCGGAAGCGACGAGTGGACTTTGCGACCTGACGATCTTTCCCTCGTGACGAGGACCAACGTCGAAGCGTCATCATTGCTTGATTCTCCCGGCTTGGTTACAGTTCCATCACGAGGATCATGTCCCCGTCTGAAAGGGAGATCGTTGGAAGCCGGGTCCAGCCCCGCGCGCTGCCCCAAAAAAAATTTTCCTTTCGATCCTGCCGGTGATTCCTCGGCATTACGCACGGATGGCGATTGATGAGCCAGGTTTGATCGGTCTCGACGCGGCGGACGCTTCAGAGGGCACGACGATGCAATCGGAGGGGTCCATCACCGTCTATCTCCAGAGGCTCAGGGAGGGGGATCGCGATGCGGCCCGCGTCCTCTGGGATCGTTATTTTCGTCGCCTGGTCGGATTGGCTCGCGACCGGCTCAGGGGATTTCCGGATGGGCACGACGCCGCGGAAGATGTCGCGCTGAGTGCCTTCGACAGCGTGTATCGGCGCGCAGAGCTTGGGCAATACGAACGGCTCGACGACCGAGGGAACCTCTGGTCGTTGCTGTTCGTCGTCACCGTTCGCAAGGCGATTGACCATGCGCGTCGGGAGGTCCGACGGCCCGATCACGTGGGTCGGATCTCAGGGCTGGCCGATCTCGATGAAAACGCCGTGGCCGGCGTGCTCGGGTCGGAGCCGACCCCGGAACTGGCCGCTCAGGTCGCCGACGAGT
Organism: Tautonia marina; assembly: GCF_009177065.1. Classification (NCBI taxonomy): domain Bacteria; kingdom Pseudomonadati; phylum Planctomycetota; class Planctomycetia; order Isosphaerales; family Isosphaeraceae; genus Tautonia; species Tautonia marina. Next base: position 25,569 of record NZ_WEZF01000002.1, read on the forward strand.
GCCGAAGGCTGCTCGACCTGTTGCGAGACAGTTCCTTGCGATCGGTCGCGTTGTTGAAGATGGAGGGCTACACGAACCGGGAGATCGCAGGCAAGCTCGGAGTGGTCGAGGAAACGATCGAACGGAAGTTGAAACGCATCCGGAAAGCCTGGGCCGCGGAGGTACAGCCGTGAGCGAGGAATGGACCGGGATCGACGGGAGATCTCCCCTGGGGGACGACCTGATCGACGAGCGTTGCGACCGCTTCGAGGCCGCCTGGATGCGGGGTGATCGACCCAGGATCGAAGACTATCTGACCGACGTTCCCGAGTCGGATCGATCGGGCCTGATCCGTGAGTTGCTGGCCGTCGAACTGGCCTATCGACGTCGATTCGGGGAATCCCCCACCTCGGAAGACTACCTGAGCCGCTTTCTCGACGGGGACAGTGATACCCTGCTCGACCTGTTTCGAAACCAAAACGGCTCTGACCTGGCACCGGACGTCGAAGACTGGGTCTCTGCGTCGGAGCCTCGTTACGCGAACCTCCGTTGGCATCATCGCGGCGGCCTGGGCGTGGTGTATCGCGCGCACGACCGCGAGCTGGACCGAGACGTCGCGCTGAAGCAAATCCGCGATCATTTCGCCGACCGGGACGCAAGCCGCAAGCGGTTCGAGCGAGAGGCACGGATCACCGGGATGTTGCAGCATCCTGGAATCGTTCCGGTCTACAGTCTCGGCCGAGACGAGCTGGGGCGCCCCTTCTACGCCATGCGCTTCATCGAGGGCAAAAGCCTGAAAGAGGCCCTGGCCGACGAGTACGCCACGGCCGGAGGCAACGACGATCCTTCCGCTCGCCTGCTTCGTCTCCGAGAACTGCTCGGCCGATTTCTTGCGGCCTGCGATGCGATTGCCTACGCTCACAGCCGAGGCGTGATTCATCGGGATCTTAAACCCGCAAATATCATGCTGGGTCCGTTCGGAGAGACGCTCGTCGTCGATTGGGGCCTGGCGAAGCTGATGAACGCCACCGAGGATCTGACGGCCGAGGACGCCACGTCGGAGATGCCCCCGATCGATCATGCGTTCGACGAAACCGAAACCGGGGAGATTCTCGGGACTCCCGCTTACATGAGCCCCGAGCAGGCGTCTGGGCAACCGGATCAGATTGAGCCCGCGACCGACATCTACGGCCTGGGGGCGACCCTCTACAGTCTCCTCACGGGGCGTGTGCCGGTCGAGGCTGCGTCTCCGCGAGACGCCATCGAGCAGATTGGGAAGGGAGCAATCGCCGGTCCTCACTCGGTGGACCCGACCGTCCCGAAGGCTCTCGACGCGATCTGCCGCAAGGCGATGGCCTTGAAGGTCGAGGACCGTTACCCCTCAGCCGATGCACTGGCGGAGGATCTGAAACGATGGCTGGCCGGAGCGCCCGTGTCTGCCTATCGGGAACCGATCGGGCTTCGGGCTCGTCGATGGGTGCGACGGCATCGAACGATCGTGACCACCGCCGCCGGAATCGCGCTGGTCGTGGTGGTGATGGGAGCCGGAGTCGGCCTCTGGCAGGCTCGGCAAGCGGCCACGCAACGGATGAGGCTAGATCGATCCTTGCTGGGAATTCGGGTCCTGTTTGATCGGGCCCGAGCCTTCCCGACCGAGATGACCGGCTGGCAGACGGCGCTGGCCGTCGCGCGGCGCGCACGGAGCGATGTGAGTGACTTGCCCGACTCGGATCGTGTCCGTCAAATCCGCAACCTTGCTGACCGGATCGAGTCGGACGCCCTTGAAGCAGAGCGGGTTCAACACCTTCTCAACACGCTGGCCGACGTCCGACTCGCTCGAGAAGCCGAAGGGCTTTCCGAAACCAACGACCTCTATGCCAGGGCACTTCAGCGGTTCGGGGCGGACATCGACACGATGCCGTGGGAGGACATTGCCAACCGGTTGAAGAACCATCCCCCCGAGATCCTTCTTGAGATTTCGAGCTTCCTCGACGACTGGACCACCATCTGTCTTCGGCTCGACTCGGCTCCCGATCGGCAAGAGCGGTTGCTGAAGCTGACACGAGTGATCGACCCGGACCCCGATCGAAATCGGATCCGCGATGCGTTGAAGGTAACACCCAAGGAGGATCGGCTGACCGTCCTGCGACTTCTGGCCGACAACGTGGGAGGGGAAGACTTGCCAGTGCCGAGTGCATTGTTGCTGGCCGAAGCATTGGTCGGGGTCGATGCGCATGACGAGGCCGCGGCCCTGTTGCGAAGAACTGTCGAACGAAATCCATCAGACCTGTGGGCAAATTTCGATCTGGCACAGAACCTTCAACATCATCATCCGAGGCGCTGGGACGAGGCGATTCGTTACTATTCAGTCGCCCGAGCGTTACGGCCGGACTCGGCACACAACCTGGCGGACCTGCTCGCGGATCGGGGGCAAGCGGCCGAGGCAATTGCGCTGTTCCAGGACCTGATCCGACTTCGCCCCGAGGAGCCCAGGCACCTGGGCTGCCTCGGAAGGGTGTTCAAGCGGGAGGGCAGGACCAAGGAGTCTGATGAAACCCTCGATCGGGCGATCTCAGCCTATCGGAATGCTCTTCAGGAATCTCCGAACGACGCAAACCTTCACAACAACCTCGGGCTTGCCCTGCACGACGCTGGGAATCCGAACGAAGCCCTCGCCGAGTTTCACGCCGCAATGTCGCTGAACCCGAGGCACTCCGCGGCCTCGTACAACCTCGGTCGAGCGCTGGGGGCATTGGGCCGGCACGCGGAGGCAATCGAGGCCCTTCATCGGTCATTGGCAATCGATCCGGACAACGCAAAAGCGTGGAACCACCTTGGCATGGCGTTCGAGGAACTCGGGCGTTCCGAAGCGGCGGTCAACGCGTATCGGAACGCCCTGAAGCTCCATCCTGACCTGATGCCCGCGCATGTCAATTTGGGAAATGCATTCAAGACGTTGAGAAGGTATGAGGAGGCGCTGAAATCGTATCAAACCGCAATCACAATTGAACCGAATAACGCCTTGATCCACTTCAATCTGGGCAATACGCTGTTTGCCATGAAACGTTTTGAGGAGGCGAGAAAGACCTACGAAATCGCGTTGTCGATCGATCCCGAGTTGACCCACTCACTGATCGGCCTCGGCCGAAGTCTGTCTCAACTCGGACGAATCGAGGAGGCGCTTGCCATCTATCGGCGGGCCCTGGAAATCACCCCCGATCTGGCCGAAGCCCACTGGAACATGGGTATTCTTCTTCGCGATCAGAATCGATTTGCAGACGCTCTCGGTTTCCTGGAGACCGGCCATCGTCTGGGTTCGGTCAAGCCGGGATGGCGGATTGATTCGGCTCGGTGGGTCGAGGAATGTCGGCGGTTTCTTCAGCTTGACGAGGACCTGCCCGCCATCCTTGGCGGCGATCGCGAGCCGAACGGTTCCTGGCTCGACGTTGCCAGGCTGTGTTCGCGGAAGGGCCTGCATGGCGCCTCGGCCCGGAGTTATCGCAACGCCTTCGCCCAGACGCCAAGCCTAGCCGAGGATGTGTTGCTGAATCACCGTTATAACGCATCGTGCAGTGCTCTGCTGGCTGCGAGCGGTCAGGGGGCCGATGACCCTCCTCCCAACGAGAAAGATCAAGCGGAGCTTCGTCAATGGGCAATCGATTGGTTACGGGCCGATCTTGCGGCATGGTCGGGCGGGCTCAAAGACAATCCCGATGCGTACCGGAGTCGCCTCCGGTCCATGCTCACCCACTGGAAATCAGACTCGGATCTTGCCTCAATTCGAGGCGAGGAGGCACTGGTCTCTCTCTCTCCCGACATTCAGACGGCGTGTCGGGAACTCTGGGAAGAAGTCGATTCCCTGCTCCGCATTGCAACAGCGGATTGACGACTTCCTCGCTGCTGGATGAATCATTCCATTTTTTCATGTTTTTTTATCAAAAAATTTGAAAGTGTCCATTATCGGTCCGACTGGCCGTCCTGATCCTTGCATGGCGAGGTCGACCGCGTGATCATGAGGGACGATGTTCGGAGACGTTGACCGTGACCAGCTCGCGTGAGTGGCATGGTGCGAGAGGCTCGGTCGTCGTCACATCGTCGGAGAATCACTCAGATGAACCACCGCATTGGTTGTGCCCTGGTTGCGCTGGCCGGGCTCCTGTTTTCGGGGCAGTTCGTGGTTGCCTCGGATCGTATCGACCCCGGTCAAGCGACCGTTCGACCGGATGATCCCACGCGCTGGTACGATGTCCGGCTGCTGGGCCTTGAGGGACAGGGCTGGACGGATACGAAGGCACCCTTCGACCGACTCCCGGCCCGAGCAGAGGGAGTCGTCCGCGATCCGGTCTGGAGCCTGAGCCGCCATTCGGCCGGACTCTGTGTTCGGTTCGTGACCGACGCCCCGACGATCCGGGCCCACTGGACCCTGATCTCCGATCGACTGGACATGCCTCATATGCCTGCCACGGGGGTCAGTGGACTCGACCTCTATGCCAGGGTCGACGACCAGTGGTATTGGGTCGGCGTCGGTTTTCCCAATGCGGTGACCAACACCGTGACGTTGGCGTCGGGACTTCCACCAGAGGCTCGCGAGTACTTGCTCTATCTGCCGCTCTACAACGGCGTGGAGTCGGTCGAGATCGGGCTTCCCGAAGGAACGTCCCTTGCCAAGGCACCCGCAAGGCCCGAGGGGCAGGAACAACCCATTGTCGTCTACGGAACCTCGATCACTCAGGGGGGCTGTGCCTCTCGACCGGGGATGGTGCACACGGCGATTCTCGGCCGCCGGTTCAACCGTCCGGTGATCAACCTGGGATTCTCGGGCAACGGGAGGATGGAAGCGGAACTGGCCGAACTGCTCGCAGAAATCGATCCAGCTGTTTACGTGATCGATTGTTTGCCAAACATGAATGCTGAGGAGGTCGAGGCCCGCGTTGAGCCGTTTGTTCGGATTCTTCGAGCTGCGAGACCCGAGACACCCATTGTGCTGGCCGAGGATCGCACCTATACCAACGCTCGCCTGATCGCGGCTCAACGAGAGCGAAACCAAACCTCTCGCGCGGCCCTGCGAGCGGCGTTTGATCGCCTGGTTGCCTCAGGGGTCAAGGGGCTGACCTACTTGCCCGGTGACCCCCAGCTTGGGGACGACGGTGAAGCGACGGTCGACGGCTCCCATCCGACCGATCTGGGCTTTCTCCGCATGGCCAACGCTTTCGAGCCAGCCCTTCGACCGCTCCTGACGGCTCCCGAGCACTCCGATGCTCGCGAGAACCCTGCAACGGGAGCCATCAAGGTTCCCGACTCGCTCCAGGACGCCTTCCGACCCCCGACCGCATTCGAAGGGGACGAAGAGACGCATTCCTCACCGCTGATTTTTTCTGACGGTCGTCGTGTGCGGAGTGTCTCGGACTGGCGGGAACGGCGACAGGAGATTCTCGAGACCTGGCACGGCATCATGGGGGCCTGGCCTCCTTTGATCGAGGCACCGACAACCGAAACCCTGGGGACGGAACTGCTGGATGGCTTCGAGCAACGCACGGTGCGAATCGAGGTCGCCCCCGAGGATCGGACACTGGACGGCTATCTGCTTGTTCCTGAAGGTGAGGGGCCCTTTCCAGCCATGCTGGTGGTGTTTTATGAGCCGGGAACAGCGATCGGTGAGGGAAATCCTGTACTCGACTTTGCGCGCCAGCTCGCGAAACGTGGTTTCGTCGCCCTGTCGCTCGGGATCGACCCGAGCGCGGTGACTCCGGAAGCCGGGCGGCTCGGAGTTCAGCCGCTCTCTTACCTTGCATTCATGGCGGCCAATACTTCAAACGCGATGGTAAGGATGCCGGAAATCGACCCGAAGCGGATTGGAGTGATGGGGCACTCGTACGGCGGCAAGTGGGCCTTGTTCGCCTCTTGCCTGCACGAGCCGTTTGCCTGCGGTGTCTGGTCGGACCCTGGGATCGTTTTCGACGAGTCGCGCCCGAATGTCAATTACTGGGAACCCTGGTACCTGGGCTGGGAACCTGATCGCACTCGCCCCAGGGGGGTGATCTCACCAGAGAGTCCTCGAACGGGATCATACAAGCAACTCATCGAGGAAGGCCGCGACCTGCATGAACTTCATGCGTTGATGGCCCCTCGACCGTTTCTTGTCTCCGGGGGATCGGAAGATCCTCCCGAACGCTGGCGAGCCTTGAATCACTCGATCGCGGTGAACAGGATACTCGGTTCCGAACACCGAGTGGCCATGACCAATCGGCCGGGACACCGTCCGACGGAAGAATCAAACGAACAGATCTTTCAATTTCTGGACTACGTTCTGAAGCCCTGATTCGAAGCTCATCTCCAGGCACGCGGCTCACGACCGCGTTCAGCCAGGCCCGAGCAATGAGGTCTATCGTGCACACGCAGGATCGAGTTCGAAGCCAGGTCACCAGGATTCGGCCAACAAGGTTCGGTTTGGTGGTGTTTCTCCTCGCCGCCGTCTCCAACATCTCCCGAGGGGCCGAGGAACAACTCCTCACTCAAGGACTTGATCAGCCGGTGGAAATCCTCCGGGACTCGTGGGGAATCGCTCACATTTACGCTCGGACGGAACACGACCTGTTCTTCGCTCAGGGCTTCAATGCGGCACGAGATCGGCTGTTTCAGCTCGAACTATGGAGACGCCAGGCGACTGGAACAATGGCCGAGCTTCGAGGGCCGGAAGCGCTCCAGGGAGACGTCGGGGCACGTCTCCTGAAATTCCGAGGTGAGATGACCAAGGAACTGGCGCATTATCATCCGCGCGGGGCGGGGATTATCACGGCCTTTGTCGAGGGGATCAACGCTTACATCGATCTCACCATTCGAGAACCGGAGCGCCTCCCGCTCCCCTTCCTGATCCTGGGAATCACTCCCGGACACTGGACGCCCGAGGTGGTCGTCTCCCGGCACAACGGTCTGTTCCGGAATGCGACCCAGGAAGTGCAATTCGCCCAACTTGTTCACCTCCTCGGCTCAGATCGGACCCGAGCGTTGTTGAACCTTCATCCAGGACAGCCGGACTTGATTCCGGACAAGGCCGTCGACACGGCCTTGATCTCCCGAGACATCCTGGAACGCTATGCTGCCTCGCGAGCCGGGGTGCAGTTTGCACCCAAGGATGTGACACCGGAATTCCGGCGGGACGATCTGCCTGACGAGGAGGAACTGTCGGCAACATCCTCATTCCTTCCAGAACTTGAGAATGACCCCGGCCTGCTCGGCAGTAACAACTGGGCGATTGCCGGAAATCGCACCCTCTCCGGGCGGCCCTTGCTGGCGAACGATCCACACCGCTCCATGCAAATTCCCTCGCTCCGCTACTGGGTGCATCTGGTTGGGCCGGGATGGGATGTGATCGGTGGTGGAGAGCCGGCTTTGCCAGGGGTTTCCATCGGCCACAACCGGCGAGGAGCCTGGGGACTGACGATCTTCCCGATTGACCAGGAAGATCTCTATGTCTACGAGACGAACCCAAACAACCCGCTCCAGTACCGTTATGGCGACGGTTGGGAGTCGATGCGCGTGGTGCCAGAAATCTTCACCGTCAAGGGCGAGGGTGAAACGACCGTTGATCTGAAATTCACCCGTCATGGTCCGGTCCTGTACGAAGACCCGGAGCATCACCGGGCGTACGCTTTGCGGGCCGCCTGGCTTGAGGTCGGCACGGCCCCGTACCTGGCCAGTTTGCGAATGAACCAGGCCGCGACCTGGGAGGAATTCCGCGAGGCCTGCCGGTACTCATTCACCCCTTCGGAGAACATGATCTGGGCCGACGTGGATGGTCATATTGGCTGGCAGGCGGTCGGGCTGGCACCGATTCGACGCGGCTGGGATGGCCTGCTCCCTGTGCCGGGTGACGGCCGTTATGAGTGGGAGGGATACCTGCCCGCCGAGGAACTTCCGCATCGGATCGACCCACCCGAGGGCTGGCTCGGGTCGGCCAATCAGGACAACCTGCCACCGGGATACCCTCACGCAATCGGCTTCGTCTGGGCCGACCCGTTTCGATTCGCCAGAGTGGCGGAGGTCCTGAACTCGGGCCGCCTCCTGGCGCTGGGAGACATGGTTCAGTTGCAGCAGGACGAACTGTCAATCCCCGCTCGCCTCCTCATCCCGCTGCTTCGGGGGCTTGAACCAAAGGACGATCGGACTCGGCAAGGGCTCGATCGGCTCACATCCTGGGACTTCGTGCTCGACCGCGACTCGATCGCGGCGGCAATCTATGTGACCTGGGAGAAACACCTGAAGGATGCCGTAGGCCAAAGGTTTATGCATGAAGAGGCCCGATCGGTGCTTCCTCCGCGATCAATCTCCACGCAAAAGGTCATCCAGTGGCTCACATCCCCTGATGGGAGGCTCGGCCCTGACCCGGTTGCCGAACGCGACGCCTTGCTGATCGACGCCCTTCAGCAGGCCCAGGTTGAGCTGACGCAACGGTTGGGGGAGGACATGAGTCATTGGAATTATGGTCAATCCCAGCTCAAACACATTCACTTATTCCACGCACTGAGCGAAGCAGTGGATGATGCGACCCGGGCGCGACTCGATCCGGAGCCTCGTCCCAGAGGAGGCAACGGGAGCACGGTCAATAACACTTCCGATGCCGACAACCAGGCGTCAGGTGCCTCGTTTCGCTTGATCGCCGTCGTCGGTGACTGGGATCGATCGCTGGGAACAAATGCTCCCGGGCAGTCGGGTGACCCGAGCAGCCCCCACTACGATGATCTCCTGGGTCCGTGGTCGCAGGGACGCACATTTCCGGTGATTTCATCTCGATCTGGCGTGGAGAAAGTGACGGAGACGATCTTGCATCTCCTTCCAGTCACAGGCGACACGCAGACGGATCAGGCTCAACCGCCGGACGGAACCAGGTGATTTCCACGTCCGCTCGATCGATAGCAGGAGAACCTTCGATGACGAACTTACTAATCGGTCTGGTTCCCTTGATCGTTGGGCTGGTTCCGACTGACGATGAAACAGGAAGATCGCCTTTCCCAGTTGGTCACCGTGGCCTGTTGTCCCATGCTCCAGAAAACACCCTGGCAGGATTCAGGGCATGTATTGACTTGCAGATTGGATTTGAACTCGACGTAAGGCGCGCCGGCGACGGCACCCTGGTCTGTCTTCACGACGAGACGGTCGATCGGACGACCGATGGACACGGGTCAATTCACCAACGCACACTCGAACAGATCGAATTGCTTGATGCAGGTTCTTGGTTCGATTCCGTCTTCTCTGGCGAGCCAGTTCCAACGCTCGAAGATGTGCTCACGCTTCTCAAAGACGGTCGAGGGGACCGCATCCTGGTTGCAATCGACCTCAAAGTCGACGACGCGTCTCTGGCTGACGACGTGGTCGGAATGGCCAGGAGGCTCGGGGTCCTTGATCGTCTTGTGATGATCGGACTCGCAATCGGGAATTCCGACCTGCGTCGTCGGCTCCGGGAAGCTGATCCGGAGACTCATGTGGCCCATCTTGCCGAATCGCCGGAGCAATTCGAAGCCGCGATGTCGGACCCTCATGCGGACTGGATCTACGTCCGTACTATTCCCTCGCCCGGCGAAGTGGAGCGTGCCCATGCGATCGGCAAACAGGTGTTCATCGCCGGACCGAAGGTCGCCGGTGTCGAACCGATCAACTGGCGGGAAGCGGCTCAATCAGGAGTGGACGCGGTGTTGACCGACCATCCGCTTGAGTTTCGGAGAACCTTCCGTGGGGATAAACGATCGAGAGATTCGGCACAGACTCGTTCACATCAGGAAGGAGCCCCTTGATTCGATGAGAGACTCCTCTCCCGAACACAGATCCAGACTTCGGTTCGGAAGAATTGGGCCGAATCGACGCAACCACTCGTTCCGGCCTGAAGGAGGCCGTTGATGACCGATCATCCCCCTCGGATTCTCCTCATTGGTGCCCATCCCGATGACGCCGACCTCAAAGCCGGTGGCACAGCGGCCAAATGGGCTGATCTGGGATTCGTGGTCCGCATGGTCAGTATGACAGACGGCCGGGCGGGTCATCATGAGATGACAGGGTCGGAACTCATCCAGCGCCGAAAGGCAGAAGCTCAGGCGGCGGCCGCGGTCATCGGGGCCTCGTATGTCGTGCTTGATTACCCCGACGGAGAACTTGATGACCGCGTGGAGATTCGACATCAGGTGATCCGGATGATCAGGGAATTCCGGCCCGACCTGATCATCACGCATCGCACTACCGACTATCATCCCGACCATCGCTTTACCGGCTTGCTCGTCCAAGATGCATCCTACCTGCTCACCGTGCCCGCGATCTGTCCAGACGTGCCACATCTGCCCCGATCACCCGTCATTCTCTCGTTCTCGGATGCCTTCACACGCCCGTGCCGATTCGAGCCGCAAGTAGTTGTGAACATCGAAGAGGAATTTGATCGACTGGTAGCCATGTTGCACTGCCATCAATCGCAGTTTTACGAATGGCTTCCGTTCAACGCTGGTCACCCCGAGGAAGTTCCGCAAGGCGATTCGCTTCGGAAAGCATGGCTGGCTGATCGCTTTCAAGAGCGAATCACACCGCTTGCGGACCGGTATCGTGATCTGGTCGTCCAGATCTATGGTGAGGATGAGGGATTCCGAATTCGGTACATCGAGGCGTTCGAAGTATCGGAATTCGGCGCTCCCCTTGATTCTGAGGCACGAGCAACACTGTTTCCCTTTCTACCCCGAAGTTCTGAAGTGGTCGGCCCCGTGGAACGGAGACGATGGGTCGATCTCCCGGAAGGATCTTGAACCGGCGTCCGAGTCGTCGAACCGTCATTGGGTTACGCCCATCGCTCATTTCAATCAAAACCAAGGAATCATCATGTCAAAATCCACGCGTCGGCGATTCTTTGAAGAATCGATGATTGCTGCGGCAGCGGCGGCGGGCGTTGCGACGGCTTCTCGGCCTCAGCGGCTCCTGGCCCAGGACGCAAAAGCGGACGCTCCCAACGACAGGATCAGACATGCGGTGCTGGGCTGCCGCATTCGCGGCCGTGTTCATGCCGCGCAGTTCGGACGGCAAGAGGGAGTCGAAATCGCTTACGTGTGCGATCCCGATCGGACGCTTGCCGAAGAACTTGCCGACACGGTTGAGAAGGACCAGGGGCGCCGGCCGAAGGCAGTTCAGGACCTACGAGTCGTCAACGACGACCCCTCGGTAGATACGGTCTCGATCGCGACACCGAACCACTGGCATGCTCTGGCTGCGATCTGGGCCATGCAAGCCGGAAAAGATGTCTACGTGGAAAAGCCGGTCAGCCACACCGTCAGCGAAGGGCGCCGAATGGTTCAGGTTGCCGAGGAAACCGGCCGGATCTGCCAGGCGGGGACCCAGAATCGCTCCAGTGGCGCCCTGGCCGCCGCCGCAGAATATATCCGGGATGGCAAGCTCGGTGATGTGACCTTCGCACGAACCATTATCTACGGCCAGCGAGGGAGTATCGGGCCACGAGGGACGTACGAGTTGCCCGCCCATGTCGATTACAACCTGTTCCTGGGGCCGGCCGCATATGAGCCGCTGACCCGTCCAAGATTGCACTATGATTGGCACTGGGACTGGAACACAGGCAACGGCGAGCTTGGCAACAACAACATTCATTATGTGGACATTTGCCGATGGCTAATGGATCTGACCGGCCTGGGAAACTCGGTGCTCAGTCTTGGCGGCCGACTCGGTTATGAGGATGCGGGAGAGACGCCGAATACGCAGATGGTCGTTCACTCTTTCCCCTCGAGCACCATTATTCAGGAAGTGCGTGGGCTCAAGACCGATCCCTTCAGCACCAAGTTCCAGGCCGGCTCCATTGTCCACGGGAGCGAGGGGTTCATCGCGGGATCGTCGCTGTTCGACCTGGATGGGAATCTCGTCCAGACGTTTGAAGGCCCGTCGGTCAATCACTTTGCCAACTTCATCCAGGCGGTTCGAAGCGGTCGGCGAGACGAACTGAAGGCCGACATTCTGGAGGGGCATCTTTCGAGTGCGCTCTGCCATGTCGGCAACTTCTCGTACCGCCTTGGGAAGAAACTTCCCCCGCAGGAGATTGCCAGCAAGCTCGAAACGTACGCGCTCCACGACGAGGTCCTCCGAACCTTCGAGCGGATGGTGGATCACCTTCGCGACAACGAAGTCAACCTGGAGCAAACCCCGCTGACAGCTGGACCATTACTGTCCATCGACTCGGATCAGGAACGATTTACAGATTCTTCCGAGGCCAATTCCTTGCTCACTCGAGAGGGTCGTTCACCCTTTGTTGTGCCGGGAATCCAGAACGTGTGAGCCTCGGCGCAGGAAACCGCTCTCCCTGACATTCACTCGCGTGGGTTGCGGAATCACTGATTCTCCAATTCGACAGTCCAAGATCAACGCAACAGAACCGATTCCTCTTTTTCCAAAGGCTCTCCATGAACACCCTGATTCGGGATCAACAACCACGACCAGGAACCGCGTTCAGCTGGGTCGCAGCGTTCGTGTTGTTGACCGGTTCGGCCTCAACGGTTTCGGCCTCGGAGACGACCGAGGAACGTGAGTCGAAACCATCCTCGATCATGAGAGTGGCCGCGGCCCAGCCAAAGAATCGAACGATCGATTTCCGGTTGACCCCTTCGGAGGTTCTCGATCGCGTTGACGGCTCGCTTGAAGAACTGGAACAAATCGTTCATACGGCTGGTGCGAGGGGCTGCGATGTCCTGGCGTTTCCGGAAGACACCCTTGGACTTCTCAACTGGGAAGCGGCCAATTCGGAATTGCTGGAGGAAGTCCTTCCCGTTGCCGTGGCTCGGATGCTCTCGCGGCTCGGCAAGGCGGCGTCCGAGCACCGGATGTATTTGGTCCTCTGCAATGACGCGATCGACAAAGACGGCTATTTGTATAACATGGCATTTTTGATTGGCCGAGACGGTCAGGAGATCGGCCGATATCGCAAAGTGAACCTGCCAATGGCCGAGCAATCGCGCCGTCGAGGAAATGATTTCCCGGTGTTCCCGACACCGGACCTGGGAACGGTTGGGATGCTGATCTGTTATGACATGGTATTCCCCGAGGCGGCGCGGTGTCTTGCCTTGCAGGGAGCCGATCTTGTCTTCCATCCGACGCTCGGTGGAGCGGCCATCGGTGACGAGGAGATCAGCCTGGCAGCGTTTCGCACGCGTGCAGTGGAAAACTTCATGTATCTGGTCGTGGCCAATCGCGGTCAGGGAAGCATGATTCTCGCTCCCACGGGCAAGATTCTCGCGACCGCGGAGGGTCCGGATGCACTGGCGATCGCCGACATCGATCCTTTAGGCGGCCGTGAAGGCGGTGATGCCATGAACCTTCAGGCGGATATGCGCGGGCGGTTGTTCCGAGAACGGGTTCCAGACGCTTACAAGCTCCTGACCGATCCCGAACCTCCGATCCTGGAAAAGGTTCGGTCGAACATCACGCCCGAGGAGGCGATTCGTATCATGGCAACCGTGTTGACGACGGGAGAGTCGCGATTTAACGAGGCTGTTGCCCTCGCACGATCAGGCCGCACTGAAGAGGCGATCCGATTGTTTGAACAGCTTTGCAGCGAGTGCCGGACCTCCTGGATCGACCGCGCCGCCCAGAGGTACCTCAAGGAGCTTCGCAGACAGGAATCCTCATCCCGTCCCTGATCGCGGGCTCCCCCCGTTGAAAAAGCATCCAATGCTTGTCAAGCCTTCACGGAAGCACGTTTCCATTTTGCCGCGTGCTCCGTTGGTTTTCAGGAATCAACGGGAGGTTTCCGGGAGGATTGGGGGGCCGATCGGGTCAGCGACATCCACCGCGGGGGGAAGGATCCACTCGGTTGGAGTCGCGGCAGATGGCAAGGTTTCGGGCCTTCCCATCGCAGCGTAGAGGCGGAATTGGCTTCGATTGTAGTCGAGCACTGAATCGAGATATTCCTGTCTGGCTCGGGCGAGGGCCTGAATCGGCTGGAGGACCTCAATGGGGCGGGTCGCTTCGGGAAGGCCCGCTCCTCGGCGAATATTGGCCAAATTCAATTCGAGTGAGCGAATGGCGTCGGGCACCGCCCGTTCGGCCTCAGTGATCTGTCGGGCGGCTGCAAGCCGCATCTTCTCCGCCTGAATCACCTCGGCGGCCACTCGGTCCTGGATCTGGAGAACGCGAAGCTTTGCCTCCTGATTGCGGGCATTGGCCATCTTCATGTAAGCCGCGTCACCGACCCCAAGTCCCCGGAGTTCCCAGAAGACATTCACGTCGGTATCGAAGCGTCCGTCAAAATTGCCGAAAAAGTCATTTCGACCGCCGCCGTAACCGCCTCCGGAAACCCTGGTCGAGAGGCTAGGCACAAAGGGACGTAAGCGGGCCTGCTTCAAACGAATGAGGGTCGCCTCGACGAATTTGCGTTGCTCGGCCAGTTCAGGACGGTTCAACAGGGCAGTGGTGATTAACGCATCTGGTGGAGTGTCGTCAGGAATCAGGCGGAGGATCGACTCAGGAGGTTCAACGGGTGCGACAAGGATGCTCGGGTCGAGCCGGGTCCGGCGGATCAGCTCGGCGGAAGCTATTTCGAGCATTCCAACGGCCTCGGCGACTTCCCTGCGTTGGAGATCCCGCTCGACTAGGCTCCGACGATAATCCGCTTCGAGGCCAAGTCCCGACTCGGCGAACGAACTGGTCAGTTCGACCAGGACCTCGGCATTCCTGGCAGCCTCCGATGCGATAGAGAGCCTTCCCGCGGCGGCCTGAAGATCAAAGTATGCTTCGGCCACCCCGAGAATCGCATTGTTGACCGCGACCGAGACACCGGCCCGTTCCGCATCAACCACCCGACGGGCGGCCATGGGAAGGAAGATCGCGTCGGAGAGTCTCAGGATGGTTGAGAACCCTCCCACGTTCGGCGGTCCGCCTGCCGGAACCGGGCCGGAAATTCCGTCACCCAACGCCGCCATCCCGCCGACAAAGAGGCTGCTTTTGCTAATGGTCTGAACCGGTCCTTCAACGATTTGCGCCTGACCGTCGTGACGCATCCATTGAGGACCGTAGAAGATGCTCGGAAGCCAGGCGGAGCGGGCCAGCTGAAGCTCTCCCAGCGCCTCGGCAACCCGTTGCCTGGCAATCTGAATTTCGATGTCGCGGGCCCCGGCCAACCGCAAGGCATTGGCAAGATCGATCGGCAAGACGGGCTGGTCAGGGACCAGTGGCGATCCCGGATCGTCTCGTAAACGAATGTCCGTCGAACGGCTGGTGCCAACCGGCGGTAAGGGAGGGAGGTCGTTCCGAATTTCCAACGACGGGGCATCCGCGCGCACCCTGCTGAGTGCAGAGGGCATCCCCTCTCTCAATTCGATTCTCGGCGGGTCAAAGGGCTCCTGAGCGGCATGGGACGGGTCAGCCGATCCTTCGGGGAGGACACACAGCATGAGCAGGCCGAGCATCGTTCGTTTTTGAGCCGCTCGGGTTGCGTTCCGTCGAACGGATTCCATGCGTGCCGGCCTCCCTGAACGATGCCGCTTCGCCCTCATCGTCCCTGGAATCGCGACCTTCAGGACGATCTGCCTTCCTTGTTCTCCTGTTATCGGTCTTCGATATTGAATGGCATGAGACGGACCAGACAATCGTTCCCAATGGTGCGATTGGCAACGTTGCTTCAATCACGTGCTGCGTGTTCTCATTGTGAGAGTACGAAGGGCTCAATCCAACGATCAGAACGACGCCTCGATGACCTCGACAGCCTGACCGTCGTCGAACGCGGAGGGGTCGGAGGTGACAACCGGCTCTCCTTCCTTGAGGCCGGCTCGAACCTCAACCCGAGTCCCATCACTCAGTCCGAGTTCGAGCGCTCGCCGCTGGATTCGACCATCGACGATCACCACGCTGGAGGACTGGCCCTCGTCATCGGTCAGTACCGCGGATAGTGGAAGCGTTAGGACCTCGTCGCGTTGTTCCGCAACAATGGAAACGTAGACGTAGAGTCCGGCCTGAAGCGTGCGATCGGAGTTTTCCAGGTCGATCTCGGCTCGGAGGGTCCGGGTGGCACGATCGAGTGCCCAGGACGCGCGGGTCACCGTTCCCTCGAATGTTCGGCCGCCGAGCGCCTGAACCCGGATCTCGGCCCGGTCTCCCACATCGACCAAGGGAGCATCGACCTCAGGCACGCCGACGACCACTCGAACGATGTCGGTTCGTGCGATCGAGAGTAACGGATCGCGGGAACCACCGGGATCCGTCAGGTGACCAGTGTCGACGAAGCGCTTCGTAACAATCCCGTTGAAGGGTGCCACGATTCGGGTGAAAGATTTCATGGCTTCGGCGTGCCGGACGTCTGCCTCGGCAACCCGAACGTGGGCCTCGCCGACACGAACATCGGCCAGCGCTCGCGCGCGCTCAGCCTCGGCTTGAAGGAGAACCGCTTCCGCGAGTTGAATCTGGGCTTCGACCTCGTCTCGGGAGGCGCGTGCTGCTTCGAGTTTACTGAGCGTTTCGTCGCGGAGTCCCTCCGTGACGGCTCGCTCGCTGACGAGGCGGTCGATCCGATCATATTCCGCCTGCCAGCGGTCAATCTCAGCTTCGGAGCGTCGCGTGGCGGCCCTGGCCTCCTGAATCCCGGCCTGAGCGGTGGCAACAGCCGCTTGAGCAACCTCGACCATCGCCCGGGCCCGGTCGAGGTCGGCGGCGTCCTGTTCCAGGTGTGCCTGTTTGCGGTCAAGCTCCGCTTCCAGTTCCGGAGCGTCGAGTTCGGCAAGGACTTGACCGGCCTCAACCGGGTCTCCAATGTCTACGGCCAGGCTCCGAACATAGCCGGCAACTTTCGCCAGGAGGTCAGTGGTTTCGAATGCCTCGATCTGGCCAGGTTCGCTCGTGACTCGGCGAATTGTTCCCCGTTCGGGTAAGACGGTGGAGACCCGTGGCGTTGGAGCCTCAGAGGTGGTCTGGGCTTGAAGCGGGACGGCATCACCGGCGGATCCGCAACCCGTGAGTGTTGCAAGTCCAGGAACCACCATCGCAATGCTCAGCCCTCGTCTCGGGTGGAATCGCAAACGCATCATGACGTGGCTCCCGTGTCGCCGTTGGTCCCGCTTGGGGGAGAAGGATGAGGCGGTTGAGAAGTCGGTTCGGTAGACGCCTGACCGAGTGGCGGAGCGGCAGGAGGCGGGGTTGAATGCGAGATCACCCTCTCGGTTTCGAGGCTCGTTCCGCCACTCAGGGGAGCAGAGCCGAGGTGAGGCGCAGGAACTCCGACGTAGTGCGGACTGTCCGGATCATCCGGATCGAGCGACGAGGAGTCGCGCCCCATCCGGCCCTGGATGAGCGTGAAAACGCTGGGGAGAACGAACAGGGTCGAGAGAGTGGCGAAGGAGAGTCCACCGATCACGGCGCGTCCCAGCGGAGCTGTCTGATCCCCTCCCTCCCCGAGTCCCAATGCCATCGGCAACATTCCGACAATCATCGTGCCACTAGTCATCAGGATTGCCCGAAGTCGAGCCTGAGCACCGGCCACGGCGGCATCCCGGGCAGAGAGCCCCTCGACGACCCGGCTTTGCTCGGCGAAGGTCACCAGGAGGATCGCGTTGGAGACCGCCACGCCGAAGACCATGATCGTTCCCAGGAATGACTGAATGTTCACCGTGGTGTCGGTCACCCACAATCCCACGACCACTCCAGCGATGACCGCCGGCCCGGCAGCGACCGCGACCAGGGCCAGACGAACCGACTGAAAATTCGCAGTCAGCACCAAGACGATGACCACGATGGACATGCCCAGGCCAATCGAAAGGCCGCTCAGAATCTCGCGAAGTGGGACAAGTTGGCCCCGCACCGCCACCGTCACACCTTTCGGTGGTTCACCGGCTTGTTCAATCGCGCGATCGACTGCCCCGGATGCGCGGCCGAGATCCATTCCAGCTAGATTGGCCGTCAGGGTCAGGGTCCGTTTCATATTGTAGCGATCGAACTGTCCGGGCACGGTGGAGCGCTCGACGCTGGCCACATCGCGGAGAAGGAGTGGAACTCCATCTCCCTGAGCCTGACGGATTGGAAGGGTCCTGATATCCTCAAGCGAAGTCATTTCCTGATACGGGATCTCGATCTGGACCTGATAACCGATCCCCGACTTTGGGTCGGGCCAGTAGTTCGGCACGACGAAGCGGCTGGACCAGGTCGCCGTGACCAACGACCGGGCGATTTCTTCGGGGGTGATTCCACTCAAACCCGCTTTCTCACGATCGATCGTCACCTGAACAGAAGGATAATCGAGTGTTTGGCCGTAACGCACGTCGCTTAAGCCTGGTGTTGTGCTCAGCTCGGCCCGGATCTGTTCGGCATGCTGTCGCACGTCGGCGAAGTCAGGGCCGCTGACGGCAACCTCGACCGGCGTGGGAGAGCCGAAGCTCATGACATCACTGACGATATCGGCCGGTTCAAACGAGAAGGCGACCGAGGGCATCTCGGTCTTCAGGCGTTCGCGGAGCGTGCGTTTCAACTCCTCAATTTGGATGCCGGTTCCCTGGTTCAGGGCAACTCGGAGCATCGCCTCTTCTGGACCTCCTGTCCATTGATAGATTGCATTAATTGGATAGCTTGAGGGAATCAGACCAGCATATCCGACCGAGATTTCGATTGCGTCTCGGCCCACCTCGTCTTCAATGGTCGCGAGCACGTCTCGGATGATCTGTTCGGTCTTCTCCACTCGAGTTCCGGGCGGCGCTTTCAATCTCAGTTGGAATCTGCCAGCATCGACACTTGGGAAGATCTCCAGGCCAAGGTGACGACCAACGCCATAGGCGACCACCCCGGCGCCGACGAGATAAACCATCACGACCACTGGGGCGATGCGCGTCAGCCCCCGAACCAAGCCTGCGTAGCCGCCGGCAAAGTGGTCGAAGGCGGTAGGGCGCCTCGACTGAGCATCACTCGCTCCTGTGTGCTTCTGTCGAACGATCCACGTCGTCATCACGGGAACAAACGTGCTGGAGAGAATGTAGGACGCAATCATTGCGAAGCCGACAGCCAGCGACATCGGCACGAAAAGTGCCCTGGCAGATCCTTCCATAAAAAACGACGGGATGAAGACAGCCAAAATGCAGAGCATCGCCAGGAACCGTGGCGCTGCCGTTTCCGAGGTCCCTCGTTTCACGGCGGTTGCAAGGGAGGAATCCTTTCTCATCCGCACATGAATATTTTCGATTGCGACTGTCGACTCATCGACCAGAACGCCAATGGCCAGGGCCAGGCCACCGAGTGTCATCAAGTTCATCGTCTGGCCGGTCAACCAGAGTGCGAACAGCGCGGCCGCGATGGCGATGGGAATGTTCAGAACAATGACGACCGCGCTCCTCCAGTCTCTCAGAAAGACCAGGACCATCACCCCGATCAGCCCGGCCCCGAGCAACCCCTCAACCCCCACCGACTCGATCGCGTTGGTCACGGTCGGTGACTGATCGAACTCGAAGCTCACGCGGATGTCGTCCGGGAGGACTGCCTGCATCTCCGGCAGAGCATTCTTCACATTCCGAACAACGGAGAGCGTGGATGCCTCGGCCCGCTTCGTCACAAGGATGTATACCGCTCGCCTTCCATCCACAAGCGCATATCCCACCGTAAGGTCACTTGAATCGGCGACCGTCCCTACATCACGGAGGTAGACCGTTGGATCGACCCCGGGCCGGATGGGAATAGCAAGTAATTCGTCGATGTTTTTGACGAGTGAGTTCACCGGAACAATGGGCATCTCATCGTCGATCCGGATGTTTCCCGAAGGACTGATTACATTTCCGGAGGTGAGCGCGCTGATCACTTCATTCGGCGACATCGAGTACGCCCGCAGCCGTTCTGGGTCGAGCCGAATGACCACGCTCCTCTGACTTCCTCCGAACGGCGGGGGAGCTGACACGCCCGGCAGCGCCGCGAACATGGGCCGAACCCGAAATAACGCCTGATCCTGGATGTCTCCAACCGTCCGAGTCTCACTCGATAGCACGAGGTAGCCCACCGGAACACTTCCCGCGTCAAAGCGGGTGATGAACGGGGAGACGGTGCCAGGGGGCATAAAGGCTCTCGATCGCGTGACGTAGCCGATGGTTTCCGCCATCGCCTGCGCCATGTTCGTTCCGGGGTGGAAAAAGAGCTTCATGATCGCCATTCCCTGCACATTCTTGGATTCCACGTGGTGAATTCCGTTGATGTACAGGAAGTGATACTCATAATAATTTGTGAGCAATCCCTCCATCTGGGCTGGGTCCATGCCGCCATAGGGCTGGCAAACATAGACGACGGGCAGATTCAGATTCGGAAAGATGTCGATTGGCATCCGGGATGCCGCGAGCAAACTTCCCAGAGCCACGGCAACGACCGCCACCATCACCGTGAACGGACGTTGCATCGAGAAGGCGATCGGAGTCATGGATCGGTGGCCCGTGGGGTCAAAGGTGGCGAGATGCGACGACGGAGGCTTGGAGAGTTCACCCCCGTTAACCGTCTCGATCGGGAGCATCGGCCCGTCGCGTCCAGTCTTCAGGAACCTGATCGTGCAACACCTCGGAAACCAATTCACGGAGCTTGGATTTGGCTTCCTCAAGGGCCAGGGCTCCCTCGGAAGTCGCTCTGTAATACTTGCGTTGCTTCCCATTGACCGTTTCGACGGAAACAGTCAGGAATCCCGATTCCAGCATTTGGTGGAGCATCGGATAGAGTGTTCCAGGCCCGACCTGATAACCATGCCGGTTCAACTCCTCAATCATCTCGGCGCCGAAGATCGGTTCCTTGACGGCGTGGTACAGCACGTGCATCCGCACAAAACCGCCAAAGAAGAGTTTGGTGAGCAATTCGCTCATGGCATCGAACCTCGATATTGACACCCGATCCTATCGCTCCGAGAATGCGGGCCGCAAGGGTACTGCCCGGTCGGAACGGAATCAGCCCGGCAGAATCCGCCCATACCATCCAGGGAGGCAAACCGATGATGAACGCCCCGCTCTTCGTTCTGATCCTGCTTGGACCGCTCACGCCGATCAACCCCCTGAACGATGGAGATCAGGGACAGGTTGCTCGGCTGCTCAGCTTCGATGAGGTTGAAGCTCGGCTCGACGATCCGGATTTCGTCCTGCTCGATGTCCGACCTCGCGAGGATTACGACGCGGGTCACCTTCCCGGGGCGGTCTGGATTGATACCAAGGAGGTTGAGCGACTGGCGGGTGAGCCGGGAGGGTTGCAGGACCCTGATCGATGGAAGACCTGGATCAAACGGCTTGGTCTGACCCCCGATTCGGCTGTTTACATCTACGATGCGAACCGTCAGAAAGATGCCGCCCGGTTCTGGTGGCTCGTCGGCTACCTGGGGGTCGATGAGGTGGGCCTGATCAACGGAGGCTTTCCGCTCTGGGAGTCGGAAGGGCGTCCCGTTTCGACCGAATCCGTACGTGTCGAACCTCGAGACTTCCCGGTCACCCTCCGAGTGGATCGTCATGCGGATCGGGACACGGTCCTCGACGCGATCCGAACCGGATCGGCGCAGGTCATTGATGCCCGAAGCGATGCCGAATTTCTCGGCCAGGTTGCCCGCTCGAATCGAGGGGGACATGTGCCAACCGCCTGTCACATCGAGTGGAGCACGCTTGTGGATGATGAGGGGCGTTTCCTTCCCGAAGAGACCGTTCGACCTCGATTGAACGCCATCGGCCTGGAACCAGGAAAGCCGGTGATCACCCACTGCCAGGGGGGAGGTCGCGCTTCGGTTGATGCGTTTGTGCTTCAACGTCTCGGCTTTCCGAGCCGGAACTACTATCTCGGTTGGTCCGACTGGGGAAATGCTGAAGAAACCCCGGTTGCCACCAATCCTCAACCTTGACTCCCCCCTGCTCCGCTCGCTCTCGATCGGATGATCCTGAGCCCGCCTTGTTCGGCGCAAGGCTCCCCTGTCCCAGCGTGCGAGGATCGGTTGGATGGGATGCGTGACCGATCGTGGAGCAATTAGACATTCGAACTCTGACGAGTTGAGATGAGGCACGGAGTCGGCTCTCGCCGCAGCCCCTCGGAGACGACCTCACTGGGCTGCGTCGATTCGATAGGAGAGCAGCCTTGCCTCGAACTCGGGCCAGGTCAGAGACTCACCATCGCAGATCACCTCAAGGCGGCTATCGCGCCGATAGGTGGTTTGTTGAGTGCTTGTCTCGTCTTTCACGCGATTGATCGACCACCAATCGTCCTCGCAGCGGAACACCCCCTTGAGTCGAAGAATTGGGTCAACCTGGGAGAGAAACGCGAAGAGGGCGACACGATCGAACATTTCGTCCGGGTGAAGAATCCATCCGCAGGCGCTCTGGAGTCCATCGGTGTTTTCGAAGCGTCTGGGATGCCCCGGCGCAGGGGGATCATCGAGCACGACGGTGCCCACCTCATGCTCCGACTGGTCTCCCGGTGGTTCGAACGCGTTTCGCGTCTGGTCGTGGGCGTTGGGGAACTGGGGGAGACGAATTCTTGCCCCCTCAAGGTCAAGCCAGTTGAGCGAAACCTGCCCTTGATTCGTTTCTTGAACACACAGCTTCGGCGGGTCAAACTGCTCGATCCAGTCACGACACGCTCGAACGAGTGAAGGGTCGCGCATGTCGGTCCAGTTGATGACGACGATGTCAGCCATCTGGATCTGGTCAAAGAACATGGGGCTCGATTGGAGTCGAGGATTGGCAAAGTCCTTCGGATCGACCACGCAGAGGGTCGGGCCGAGATCCAGCAGATGACCAAAGTGCTCGCCACGGAGTTGATCGATCAGCGACGCGGGATGTCCGACTCCGGTCGGCTCGATCAGGAGTCGATGGGGTTTGACCGTTCGGATCAACCGGGCCAGGAGCGGTGGCATCAAGAATGCCGTCGAGCAGCACATGCAACCGCCCCCCAGTTCGGCAACCTCCACCTCGGAATCTTGCCCCTCGTAAAGTACCTGATCGACGGGCACCAAGCCGTATTCGTTAACAAACACGGCCCATCGTTCCGCCTCGGGACGCTGGCGAATCAAGGCGTTGATCGTGGTGGTCTTCCCGGTCCCGAGAAAGCCCGTGATCAGGTTGGTTCGAATCCGATTCAAAGCAGACATCGTGGGGCAAATTCCGGTTCGTTGGCGGGTGCAAGAGTCGCGGGCACGATGACCCGGTCGGCCGTTATCGACGATCAGCGCAAAGAGCCAGCAAGCCTCTCCGAGGCGATCGCACGAGGATGGGGTTCGACGGCTCGACCGGGTAAGGTTGTCAAAATGACGCAGATCGTTTTTGATCTTGGGTCGGCCCAGGCAAGCGTTCCCGTCGATCCGGTATGTCCGAAGGTTTGATCGGAGCAACCAGGACCGCCCAGACTCGCCCCGAGCGCAAAGCCAAGGCCCCGAGGAGGATTGGCATCCGAGCGTTGATTCCGGATCATCGCGCGAGCCGTTTCGGGACGAACCACCTTGCCCTCCTGATGGAGGAATTCGGCAAGGAACCGGGCCACGTCTGGCGCCGACGCGTGAGCGCCTCCCCAGGGAGCCCCCAGCCCTCGCCAGTAAGGGCTGTTCCAGTCCCAGGACCGGGCGTCGGGATCACCTGCTCCAGACTCTGGAGCGGCACGTTCGGTCTGGCAAGGGGTTACGGCTTCCATTGGAAAACGACCGAGCCCCAGAGCGGAATGCTCCATGCCCAGGGGCCGGAAGATGGTCTGATCCACGAATTCCGGAATCTCGATTCCGCTGATTCGCCGCGCAATTTCCGAGGCCAACAAGATCGCCATGCTTGAATACCCGTAGCGGGTGCCCGGCTCGAAGACGAGCGGAGTCCGGAGGGCGTGATCGACAAACTCCGAGAGCGGGGCGTGTCGGGCGCGGAGGAGATCATTCTCAGGAAGCTGATCGGGCAAGCCCGAAACATGGGTCATCAGATGTCGGATCGTGATCTTCTTGCGGTCTTCGCCCAAGAATTCCGGAAGAAATCGATGCGCCGGGTCGTCGAGCGCGAAGGCGTCCTGATCGAACAAGGTCATCACTGCCGCAACTGACATGGGCTTCGAGATCGATCCCAGCAGGAACAGATCGTTGATCGACCGAGCCGCCCCAAAGTGACGGACGTACTCATCGTTACCCTGCCGGATGCAGAGGCTCGCCGCGCTCACCTGGCCGGTGGTCGTTGCCTGGGTAAGCACGTCCGCAACCGCTTCGCGTGGGTCGGTGTTGTCGAGGCCATAGGCGAGGCCTGGAAGGGCGCAAGCAGTCAGACTTCCAGCCTTGAGAAACGATCGACGCGTCATCATGAGAATACCTTTCAAAGAACCAACCGGAGATCAAGTTCGAGACCGGGTCGCCTGTGGCAAAACGAGGGCACTTCGGGTCGAGCCTGGGCTGGCCCCCTCCATCAGGTGATCGCGTCAGGAGCCATTTCTCGAAACAGGATGCCGTTCAAGGATCGGCTTTGAGCATAACCCTGACACGGCCGTCGGGGCAGTTGTCTCGTTGTCAATCTGAGAAGGCTCAATGTTGGATGTGGTACGATGGCGGGAAGAATGTGGCAATTTCACACTCTCGGGGTGATCTGTCGTGAGTGCTTATCCTCGGAAGGATGGCGTCAACGCAAGTCCGGACGTGATCAAACCCATGGCTCCACCCACGCTTGATTCGCTGCTGCAAACTGCATCCTGAGAATCACTCACGCTCGACGACCGTGGGTCAGCGAACGTGCGGGGGACTCGCATCACGCTATATCCTGTCAGGAGGGGAAACCCTGATTCCCGGATTCGGGAAATTCGAAGACCAGTGCGATCCCTGATGGGAGGATTTCTTGAGCAACGTGGTGAGTCCCAGGGTCATAACATTCTCTCGGCACTTGGATTTCAAGCACGTGAGGCCGGGGTTTCGTGAGGCACTCTTCTCACATGGGTCGCCTCTATCAACGTCTCTGGCGAGGTCGATTCCGTGAACGGCAGAGAAACCCGTAAGGCTCCCTTGTCGGACCACGCCGTCAGAATACAATCGCCAGCATGATCGGAACTCCTTCCAAGAACATGGTTTTGAGCAAGATTAGTGTTTCGAGCCCGGTGCATCTTGAGCGACTGGATTTCACCCCATCCGGCCCTCTGACCCAAGCGGGACGCATGATGATTGAGTTTTCAGCGAACCAAGGGTTCGTTGTCCGGCGAGGAGGGAGTCCATGGACCCGGATCAGGAATTGAGGGGGTTTGAGGGCGTTTGCCGGCTCTTTCCGTTGCCGGAAGTCGTCTTATTCCCGCATTGCGTCCTTCCCTTGCACATTTTTGAGCCACGATACCGTCAGATGACCGAGGACGCTCTGGCCGGCGATCGGTTGATTGCCATGGTCAAGCTCAAAGACGGGGCTGATTGGAATGTCGAGGAAGACCCTCCTATCGAATCCGTCGCCTGTCTCGGAAAGATTTTCGATCATCGACGGCTTGCCGATGGACGCTACAATCTGTTACTCGTCGGCATGAAACGTGTGCGTTTGCTTCACGAACTTCCGAAGGACGAACTGTTTCGCCGCGCCCGAGCCGAGCTTCTCGACGACGAGTATCCTGACGACCCGGTCGATTCGCTCCGAGACGAACTGGTTGATCAGTTTCGGAAACTCTGTGCCCGGGAAGGGCGGGTCGAACCCGAGATCGCCCGTCTTCTCGACAAGCCCATCCCGCTGGGAGTGCTTGTCGACCTCCTCGGGCATTATTTGGGGCTTCCCGGCGCGGTGAAGCAAGCGTTTCTGAACGAAACGCACGTGGAGGAGCGAGTGAAGTCGCTGATTGACATCTTGCAAGTTCACCTGAGCAACGCAGACGATCCTCGAGATGGGAGCGACTCAGGTTTCCCTCCCCCGTTTAGCCTCAACTGATCGAGAATTCTCGTTCCTGTCAGCCCAATCCATCGGGGAACGAGGCTCGGCCCGTCTTCTTTCTTACCAGGGTCATCTTCCGGGTTGAGCGTGGGCAAAGCCGGCTCACTCGGTTCGAGTTCTTGAGACGACGTTATGAACGAGTTCCCTACCGATCGCTCCGACGATCGGGAGCCGATTCCCTCCGAGACCTTCCAGGTAGACCTTGAGCGGATTCGCAAGGCCGTCCGTGAAATCCTGATCGCGGTGGGCGAGGATCCGGATCGCGAAGGACTGCTTGAAACTCCCGATCGAGTTGCTCGCATGTACGCTGAGGTCTTCCGCGGTCTTCATCAGGACCCTCGCATCCACCTCGCCAAACGGTTTACTCAGAAGTATGACGAGATGGTCACCGTACGCGACATTTCCTATTCCAGCTTCTGCGAGCACCATTTGCTCCCCTTTTCGGGGAAGGCTCACGTCGCGTATTTACCCTCGGGAAAGGTGGTTGGTCTCTCCAAGATCCCGAGAATCGTCGACGTGCTTTCGAGACGTCCTCAGGTTCAGGAAAAGCTGACCGAACAAATCGCTGACATCCTTATGGAAGAACTCGACGTTCTTGGCGTGGCGGTCGTGATGGAAGGAACTCACAGTTGCATGACCGTTCGAGGCGTGCAGAAGCCCGGCAGTACCTACATTACCAGTGCGATGCGCGGAGCTTTTCGAGACAATGTCGCAACGCGCATGGAAGTCCTCTCCTTAATCCACGGTGGGAGCCGAGGGGTGTAAGCCGGCGCCGACACAAGCACTGCGTTTTGAGAGGTCGTTCGGTATCATGGATCGCATTGTGATGGTGCGCGTGGCAATCTCGTGATCAATGCCTCTTCCACGTGTAATCGCTCGCGTTCCAACTGACCTCGCGGAATGGGAAGGCGATTTGCCCCTCCTGAACCCTCACGATCGAGTGCCTTCCTTTCTCCTTCGCCTGGAGAGTCGACACGCTTGTGGATGAAATCAGGGCTCGGGTTTACGACGATCTTCGGGGGCTCGTCTCGGGATCGCTCTCCTTCGATCCGGTGTCCCGATCCCCCTACCGGAGAGACGGGAGCCTGTTCGAGGTTGATCCCCTTGGCGTGGTTGCTCCCCGTTCGCACGATGACGTCGTGGCGGTGGTCCGATATGCCGCCTCGGAGGGAATACCAATTCATGCCCGAGGCGCCGGGACGAACCCATTCGGAGCCGCGATCGGTCCGGGGCTGGTAGTGGATTTTAGCTCTGAGCTGCGCCGGATCGTGGCGATCGGCGAATCGAGTGTCACCGTCCAGCCCGGCGTCATCCTTGATGAGATCAATGCGCAGCTGACTCCACTCGGACGACGGCTGTGGCCCGATCCTTCGGGGGCCTGGAGCCGAACCCTTGGCGGACTGATCGCCCTCGGCGGCAAAGGCCCCCGTTCACTTCGGTTCGGATCACTCTCGAGGGCACTCGTTCGGGCTCGAGTCGTCTTTTCCAACGGCGAATCGGGTGAGCTTGCCTCCGAACCCATTCTTGACACGGATTCGGGCGTGCTGGACGAGCCGTTTGATCGGACGCTTCGCCGCCGTATGTCCACCCTCCTCAACTGGCAGGCGTCAACCGCGTCGCGGAACATTGATGCCGCAGACGATCCGTTCCAGGCACTTCGAGGTCAGGAACGATTGCATCTCCAGCGAGTCCTGGATGGCTCCTTCGGAGCGCTGGGCTTGATGACAGAATTGACGCTGCAAACCAGTTCGATCCCGAACGGCCAACGGGTCCTGATCCTGCCCTTCTCACGACTCTCTGATGCCGCCGCAGCAATTCCTGACTGCCTTCGGGAAGGTCCCTCGCGGTGCGAGCTTTTCGACTGGCGTACGCTCCGACTGGCTCGGGAGCACGATCCGTTCTGGGAAGGAGCGGTCCCGGCAACGGCTGAAGCCGCCTTGATTGTCGAGTTTCTCGCAGACGACCCCTCCGTCCCCGCCAGCCAGGCTCGCGCTCTGGTTCACCGACTGGCACGCGACCCTTCCCGTCTGAACCCGGTCATCGAAATGGCCAGGGGGTCCGATTGCGAGCGGGCCCTGAACCTCCGACAGACCGTCGAACCCCGATTGATGACAATGAAAGGCCGGGCACGTCCCACGGCGCTCGTTCCGGCCCTGAACGTCCCCCCCGAATCCTGGCGCGACCTGGTTCAGCAACTTCAGATCGTCTTTCGATCACTCGATTTCAACTGGACGATTCACGGTTGTGTGGGTTCCGGAGAACTCCGAGTCCGCCCGTTTTTGGATCTCAGCGATCCGTATTGCCGAGATCGGATGCGGCCATTGGCTGACGCGATCATTGATGTCGCCGAGAGCGTTGGTGGTCGGGTCGCCCGGCCCGGCGGTTGGGGCATCGCCTCTCCCCGAAGAACAAGCAGGGCTGACCGGGGAGCAGCTGGATACCGATCGTTGAAATCGTTGCTCGATCCGATCGACTGTTTCAACCCCGGCCTCTTGGAGGATGAAACCCGGCGAAACGAGGTACGTCCGATCCGATCGTCCGCAACGCCCCCATCCACCAATCTGCCGATCATCGAACCCCGGCTCCAGTGGGACGATCGCGGCCCCCTTGAACATGCCATGGATTGTAATGGATGTGGTGGGTGCCGCTCGTTCGACCCTATGCTTCGCATTTGCCCCAGCTTCCGAGCCTCTCGACGCGAGGCGGAAAGCCCTCGCGCCATGGTCGGCCTCATCCGCGATGTCGCGTCCGGTCAGCTTGATCGATCAATCTGGGGAAGCGAAGCCGCCCGAAAAGCCGCAGAGCATTGCGTTCATTGCCGACTCTGTGAGCAAGAATGCCCCTCGGGGATCGACGTGTCGTCGATGATGCTCGAAGTCAAGGCGGCCTATGCCGAGATTCACGGCCTGAATCCCTCGGAATGGTTCCTCTCTCGGATCGAGCTCTGGTCTCGCCTCGCCAGCCAGGTTCCGGAGCTCTATAACCGGATGATCGGGACACGATCGGCCCGATGGGTCCTCGATCGGATGGTCGGTCTCTCGAAGGATCGTTGCCTTCCGAAAGCCAACCGCATTTCATTCGTCAGAAAAGCCGAGAAAGTGGGGCTCGGCGAACCGGCGGGGAATCGTTCCGGTCCTCGGGTCGTTTACTTCCTCGACATCGTGGCGAATTACTACGATCACACCATTGCCGAAGGAGTGATCGCAGTCCTTCGCCATTGCGGCGTTCAGGTCTACGTCCCGAAGCGGCAACGGGGCTGTGGCATGCCAGCGATGGTGGCCGGAGATCTCGACGCTGCCCGCGAAGCGGCACTGGCAAATCTGAGGGTTCTGGGAAGCGCTGTTCGGGAAGGACACACCGTCGTGTGTTCCGAGCCGACAGCAACCCTGATGCTCCGCCGAGAATATCTCAAACTCACCGATGACCTCGACGCCAAGCTTGTTGCGGCCAACACCATGGACGTGGGTCACTACTTGATCGGCCTTCGGTCACGCGGTCTCTTGCCAAGGCCCCATGTGCCGATTCATGCCAAGGTCGGTTATCATCTGCCATGCCATCTTCGGGCCCTGAACATCGGGATGCCCTCGTTTGACTTGATCCGTCAGATTCCTGAACTGGAGGTCGAGCATCTCGACCGGGGATGCTCGGGAATGGCCGGGACTTACGGGATGGCCCGCACCCATTTTCGAGCCTCCCTGCGATCGGGTCGAGGACTTCGGCACCGACTTCGAGATCCTGACCTGGAACTCGCCAGCGCCGAATGTTCCACCTGTCGGATGCAAATGGAACAGGGCAACCGGAAACGATCCTTTCACCCGATGACCCTGCTGGCCATGAGTTACGGCTTACTTCCCGGTCAGATGCGGACACTCCGCGAGCCTCGCGATCGCCGCTTTGCTCTGGGATAACTGGGATCGGACAGCGCTCCGCCATTTCGGTCGTGTCGCGTCCGCATGGTCTCAGTTCCCCAGGCCTTCACCTTGACGCAAGAGGCAAGGGCCGATATTGTCCGGCCGATCTTCACGTCTCGCATCCTCTCGCGGTCTGCTCGTCCGGTTCTGAGCCCCTTCGATACCACTCCTCTTCGATATGCCGGGTTGAGCGATCTTCGAAGGATCGAGGCGACCAATGCCGGCCCAGAGGTTCTGTCCGAGTGTTTCGATTCTCCGCCGAGGGATTGGCGAAGGGTCCACTCGGAGAGTCCTGACTGGGCTCGGTTCTCGGGTCGAGAGAGGAGTGTAGCCGTGCAGGGTCGCCACCAGAGCTGCGATCGGCGCCGGATCGGCGTTTGGGCCCTGATTGTGCCCCTCGCCGTACTGGCTTGCGATCGAGTCGGGGCTCAGGAAGACCCGAGTGCTGTTTCGCCTGCCAATCGTGAACCGGTCATGCTGGCTGCGGATCGGATCGCGACCTGGAACGAGGGATCGACGCGATGGGTCCGCCTCATTGGTCGAGCCGCGATCTTCCAGGGAGCCAGCGGACAGCGGTCGAAGGACGCCGTGGTCCGAATCGAGTCGCTACCCGATCCGAACGGTGCATCCTATCGTGTCCAGGTGTACGCGCAGGGAATCCCCGATCCGAACTTCTCGGCTTCATCGTCTCTCCCGTCTCCACGTCGGTCGGTACTGGAGACGAACACGGTCCAGATTCGAGAGCCGTTCACCGGGGAACCGATCCTGTCGCTCGCGCAGATCCCACCCGGCGACACCTTCTTCCTTCGCGCCCAATCCGAACTGACCCCGAATCCGGGTCAGGGTCAGCCGAACGTCCTCGCGACCCGATTTGACGATCTGGACGTTCCGGTGATCGATACGCCGCCCGTGCCGCCCTCCCCTTCTGAACCGGACGCACAGCTCCAGGCCGTCACCCTCTTCCAGATTCGTCCCGAGCTCGATCAGGAGGATCCGGCACCGGCTCCCCGTCGGACTCCCTCGGTCATCGAAATCCCTCCTCCGCCCCCAGGACCCGCGGACGATTCTCCATTCCGTGATCCCTCGGCGACGCAGTTCCGTCGGGGGGAGAGTCCGGAATCGGATTTTCCTGAAGCAACGCTTCCCGAAATTCCGCTCTTGCCCGAGATCGAGATCGACATGGGGGGCTCGGCTGAAATTCCCGAAATTCTCCCACTACCCGAGGAAGAATGGGAGGATGAGGCTCCCGCCGGTGGACGCAATGGCGATGGAATCTCCGTCATGCCACTGGACCCGGGATCGCAGCGAGTTGTGAACATCTATCCGTTAAATCCGACCCTCACGAAGTTCCGTCGGCTGGCTCGTACGAGCGACGGAACGGAGACATACATCGCGACTGGCGGCATCCAGATTGTCGTCGATGACCCGAAAATGGGACTTGTCGACATCACAGCCAGGGAAGCCGTGATCTGGACTCGCAGCAGCATGGGAGGTGGGCTTGAACTCGGAACCTCAACCCAGGCGATCGACGACCCTCTGGAAGTGTACCTCGAAGGCGATGTCGATCTTCGGCGAGACGAGCAAGAATTCGCGGGTGAGGATGATCAGGTCCGATACCAGGCCAAGCGATTTTATGCCGACTTGAAGACCGAGCGATTCCTTGCCCTCGATGCTGAGCTTGAACAATATGCGCCAGGCTTTCTCACCCCTTTACGAACAATGGCCGACTCGATCGCCCAGTATCGTGAGGTGGGGACAGGACCTGATGGTCAACCTGTACTCGGGCTTCCGACGATTCAGGCTCGAAACGCCGTGACCACTGGCAGCCCGTTTGCCAATCCCGGATACCGATTCACAAGCAGTGTCGTCGACATGTTCAAGCTCGCCCCCAACGATCGGCGGGGGCCCTTGCGCAGACGATTACTCAATCCGGTTGACCCACCGACGGATTCCGACCTGTTCTTGATTGACGCACGGAATAACACGTTTTTCCTCGGCCCCGTGCCGTTTTTTTACTGGCCACGATTCCTCACAACGACTGAGGACATCAACCCCCCTCTCCAACAGATCTCCTTCCGGGCCAACAACCTGTTCGGGCAGATGATCCTGACCGATTGGGACGGCTTTCGATTGCTCGGGCTCCGGCAACCCAAGTGGGTGGATAACTGGAACCTCGACATCGACTACTTGAGCGACCGAGGACCCGCGCTCGGGAGTGAGTTCGGCTATTTCGGCGATGATTTCTCCACGGAACTGTTCGGGACCGATCTGTTCCCAAATATCGATACCAACTATTTCGGCTACCTCGACCTCTGGGGCATTTACGACCGGGGAATCGATAACCTGGGCGGTGGTCCAGCGATTGTGACCAATGGTCCCCCCCTGTTTGTTGCCTTCCGAAACGGTGTTCCTCCGTTCCAGGACTTCCGTGGTCGGGTTCTCTACCGCCACATGCAGTCGTTCCTGGCCAAGGATGCCGATCCCCTCGACGATTTTCGAGTCCAGCTTGAAGCGGCCTACATCTCCGATCGTCACTTTCTCGAACAGTATTTCAAGCGTTTGTTCGACTCGGGGCTCGATCAACGTACCCGCGTTTACGGAATTCGCCAGTGGCGCAACCAGGCAATCACGGCGACGGCCGAGGCGATGCCACTCGACTGGTTCACCCAGTCGCAGTGGTATCCCAAGGTCGAGTATTTCCGACTCGGTGACGCTCCACTCGGACTTGGTCGATTTTTCACGTACTACCAGCGAACCGGGGTCAGCTACGCAAACACCCATACCGCCGCCGAGGTGAACAACCCGGGAATCTTCTTCGGATTCTTGCCCTTTGACCCAACCACTTCGACCAGCGGTCCCTTCCGAACCGGCCGCTTGTACACGAATCATGAAATCGATCTGCCCCTCCAGTTTCAAGCGGTCCGCGTCACTCCGTATGTCCAAGGGCAACTGATCGGCTGGGACAATCAATATACAAATCCTCTGCCTGCGCTCGGATATGATCCCTCCCTGGCAGTACAAGACTATATCCGCGGACCCCAGGGATCGATGCTTGGACGTGCCTGGGGGGCCTACGGCGCGCGAGCCGACCTCTCCTTTTACCGTGTCTTCTCGGACGTCGAAAACGATCTGTTCAACCTTCATGGACTGATGCACAAGGTCGTCCTTTATGCGGACTACCGAAACGCATACTCCACGCTCGGGCTCAATCGGATCGGCGTTCAGGAGGAACTGGACGACAACACGTATGAACTCGTTCGGCGGTACTTCGCACTGAACGAGTACGGAACTGGAGTCCTGCCCGCCCAGTATAATCCGTTGTTGCTGTCTCTCCGTCGCACAACCTCACCCATCACGGGCTCAGTTGATGTGCAGGACAGCATCCAGACAGTTCGACTGGGCACCCTTCAGCGGCTTCAGACGAAACGAGGTCCAATTGATGATCGCAGAATCATCGATTTCATGACACTCGATCTCTCAACCTTCTACTATCCCGAAGCTCAGCGCGACAATTTCGGGGTTCCGTTTGGTCAAACGCAGTACCAATACGAGTGGTTCCTCGGCGATCGAACCAGCATCGTTTCTTCTGGATGGTTCGACTATTTCGACATCGTTGGTGATCCAAGATCTCCGAACAACAACACTGATGGGATCAGTGTT
Organism: Tautonia marina; assembly: GCF_009177065.1. Lineage (NCBI taxonomy): Bacteria > Pseudomonadati > Planctomycetota > Planctomycetia > Isosphaerales > Isosphaeraceae > Tautonia > Tautonia marina. The sequence continues at coordinate 58,966 of NZ_WEZF01000002.1, forward strand.
GTGACAGCCGGAGTGAACATTAGCCGCCCCCCCCGAGGAAGCATGTTTGTGGCGTACTCGATCCTGAACACCGGCCCCATTAACACTTCTGCACTCAATACAAGCTTTGGATACTGGATGAGTCCCAAGTGGTACGGAACCTTCGGCGGACTTTACGATTTTGGCGAGGGAATGCTCTTGTCAACGACCTTCTCTCTCACACGCATTGGGGCAGACTTTCTCACAACGGTGGGTTTCAACTACACCCCGTTGCAAGACAATTACTCCTTCGTCTTTGAAATGGTCCCTCGGTTCAGCCCGAGAACTCGCATTGGCTCGGCGGCAGGGGTACCGTTCCGACCCGACCTCCGGTTCGCACCAATCCAATGAGCAAACCGCATCTCTCTCTGACCGGGACCCATTCTGATGACGAAGCGATTGGCTCCGAGCCGCACACTCGAGTTCTTGAACAAGAATTCGCGGACTCGTCCGGAGAAGCTCAGATCATTACAGAACCGAGACACGCGACCACTCGCTTAAAATTCGACGAAGGGGCTCGTGGGATCAAGCTGGCCATCCGCGCCGAGTCAAGTTTCTTCGCCCATGCTTATCGAGGGCTGCTCATCGCCATCTGTGCGGTGATCCTGGGAGTCTCGGCCACCGGATGGTGTTTTCTGATCATCTCGGCCGCATTGGTGCTCGTCGCAGAAACCTTCCGCTGTGCCATTATCGCGACTCTTGATCTGATGGCCGATCCGGGAGATCCCCGAGCGAGAGGTGCTCGGGAGATCGCCTCGGGCGGCTTGCTTTTCGCCTCCATCACCTCTGGATGTCTAACGGTGATGGTCTTGTCGGCGAAGTTGAGCGAGATGCTTGGTTGGTGATCGAATTCGGGCGTGGGGACTGATGTCCCGGGTCAACCCTGAGACGCTGTTCCAGATCGGAAGGAGGACCAACCTTGCTCACAATCCTCCGGAATTTTCCAGTACTCGGATCTGGACCTAGCCGATCGACCACCTCGGTCGCGATCGAAACAATGTCTCGGAATCGGTACATCTCTAGTTGCCGATTGAGGGCATCCTGGAGATGAAGTTCATCGAGGGTGGCGCCTGGTAGCAACTCGATCCGCAGACGAAATCGGTTGCGGTCCTCTTGAACCGCTTGCCATTCACGGACTTCCCGGGCATAGTCAAACGCATTTTTGAACACACTTGAAATCAACTGACGGTACTGTCCCTCATCTTTGATCCAGAAGGTGTCAGCCGATCGACCGTCGATTCGTTCGATCCGAGGCAACCGACTCCCACACCCACAGGGCTCGGTCGCCATCGTGACCACATCCCCGACTTCATACCGAAGAAATGGGAGCGTTCGATTAGCAAGATTGGTGATCAGGACCTTCGACCCTGGAGTGCCTGCAGGGACCGGGCGATTCTCCGCGTCAACGACTTCGAGGATTGCCCAGTCGCTGTTCACATGAGCGCCAGCGTCAGTCGAGCAACCGTTGCTCAGAAAGGTACATTCTCCAGTCGCGTAATTATTCATGACGTGGCATCCGAAGGCGGCTTCAATGCGCAATCGGGCGCGATCGGTCAACACCTCGCTGTTGTTGACCACCTGCGCAAGTCCGGGAGCAAGTCTGAGTTGCCCAGAATCAGCCTTCAGTGCAAGTTCTTCAAGCACGCCCGCATAGCCGGTCAAGATGGTCGGGCGAAAGTCGTTGAGCTGATCAATGACGTCCGGATCGGTCTGAGAAAGCCAGAGGACTTTCATGAACACCCGAGCCGCCCGAGGAATCGACTCGAAGACAGTCGCAGAGGGATAAAATCCTCGCTTTAACGTAACGATCGCCAGCCGAGCCGGTGAGATCACGCGCCGCATCGCTTCGATCGGGGTCGCCTTCCGAGCATTCCCGCGGGTCATCTGCAGACCAAACATCAACTCGGAAAGACGCCGGTCCTGAACGATCAGCATCGGCTGGCCCTGACTCCCCGACGTATGACTCGCAAGATATCGGCCAAGAAATGGCCGACCTTCGTTGGCGGGGTTGTCGAGAAATCGTTCAAGCTCGGCCCTTCGAATGGCCGTGTCGGTGACCACCTGATCGAAATGGGCCATCAGTTCCGACTTATTCGTAGGCGCGAGTTCCTCCAGTCGGACATTGTTCGGATCAATCCCTCGGTACTTCGAACGATAGAATGAAGAATGCGTGATCGCATGGGTTACGAGTGATTGCAGTCGCCGACGCTGAAGTTCGATCACTCGATCCTCGGGAAGCCGAGGAATTCGGTTCAGCAAGAGTGATCGTACGGTGAATCGAATCATCGACTATCCCTCACCATTCCTCGTTCCCTCGTTTCCGAAGTCCCGTCAACCCAGGATGAAACACCCCGAGCGATGTGTACGGCTCAGACTCCAGACGGTCGGACTCGCGTCGTGATCAAGTCCCGCAATGACTCGTCTGTGCCGAGAATGTCGTACCCTCGTTCAATCATCGGCACAATCGCGACGAAACTCGACGAGGCGAACGCTGATCCTTGGTCTTCGAGACCCCCTCGGAAGTGATGGAGCCAGAGGACACGCGTCCGAATCTCCCTTGGCCGGGAGAGGTGCAGCGAGTACCCTATCAAAGACCTCCCTCGGTGATGGAGCGAATCGAGGAATGGTCCCTTTTCCGAATGGACGACGGCAACGATGCACATCAGCGACATCCTTGATCAGCACCAGACCACCTTCAGCTTCGAGTTCTTCCCTCCGAAAACCTCCAAGGCCTCGGAAGAACTCTTTCAGACGATCAGCCAGCTCCAGGAGCTGCAACCCTCGTTTGTGTCGGTCACCTATGGCGCCGGTGGCACGACCCGAGATCGGACTCATGAGCTGATCGTTCGAATTCAGAACGAGACGAACCTGACCGCCGTCTCGCATCTGACCTCCGTCTGCCACACCCGAGAGGAACTGGTGGCGATCCTCGATCGCTACGCCGCCTCGGGGATCGAAAACATTCTGGCGCTTCGCGGAGATCCGCCCCGCGATCTGTCAGGATACGACCGCGCGAACGACGCGTTCCAATACGCCGAGGAACTCGTTCGGTTTATCGCCAGCCACCCGAACCCGCCCGATCCCCGCGGCTTCGGGATTGGCGTCGCCGGCTTTCCGGAAGGCCATCCTTCAACCCCGAATCGCCTTCATGAGCTTGACTACCTGAAACGGAAGGTTGACGCCGGAGCACAATATATTTGCACACAACTTTTCTTCGAAAACCGAGACTTTTTTGACTTTCGAGAACGCTGTGAGATGGCTGGAATCACTGTGCCAATCATCGCCGGAATCATGCCGATCACGTCTCGCCAGGGAATGATCCGGATGGCTGATCTGGCACTTGGAGCACGGTTTCCGGCCCGACTCATTCGTGCAATCGAGCGATGTGCACCCGAGTACTCGACCGAGCAGGTTTCCAAGGTCGGCATCCATTGGGCAACGGAGCAGTGTCGAGACTTACTCGATGCACACGTCCGAGGCATCCATTTTTACACACTGAACAAGAGTGACGCGACCCGTCAAATATACGAAAATCTTGGCGTGAAAGACTCGATTGCCCTCCGAAGTTCTCCGGTATAATCGTCTCAAGTTCTACTCCACCGCTTGATCAGGCTACGCCAAGCGTTCTCCGCTCTGGGAATTGCGACCGCTTGGCGTTCGTCCAAATTGCCTCTAAGGCAAGTCGCTCGTATGCCAGAATCATCTTCTCGTACTCGCGATCTTTCCTGCCTTCTCGTCTCCAAGCTTGTTCCAGTGGGGGAGAATCGAGAATCGATTCCAAGCGGGCGAGCAGAGTCTCAGGCTGGGTTGGATCAAACACGACGACGGTGGGGTCCGCCCGTACATACTCGTCGATCCCAATCACCTCGCTCTGAATCAAGGGCTTACAAAGCTCCTTCTTGATTGAAACAATCTCTGGACTGAGATCACGCTGGGAGACATCCACAATCACATCAGCAGCAGCCAGTGCATTGTTTACGACAAAATCCTCGAACATTGAGATAAATCGAACTCGACTCCCATGAAGCCGAGACGGTTCGGTTCGAGTGAGCCACTGCCCCAGTTCCGGAACACCAAGGATCAGAGCGACAACATCTCGATCTGAACGGACAAGTCTTGCCCTTTGATCGAGGAACATCCCGATCTGATCTTCCTCAGTATCGTGCAGACATGCCAAAACGATCGTCGATCGAGAGAGACCGAACCAACGGCGTGCGTCATCTCGTTCCGGTAACTCGGAAACAGGTCGCCCAGCCTCTCGAACGGTCTCAAAATTCCAGCACGTCTCGAGAGGCGTGTAGAGATTGCGAATTCGCCGGGCCGGGAAGACCACGCGAGACGCCTCGGAAAATGCTTGAATTGCTGTGTGCGCCCCATCGCGATCGAGTGTCAGAAAAGCATCCCGAAAATCAACTGCTTCCCGAATCGTCCAGATTGAAGGGATTCTTGCAAGCCGCGCGGCATGGAGAGTTGAATATTGATCGAGCCCGATGACGTGAATGAGATCATAATCGTGATGGTCAAAGTGATCAGCGAGGATCTGAATCCTGTCCGCGATCGGTTGACGGTCGTCGATCGGCACGACAGAAACTGGGAAGCCTTCGTTCCGGAGCATGGTCCCCATTGCTCCGTCGATCCGACAACAGACTTCCGCAGCAAGCTTGCCCCGATGACGATATCCCTCGATCAGGTTTCTCACGAACCGTGACGACCCACGCCCATCGAGCCGACCGAGGTCGATCAGAACTCGAATTGGTTGATCCCCGAGTGACTCCGGAGCTGCCATCGGCCGCGTACTGATCCCCGGCTGATGATCGTCCCGGATCAGCGCCGGATGATAATAGGGGTCGGTTCGATGTCCCCAGCGTTCCAGAAAACGCTTCTCTTCTTGGGGGTCTAGTGTGAATCCTCGTGAGGCTCCCTCAAAATGGAACAATTCGGCCCTCGGCGCATAAACGCACCGAAGCCCAATCTCCGCAAGCCGCAAGCAAAAATCAACATCATTGAACCCAACAGCGAACTGGTGCTCGTCGAATCCGCCGATTTTCAAATAGGTGTCTTTTTTGACAAGCAGGCAAGCTGCCGTTACGGCACTGACATTCCGCGCAACCCGCTCAAAAAACTGAAGATCGGTGTGCCACCACGGAAGCCCCTTGAACAGATGACCGGGAGCACCGTCGAACAGATCCGTCACAATCCCAACGTGCTGAAGTCGTCCATCCGGATAAAGCAATCGCGCTCCCACCGCCCCCACTCCGGGAAGCTTTCCGTAACCGACCAGTTGACTCAGCCATTCGGATCGGACAACTTCTGTATCATTGTTGAGAAGAACAACAAACTCAATTGTGTTTTCGAGGTTCTCAATTGCTTGATTATGAATTTTTGCGTAACTGAATCCACTTTCGTCATTTTCAATGCGGATCACCCGACATCGCGAGTCGAGTTGGGCAAAGTATTCGAGGGTTTCTTCCTCCTGGCTTCCGTTGTCGATCACAACGATTTCGTAATCCTGATAGGTTGTCCGCTCTCGAATGGATTCTAGACAGCGATGGAGCAGGTCCACCCGGTCCCGCGTTGGAATCAGGATGGCAACCTTCGGACCTCGATCCGGAAAATCCAACTCAAACGCCGGCACACGTAATCGTGAAGCCCAGGCAGGTTGAGCGATCCGAGCATCAATCCCCCTCCGACGAAGTGCACTGTCCAGAGCAAGGGCGGAATGACGGATGGTTTCCACAGAGCAGCAGTCAACCGGATCCTCTGCTGTTCGATTCGCTGGCACCGAACTAAGAACCCTGGGCACTCGCACGATTCGGTCAGACTGCTCAGCGATCCGCAGGACCAGATCGTAAGGCCAAGCCTGCCCAAACTCAGGTCGCAATCCACCGACCATCTCGAAGATTGATCGACGAACTGCGAACATACCTCCCACTGCCTGATAAGCAAGCATGAGTTCAGGAGACCATTCTGGGCGAAACCTGGGATCAAATCGATGCCCGTTTGCCTCGATCCGGTCTTCATCCGCGAAGATCAGATCAAGAGGCTCCTGGGTTGCGTCAATCGTTCGAGCGAACTCGAGGAGAGCCTCCTCATGAAGAATCGCGCAGTGGTTCACAAAAACAAGATAATCACTCGCAGATTGTTCCGTTGCCGTTTGGATTGATTCAACACGCCGGGGATCATCGCTGACAACGGTTGTCTGACCATCCGTCATGACTGCAGCCAACTCGGAACCACCGACGAGCACCACATCTCGATCCGGATAACTTTGCCTTCGCACTGACGCCACCGTTTCTCGGAGTTGACGGAGATTGGTGTGGTCCTGCGGAACGATCACCGAAAAGGTGGGTCGATTCTCGAGCTGCTTCCAATGCGCAATCTGTTCTTCCATGGAAGAAGATTGATTCTGGAGCCAGAGTTCGTAGGGGTCTCGCCGAGGTGGAATCCATTGAAGAATGTCATTGCGATCTCGCGTCACCACAGGACGTTCTTGCTCGACCCTCGCCGGACACTCCTCGATCGTCGGTGCTTTCAATGGCTCCAAAGCATTCGCGTCATCAACCGGCACATCGGGCGCAATCGATTTGTCGCCAGGCGAGCGGAGCAAGCCAAGACGTTGACGCAGCGAACGCATCACTGTTCCTGGCATATGGACTCGTCTTCGAATCGCTCGTAACGCCCGAATTATCCGCTCAAGGGTCTGACTCAGGGCATGACGGACCAAGGATGATCGAAGCGCCGCCAATTCGGCCTCCGCTTGCCGGAAGTCGTCGGAGGCCTGTCTGGACTGCTCGAACAGTTCGCTGATGCGTTGATTGCGCGACTCGACTTCCGATTCGAGCCAGGTGGCATACAGCTTGCGCTCGATCAGTTGGCCTCGCAGCAGCCGAATCAATCGATCTCGTTCGACCCGGCGGGAGTCTGCCGTCAAAATTCTCAGGGCCTGTTCCGTCAGGTGAGTGTCCAGACCATGGTTGATCTGATCTTCGATCCGATCGATCCATTCGTCCGAACTGGGTTGTCGCCAAGGCGAGTCCATTTTGGGATCGGCGACTCGCCGAGCGTTGGTGTTCATTGCCGAGTTGTTCGGCAGATGCACCTGATCGGACATGACCGGCGACTCCATTCGGGGGGTCGTGTCGGATGTTGGGAGCAAGCGATCCTCAGGAGACCGCCAGGTCGATCCCTGGTGGCATACCGAGAATAATGAATGGGGTCAATCCGAACCGACGCTAGCACGTCGGTCCATCTCATCCAGGAGACTCGTTGTGAGCGCACCTGCTGCCCTTGTTGGTCTGCTCAGCCTGCTGGCGGCCTTCCCCCTCGGTTCAGGTCTGCCCGAACTCGAAGGCTCGTCTCTCATCCCGGCCGATGGAAACCGCGTGGTGGTGATCGGCGACAGCATCACGCAAGCCGGAGATTATGTTGTTTTCCTCGAGACGTTCCTGCTCACGCGATTTCCCGATCGTACCATCACCGTGATCAACCACGGTCTGAGCAGCGAAACCGCGGCCGGAACCAGTGAACCGGATCACCCGTTTCCTCGCCCCTGGATTCACGATCGATTCGATCGCGACGTGACCGCCTGGAATCCCGACATCGTCGTCGCGTGTTACGGCATGAACGATGGGATTTATCACCCCTTCGCTCCCGAGCGATTCGAGCCGTATCAACGCGGCATCCTTCGACTGATCGATCGGTCTCAAACCGATGCAACAGCGCGAATTGACCTGCTCACCCCTCCACCCTACGACCCCTACCAGCGACAGGTCAGCGACCCGGATGCCAGGGAGTTCGGCTACCGCTTCCCTGTGGTCAATTACGATTCCGTCCTGGCCCATTATGCGGCCTGGCTGCGATCGTTGGCCGGTGATCACCTCCTCGTCGCCGACGTGAATACCTCGCTGGCCAAACATGTTGAGAAGCGGAGGGCCGATCGGGTCAGTTTCACGATCATGCCCGATGGCGTGCATCCCAACCCGACCGGACATTGGCTCATCGCCCAGACCTTACTCAAAGCCTGGAATGTCCCATCAATCGTCGCCGAGGTCCAGATCGACGCCAAGACGCTCCAAACCTCATCCGATCAGGTGGCACACCTCACGAGACGCGATGGAGGGCTCTCGTTCACCTGGCGATCCCCCTTGCCAATGCCCATCGACCCACGCTGCGACCCGGAATCGATCCGTCTCGAACAGGTCGTTGATCGGCTAAACCGTTACCGCCTCACCGTCACGGGGTTGGAGGAAGGCCACTACCGCCTGCTTGCCTCCGAGTCGGGATCGGGGAAGCCTCAACCGATGCTCGTCGTGAGCTCTTCAGAGCTTGCCGAAGGGATCGACCTGACGAGCATCGCGGACTTTCCAACCGTCGTTGCCGCTCAGGGGATTTTGCAAGCGGTCGCCTCCCATCGATCCGCTCAGGCCCAGGCCTGGAGAGAATCGATCAAGAGCGGGGAACCTTCGAGCATTCCTCCACCCGGTGAGGATGATGATATGATGCGGCCGATCCGCGAGCAGTGCCAGCCACGCAACCTTCGCTTGCGAATTGAGCCGGTCGCGAACCAGACACCGTAACGAGGCTCCGATCGGACCGGCCCCATTGCACCGTTACTCTTTGACGACCCGGACACTGACCGGGTCGTCGAAATCGGCATCGAGGGCCTTGGCCCGATCGAGGGTCAATTCTCCGGTTTGCAACCAGAGCCGATAGCGAACGTTCAGTGGTTGATCTTCGGTCAGGAGGTACTCGAAGTACGAGCCAAAGCGGCCGTAATCCCGCTCACTATAGCGGGCCTCTTTGGGGTTCTCGGGATGGTCGAGGTACGCGACGGAATAGCGGTCACCGTCAATCACGAAGCTCATGGCGTTCCAGGGCAGATTTACCGGGCCCTCGCCCGTCTTCGGTTCCCAGTTTCTCGTTTCTCCAGGCTTCCCCGGGCCGTCGACACGGAGGTAATACGTCTGGTCCTTTGAGACTTCAGCCACATGGTTGTCCGCTCGGAAGTGGACTCCGGCATGCTGAGGGTCGCCGTCGAGCTTCACCGGTCCGGCCTTGGTTTCGACCCGAGCGGCGAAGTCGATGAAATACCCTTCCTCCGCCGCGTAGGCGGTGACCTCCCGGGATTCGAGAGCGAAGATTTCCCCTTCCTGTCCATGCCAACCAACGGTGATGAGATGACGACCAAGCACCGGCCCGGCCTCCTCGGCAAGCGTTTCCTGATACGACTGGAAGGCGTTTCCACGGGCGTGCCAGACGTCGGCTTGCTTGTCGTCGCCGTAACTGACGCGATTAAACCCGAAGAACAGGCCCCGGTGGTGGGTGAACAGTCCACCCGCCCCTTTGCTGAGGCGTCGACCGTCGGGGGCGAACAGGTGGTGGAAGGGTTTGTAGGTCAACTCGCGAGCCTCAGGGCTCGACTCGTCCAGTTTGGGTCGCACGAGTTGTAAGATCGGCTGGTCTCCCCGGACGAGCAGATCCCCCTCGTCCGACGTCTTCCACGAGAACGACGGGATGCTGCTCAGGTCGGCACCGGATTCCGAAACGTCGAAGCGAACCGTCTCTCCCTTCGCCAGTTCGGGCAGGATGAAGTGAAGTTCTCGGACAACGCCATCGGAAGGCTCGCCGGGCTGGCTTAAGAGCGAGGGTTCGGTCAACTGGCCCAGCAGCGTCTCGCCATCGATCGACTTGAGAATCACCACATCGCCCTTGGCGAACGCCTCGGGCAACGTCAGGACGGCGGAAACCGGTGTGCGAATGCGGTCGTGCGTTCCGGCATCGACCTCAATCGCGATCGACTGAGCCAGCCCTGGCAACGCCAAGAACAGAAGGATCGGCAGGGCACCCAGGGACACGGTAACACGGCGACGCATGGCAATCTTCTCCTGATTCCAAGACCAAACAAACCGCCATCGTAGCCCATCACCCGGAACGAGTCGCCCATCCGATCTGAAAAATCTTCTTTCAATCGCTGTTGGAGATGTCATCCTGGGAAATGCTTCGGGGCGAACAGGCCGCCCCGATATTCGACCACGGGGAGAGACCGCTCATGGCTCGCACGACGCGACGGACATTCCTCTCGGGCTCGGTAGCGGCGATCGGCGCCGGGTTCGCGATTGGTGGAACCAAGGCCTCCGGCCGGATTCTTGGTGCCAACGACACCATCAATCTCGCTGTCGCTGGACTGAACGGCCGAGGCGGCGCCCATGTTGGCGAGTTCGCCGGAATGCCAGGGGTTCGCCTCAGTCACCTCGTCGATCCGGATGTCCGAACGTTTGACAAGCGCGTCAAGCAAACGGTCGAACGCGGCGGGGCAACCCCGAAGACGGTGCAGGACATCCGCGAGGTGCTCGACAACCCCGATGTCCACGCCATCTCGATCGCAACGCCAAACCACTGGCACGCCTTGATGTCGATCTGGGCCTGTCAGGCGGGCAAGGATGTGTACGTCGAGAAGCCATGTAGCCACAACATCCACGAAGGTCGGATCGCCGTCGAGGCGGCTCGCAAGTACGACCGGATTGTCCAGCACGGCACGCAGGGCCGCTCCAGCCGATCATGGGCCGAACTGCTCGAAATCACTCGATCCGGCCGATACGGCAAGTTGCTTGTCTCCCGAGGACTCTGCTACAAGCCTCGCCCCAGCATCGGCTTCAAGCCGGTTCAGACACCCCCGTCGGAAGTCGACTTCTCGCTCTGGCTCGGCCCTGCTCAGGAAACCCCGTTCCACGAAAATCTTGTCCATTACAACTGGCACTGGTTCTGGGACTTCGGCAACGGCGACATCGGCAACCAGGGGGTCCACCAGATGGACGTCGCCCGCTGGATGATTCCCGACGCAACCCATCCGACAAGCGTCGTGAGCCTGGGCGGTCGATTCGGCTACGAGGATCAAGGGGAAACCGCCAACACTCAGGTTTCCGTCATGGACTTCGACGGCACGATGCTCATCTTCGAGGTCCGAGGCCTTCCGACCGACGACTACAAGGGCCAGAAAGTCGGCAACGTCCTTCACTACGAGGAGGGGATCGTCTCCGGTGGTCGCTTCTATCCGAAGGGTCAGGGAGACGGCGAGCCACTTCCCAGGGTTGACGCAAACCGAGGCCCCGGAAACGGCCACTTCGCCAACTTCATCGAAGCCGTCCGGAGCCGGAAGACCGACGACCTGAACGCCGACATCCTGGAAGGGCACTATTCCAGCGCCGCCTGCCACCTGGCCAACGTCTCCTATCAACTTGGCGCTCCCGAGTCATTCGATTCCATCGACCAGGCCATCGGCTCCGATGAAGCCGTCCAGGAGACAGTCGAACGAATGGTTGAGCATCTCAAGGATGACAACGCTCTGGCGATTGAAGGGATGCAGTACCGTCTGGGCCGTCGGCTCCGCTTCAACCCGGAAACCGAGCGGTTCATCGATGACGATCGTGCCAATGCACTGCTGACCCGCCCTTATCGCGCTCCCTTCGTGGTGCCCGAGTCACTGGCCTGAGCCGGGCGGGATTTCCCGACACCTTTCCCCTCCGAATTGACCAAAGGGGAAAAGGTGTCGGGGCCGGCTTCTACATCCATCGCGATGAGAGGGACCTTTCCGAGACTTCATCCTGATCGTATGCAAGAACCACTCAAGCCTCTCCCGACCTCAGCGAAGAACTGAAGAAGGATCCAACGAGATCGTTTCTCGACCTGACTCGCAGCGCGCAGATGCTCGGAGAGGATTGGCACTCAATGTCCAAACGATGCCCCTATTGTGATGAGGAAATCCAGGACGCCGCGATCAAGTGCAAGCATTGCCTGACCTGGCTCGATTCTGGAAGAAACGCCTCCCCCTTATCCCCGCATGCCTGGGATGTTGGGCCCGGCAAAGGCGGCTGGAGCTTGGGAACGCTCCGCCGACCAAAACATGACCGGATGGTTGCCGGAGTCTGCTCAGCCTTCGGTCGCCTGCTCGGCATCGATCCGACCTTGATTCGGATCACGTATGCCGTGGTCACGTTCTTCACGGCTGGCATTCCGGGAATCATTCTGTATATCATCTTGGCGCTGGTGATTCCGATGGAAGACGACCCGGATCGCTGGACCGATTGATTGCTTGAGTGAGGGCCATTGCTTGATTGCCATGACCACCACCCGGATCGGACTCGCCCTGCGCCTGATCGGTCCGGTACTGGAGATTGCCTGCATCGGTCTGTTGCTCGGCAATTTCGGTCACAATCGGTCCCTGTTTGGCCAACCCGTCGAGCCTCTGCTCTATCTCGGGGTGGCCCTTGGCCTGGCAATGGTGGCTCTTGGCCTCGGGCTCAGTACCGCTCGTCCCGGCCGGCGAACAAGACGCCCCAGTGATGCCGCTCGTCCGGAATGATCGGCGCCCTTCTCTCCCACTCCGCTTCCGCCCGGTTGACCGGCACCGTCCTGTCAGCATCTGATCGATCGGGAATCCCACGGCGGGGTTCCTGAACTGCCTGCCCTTTCTCGGACGGACCCCTTCATGGAGTCAGTGAATGATCCCGCGCCTTCCCGACCCGTGCCGGTGACGGGAGATCATGCGTCCCCGCTCACCATCGGCCGAATCCTACCCAGGGGTTACGGTCGAGTTTATCGTTATTACGACCTGATCATGGCCGCCTTTGTGACGGTCCTGCTCTGCACGAACCTGATCTCGGCCCCAAAGCGAGTCGAGATTGGTGGGTTCATCTTCGGTGCAGGTGTCCTGTTCTTCCCGATCAGCTACCTGTTCAACGACATCCTGACCGAGGTCTACGGCTACAAACGCTCTCGCAAGGTTGTTTGGGCCGGATTCGGAGCGCTCGCCTTCGCGGCTCTGGTCAGTCAGGTTGTGATCGCGCTCCCGGCAGCCTCGAACTGGCCGAATCAAGCGATCTGGGAAACCGTCTTCGGCGGCACCTGGCGGATTATCCTTGCTTCGATGGCCGGTTTCTTCGCAGGAGAGTTCATCAACTCATACACACTGGCGAAGATGAAACTCTGGACCGAGGGGCGTTATCTCTGGACTCGCACCATCGGCTCGACCCTGACTGGAGAAGCGGCCGACTCGATGCTCTTTTACCCGATCGCGTTTCTCGGACGCCCTGGCTGGACCTGGGACGACGTGCTCACAGTCATGATTGCGAATTACACGTTGAAGGTCCTGTGGGAAGTGGTTGCAACACCAATGACCTACGCGGTCGTGGGATTCCTCAAACGAGCCGAGCACGAAGACTATTACGACCGTGACACGAACTTCACACCCTTCTCACTGGAAACCTGAGCGGTCTGCATGGCCTCAAAACCTGTGTGAGCGAACGTCCAGCCAGCACGCACGCTCGTCCAATCGTTCCAGGACGGAAGACGTGCCTTGCAGATGATGAGTCAGGGAACACGATTCGCCACTGAATCCAGAGGATCGGCATCATCGGCGAGGGCTTCGGTCTCAGGTTGGGGCTCGAAGCCGTTCGCCTCAACCACCGTTGCCACCACCCGATCCACGGCGGGGCTCATCCAGCCGATCAAGGATTGCGGGAAGATTCCCAGCCAGATTGTCAAAACAACCAACGGGGTAGCGATCAACCGCTCCCGGATCGAGAGGTCGGGTAAACCTCGAAGTGCATCGTTTCGTCCGAGCAATACTCGTTGAAGGGTCCAGAGGATGTACCCGGCCGTCAGGACGACAGAAGCCGCGGCAACCAGCGCCAGTACATAACTGTAGTTAAATGCCGAAAGCAGGACGAACACCTCGGCCACAAACCCACACAGACCAGGCAATCCCATCGATCCGAAGAAGATGAGGAGCGACACTCCGCCATAAACGGGCATAACGTTCATCAATCCTCCCATGTGCCCGAGTTCTCTGGTGTGCAACCGGTCATAAACCACACCCACCAGGAAGAACATTCCGGCCGAGGTGATGCCATGAGCAATCATCATGAACATCGCCCCGTTAACCCCATAGGCGTAATACTGCGGCGCGAAGAGATTCATGACCGCCAGTCCAAGCATCACATATCCCATGTGGCTGACCGAACTATATGCAACCAATCGCTTGAAGTCTGACTGGGCCATCGCCGCCAGAGCACCATAAAGAATACTCACAACCCCCAGAACTGCGACGAACCAAGACAACTCGTAGGCGCCGATCGGCGCGAGCGGCCAGGCAAGGCGGATCAACCCATAACCGCCGATCTTCAGCAACACTCCGGCCAGAATCATGCTGATCGGCGTGGGTGCCTGGACGTGAGCATCGGGTAGCCAGGTGTGGAAAGGAACGGACGGCAGCTTGATCAAAAAACCGATCAAGAACAGCGTAAACACCACCGATTGCACACCGAACCCGAAGATGGTCCCCGAGAAGTGCGCCGAGGCCCCCATCAGGCGAATGACGTCGAACGTATAGAGCGCCTCGGCTCCCTCCGGTGCATAGAAGTAGAGAATCAGAATGGCCACCAGGATGAAGACCGAGCCAAAGAGCGTGTAGAGCAGGAACTTGATCGCCGCGTACTCCCGATTCTCGCCCCCCCAAACCCCAATGAGGAAATACATTGGCAAGAGCATAAATTCAAAGAAGACAAAGAACAGGAACAGATCGAGCGCGAGGAAAACCCCCATCATGCTGCCCAGGAGGAGCAGAAAGAGCGAAAAATAACCTTTGATCCCCGTTTCGATTCCCCAGGAGGCCAGGCAAGCCAGCAGACTGATCAACGCCGTCAGCAGGACCAGACTCATGCTGATGCCGTCAAGCCCCAGAAAATACTGAATCTTGAAGTAGGGAATCCAGGGGCCTCGATAGACGAGATCGCCGGAGGCCTCGTCCACCGTGGGAAAACCGGTCTGAGCGTCCGCCGCCAGAACATTTCGTTCGGCCCGCGCCTGGAGTGAGGCATCGGGACTTCCTTCTCCAAGCGAGAGGAAGGCTCCAAAGGCCATGAGCGAGACCACGAAGGTCAGTGCCGTAATGCCAAGCGCCGTGGCCTTGATCGCCAGATCGTTCCGGCCTGGCAACATCAGGACCAGCGCGCTGCCAACGACCGGGGCAGCCCAGAGCAGACTCAACAGCACGTTATCGCTCATGATCGATCTCGAAGCAGGTTCGACCGGACAGGTTGCGCTGGCGGATCCTAGCGGCTGATCCAGACGAAAATACCAACCGATAACACCACGAAGGCCAGGGAAAGCAGCATCAGGTATCCTCGCAGCTTGCCGGTCTGGAACCGTTGAAAAACGCTGCCGAAGATTCCGAGCAACTGAGCCACCAGTGTGACCAACCGATCGACGACCAGGCGGTCAACGGCCCGATTCCAACGACCCAGAATCACGACAAGCGAGGCGGCTCCATCGACGATCCCGTCGATCACAACCCGATCGAACCGTGCCAGACCGCGAGCGGTGCTCAGTACGGGGTTGACCACCAGGGCACCGTAGATCTCGTCGAGATACCATTTGTTGAGAAACAATGTGTAAAGCCCACCGAAGTGATGGGCCATGCGAGCCGGGTCAATCCGCCGAATCGTTTTGTTCGGATGATAGGCCAGAAACGCCAGTCCGACCCCGACGACCAGTACCAGGAGCGAGGTGGATGCCGCCCATACCTCCGCCGATCCCAGCGGTTGGGCCGGGATCGGTTCGCCGTATGCCAGCCAGTTCTCCAACACTGGATGAAACGGCAGACCGAAGATTGCCAGCGGCAGGATCGTCAACGGCCAGCCGATCACCACGGTTGGGATCGCCAGAATTCGCAGCGGCCAGGTGATCAACGGGCCGCTCTCATGGGCATGGGCGATCTGGTCGCCGTCGGCCCCCGATGCCGATCGTCGGGGTTCTCCAGTGAAGATCAGGAACCACATTCGGAACATGTAAAACGCGGTCATCGCTGCTCCCGCCGCAGGCAGAATCAGGAGCAGCAGATGTTTTGGTTCCGATCGCACAAAGTGAATCGTCGAGGCGAGAATGGCATCCTTGGAGTAAAATCCGCTGAAGAATGGGACTCCAGAGATCGCAAGGGTCGCCAGAAGCATCGTCATCGCGGTGATCGGCATCTTCCGCCGCAGTCCCCCAAGCGGTCGCAGATCATACGTGTGAACCGCGTGGTGAATGCTTCCAGCACCGAGAAAGAGCAATGCCTTGAAAAATGCGTGCGTCACCAGATGAAATAACCCGGCCGCCCATCCCCCGACCCCCAGCGCCAGCATCATGAAGCCCAGTTGGCTGACGGTTGAATAGGCGAGAACCTTTTTATAGTCCACCTGAACCAGGGCAATTGTCGCGGCGATAAAAAGGGTGATGCCACCCGTGTACGCAATAACGAGTAAGACCTCTGCCGTGAACAGGGGAAAGAAGCGTCCGACCAGGTAGACCCCTGCCGCCACCATCGTCGCCGCATGGATCAGGGCCGAAACCGGCGTAGGCCCAGCCATCGCATCCGGCAACCAGACGTGCAGCGGAAACTGAGCGCTCTTCCCCACGCACCCGGCAAACACCCCTAGGCCTGCAAGTGCCAGCACCCAGTAGGGGATCAGTCGCTCAACACCTCCCACGGTGACCGGTACGATCTCCCCAGGATCGTCTGTCGAAATCCGTCCCAGAGCGTCCGTTTGCCTGGCGTCAACATGCGCCAGTCCCGCGTTCAATTCCGCGATGTTGAACGTGCCGAACTGGGTCCAGAGCAATCCCAGCCCGAGCAGCATCCCGACATCGCCAATGCGGTTGGTGATGAACGCCTTGTTCGCGGCGTCGCTGTTGGACTTCTCCTCATACCAGAAGCCGATCAGCAAATACGAGCAAATGCCGACCAGTTCCCAGAAGATGAACACCATGAACGCATTGGCTGCTGCCACCAACCCGAGCATCGAGAAGCAAAACAGCGACAGGTAGGCGAAGAACCTTGGATAGCGAGGGTCGCCCGCCATGTACGACATGGAATAGACATGAATCAACAACGCGATCAGCGTGACCATCACGAACATGATCACCGTCAGTTGATCGACGTAAATTCCTAGTGGAATCGTCAGCGGTCGTTCATCGGCCGAAAGTCGATCACCCAATGCGACCCAGGACCAGTGCCCTTCCCAGGCAACCTTCTCGACATGACTGCCTGTCGCAGCGTCCTCCTCCAGCGAGGAGTCATGGTGATGCGGCGCGGGCATCCCACCCGTCTCGGCAAAGTACGCCACGAAGCCGATTGCCGCACACAGGAACGACACCCCAATCGCGCCGGACGCGATCCAGGCGTTCCAATGCCGTAATCCCCGGTTCGCCAAGATCTGGATGGCAAACGCAACCAGGGGGATCAAGACGGCAGCGACGTAGAGCCAGCCTTGCCACTGGTTCATCATGGCCTCGCTTCGAGGGGACCGGGCGACCGCCCCTCGTACCGCGACCGACGGGGGGCCTCGCCCCATCGTCCAACGAGCCCGGGAACGGAGCGAGGAAGGGAAAATAATGGCACAATTCCGCCCCGCGTTGCAAGTCCTCGTCGCACCTTCTCAGCCCTTCAACGCATTGGAATCAGCTGTGACTGACCGAGAACCGAGCCAGAATCAGGGCAATGTTGTCTGGCGCTCCGGCATCGAGTGCCCGTTGCAACAGCGCTCGACACGCCTCACCCGGGTGAGCATGCTCGGAAAGCTCCTGAGCAATCACGGCATCGGGGACTGGTTCGGTCAATCCGTCCGTACACAGCAACAGGGCATCGCCGTCCTGAATTTGGAGCTTGTGGAGTTCGACGTAGACCCCTTTGCTCGGTCCCCCAACCACGTTGGTCACGACATTACGAAGCCCTGATTGATAAGCGTCTTTTTCGGTAATCGCCCCTGAGTCAAGCAACATTTGCGCATACGTGTGATCGCGTGTTAGGCGAGCCAGCTGCCCATCGCGGAACAGATACGCTCGAGAATCACCGGCATGGGCAATGTACAGGGTCTCGCAGACCGAATAGGCCATCGTCAACGTCGTTCCCATTCCGGTCAACGCTCGATGAGATCGGGCCTTGCGGTAGACTTCCTGGTCCGCCTGCTCCAAGGCTTCTCGAAGCTCTTTCACGAGTTCGTCTTGTTCGCCGGGCTCGAAGTGAAGGAACCATTTGAAGCAATTCAGGACGAAGTCTTCCACGGTCGCAATCGAGAGGGCACTCGCCTGCTCTCCAGCCGCTTCGCCTCCCAGGCCATCCGCCACCACAAGGAGGTGGGCCATTTCCTCGGCGGCCCGGCCATCAGCTCGGTGCGGAATACTACTCCGACAAACATCGAGCCGCTTGGTCAGTCGGGCAATCAGGAAGTTATCTTCATTGTTCGAACGACGGAGCCCCTGGTCGGTCAGTCCGTCGCAGCGGACCCGGAGACAGACCTTTCCCCGGCCGGTTGTTGCGGGGAACTCGACGGTCGAGTCCTCGATCGGCGGGTAACGATCTTCAGGTATCGTGGTGGCCATCACAACAGTTCCAGGGGGGAAGTTTCGGCTCCAGAGACCACTACGTCGATCACCGAGATTTATCTCGCCTCAGAACGATCGACGTGTCAACGATGCTCCGACGCTGGGGCAGACACCGCCGACAGTTCTCCTGAGTCCGAGGAAGGCTCGGCACCGACAGGAGTCTCATCCCGGAGTCGGCCATCGTCATGAACCGAGAAGCGAATGCCGATTCGCCGGGTGAAGTTCGTCCACATGTCGAGCAACACGTAGAACACGGGCGTCACCACCAGGGCCAGCACCAGGGAAAGCATCTGGCCTCCAATAATCACCTTGGCCATGCTCGCTCGCGATCCGGCCCCCGGCCCCTGGCCCAGCGCGATCGGGATCATCGCCGCCACGAGCATCACCGTGGTCATCAAGATCGGCCGAAGCCTCAAATGGTTCGCCCCGACGACCGCATCGTGCCTCGGCCAGCCTTCACCTCTCAAATCGTTCGTGGCATTGACCTGAAGAATTCCGTTTTTCTTGACGATCCCGACCAGCATGAAGAGCCCGAACATGGCGTACAGGTCCATCGGCGTGTTCCAGAGAAGCATCGAGAGCAAACCGAAGGGAACCGTGACCGGCAAGGCCATCAAGATCGCGATGGGTTGCAGCCAGCTTTCAAACTGCGCGGCCAGAATCATGTACATGAACACGGTCGAGAGGATAAACGCAACCGTAAAGTAAACAAACGTCTCTTCAAGGGTTTTTGCCTGGCCCGATACAACGGCTCGATACCCTGGCTCCATGCCGATCTCGTCGAGAATCTCATTAGAAAGCGAGACAATCTGGCCAAGTGGCATGGTGTCAGTCGGGTTGCCCAGAACGGTGACAATACGCTCTCGGTCGAGCCGTTCGATCTCGGTCGGGCCGAGATCCGATTCCAGACGGGCCAGACTCGTCAACTTCACCAGACCGGCTGTCGGAGATGCAAGATTGAGATTCTCGAGCGCCTCGGGTGAATTTCGGTCCTGAGGCTGGGCTCGAAGCCAGACATCGTATTGCTCTCCCCCATCACGGAAGGTGGTGATCGGCAAGCCACCCACCAGCACGCGAAGACTGTCGCCGATCGTCGCCACCGGAATCTCCAGGTCGGCCGCCCGTTCCCGGTCGATCGCCACCCGGACCTCGGGCTTGCTCAGCGAGAGCGTGGTATCCAGGTCGGTAATGTCCCCATGCGCCTCCAACCGATCGACCAACTGTTGCGCATAATCGGCCAGTTTGTCTAGATCGGGCCCCGCAAGATTCATCTGGAAAATCTGAGCTCGACGTCCCCCTTGAAAGGCCGAAACATCGTTGACACTAATCCTCAGATCGGGGTACGACTTCAACAGCTCCCGAGCCTGATCCTGAACCTCAAACTGACTGATGTCTCGTTCCGATAGTTCTTCCATCCGTACATAGACTGATGCCTGGGTCACATCCCCCTGCCCCTTGACCTGCTGGCCGGTCGAGAGGGATCCGATGGTCGTGAACAGGTTCCTGGAGCCTGGCAAGGCGCGAATCCGTTGCTCCAGTTCTCGCATCACGCGGTCGGTCTGATCCAGGGTGTAGCCTTCAGGCGTCGTGACGACCACCTCGTATTCACTCTGATCGTCTCTCGGGATCAACGAGAATCCGGTCGCCATCCCAATCGGAGCGGTGGCGGCGATCGTCACGAAGGCAAGGGCCACGATGGCTCCCTTGTGTCTCAATGACCAACCAAGAATCCAGCCGTAGCTGCGATCCATGATTCGGTACACAAAGCCCGCCTTCGATTTCGCTGGTCCCGAATCTCGAACCTCCTCAAGCTTCAAAAACCGGCTGCAAAGCATTGGCGTCAGGGTGAACGAGACGAACAGGCTCATTGCCACCGCAAAGGCGACGACAAATCCGAAGCTCGCAAAAAACCGCCCGACGATTCCCCCAATGAATGCAATCGGCAGGAAGATCACGATCAAGGACAGGCTCGTCGCGAAGACCGGCAGGGCAATCTCCCTCGTGCCGATCCGGGACGCCGTCATCCCATCCATTCCATCTTCCTCCATGTGTCGGAAGATATTCTCGTGAACCACCACCGCGTCGTCGATCACGATTCCGATGGCCAAAATCAATCCGAGCATCGTGATGTTATTCAAGGTGAATCCCATCACATCCATGAACAGGAACGTCGGAATGATCGAGGTCGGAATCGCCAGGGTCGCGATGACAGTTGTTCGCCAGTCTCGGATGAACATCAAGATGGTTCCCGAGACGAGGATCCCGGCCAGGACCAGGTGAAATTTCACCTCCTCGATGGATTGTTCGATGAACCGCGATTGGTCTCGAATGGTCACCGTCTCGATGTCTGGTGGCAGCGCTTCCCTGAGTTCGTTCAATCGCTCCTTGATCTCATGAGCCACCTGCACGGTGTTGGTGCCCGACTGCTTCTGGATCACCAGGCTGACCGCATTCTGACCGTCGAGTCTCGCCAGCGACCGCGGCTCCTCGATCGAGTCTTCCGCGCGGCCAACATCCCGAATGCGGATGGGATACCCACCCCGGGTCGTGATGATCAGGTCGTTAAACTCTTGCTCTGTCTCCAACCGGCCCAGCACTCGGAGAATTTCCTCGCGGCTTCCCCGATCCACACGCCCCCCCGGAACCTCCAGGCTTTGCCGAAGCAATGCCGATCGCACATCGTCGATCGAGAGATTCAACGCCGCCAGCGCATCGGTATCGACGATCACGTTCATCGCCCGAGTGCGACCACCCAAAAGCGAGATGGCCCCCACGCCACTGACCGTCTCCAACCGTTCCTTGATCTGTCGACGAGCAATCTCCGTCACCTCCCGGAAATCTCGTCGGCCCGAAACAGCAATTGTCAGAATCGGAATCGAGTCGGTTTCAAACTTGGAAACCACTGGAGACTCAATGCCTTCCGGCAAAATCGGAAGCACCGCGTTGACCTTATCCCGGACCTCTTGCACCCCGACATCAGCATCCTTTGAGAGCTCGAACTGGACCGTGAGAACCGAAATTCCCTCATAGGTCACGGAGCGAAGTTCCTCGATCCCGGAGATCGTGTTCAGGATATCCTCGATCGGCTTCGTGACCGAGGTCTCCATCTCCTCGACACTCGCGTTCGGCAAGACCACCGTGACCGACGCCACCGGGAACTCGACATCGGGGAACAGGTCCACTCCGAGTCGGTTGTAACTGACCACCCCCAGCACGACTGGGATCAACACAAGGACCCAGGTGAACACCGGCCGGTTGATGCAAACGTCCGAGATGGTCATGGCAGTTCCGGCCTCGAAACAAAGAGTGACGTCGCGATCGAAGAATTCCGCCGTTCCCGCAGGGACCGTTTCCAATCGTGCCGCGAGTTGCAGATGCTGGTCCACAGCCCCCAGTCAACTCGATCCAATCGCCTGGCCATCACGTGTGCTCAGGATCAACCAGGACCTGCCTCCTCAGAGACCGGGCGCTCCGCAGCAGATTCCTAGCCGTTTTGGTCCGGTTCCGGGACAGAAGCACGGTCCTTCTCGCTCGCCCTGGAATCCAGGTTCTCTCGAAGAACTACGGTGCTTCCGTCGGCCAGTCGGGTCTGGCCGCTGGTGACCACCACGGAGCCCTCGGGTAATCCGTCGAGAATCTCGATCATGTCACCCGACTGAACGCCGGTTCGCACCTGAACTTCGCTCACCCGATCCCCTCCACTTGCGGGATCGATCAGAAACAGCTTGACCACGCCGGCAAAACGGACCACCGCCTCGATCGGAACAAGAGTCGCGTCATCCTCTCGCTGCGTCACGATCCGAGCCTTGGCAAAGCTCCCCGGGCGCAAGATCAATTCCTCGTTCGCAACCGTTGCCTCGACCTCAAAGGTTCGGCTGACGGGATCAATCCTCGGGTTGATGCGGGAGATGGTGCCTTGAAACGTCTTGCCAGGATAAGAAGCCACGGAGATCTCCACGACCTGCCCTTCCGCGACGCGGGCGCCGAATCGCTCGGGAACATTCGCCCGAAGTCGCAGGGGATGTTCCAGCACCAGGTCGTACACCGGGTCACCCGGCCGGAGGAACTGCCCCTCCGCCACGTGCCTCTGACTAATCGCATAGCGTAGCGAATCCATCGTTTCCACTCCTGGCGGAAGAACCGATGGCTTCGGAGCTTCGATCGTCATCTCCCGAAGGACTTCCGTGGCTTGCTCCATTGCCACATACGTCGAAAGGGCGTTCGCAATCACCGTCCGGGCGGTCAGGATGGCGTTGTCGAGTGCGGCCTCGGCCACCCTCACCTCACTCTCGGCATCCTGGAGTTCCTGCACGGTCCCCGCGCTCCGCGATGCAAGCTGTCGCTGGCGGTTCAGTCGGATTTCGGCCAGTTCCAGCGTCGCCTGAGCCTGCTTCACAGGAGGGGTGTTCCGAATAATTCGGATGACCTCGTCATTCTCTAGAATCGCTTCCGAGATGCCATACTGCGAGGTGAACCGATCCGCGACCTCCGACGAAATCCCCAGCTTCACCAGCTCTCCAAGGAGCCTCGACCGCGACTCCTCTACTGCGAATCGAGCATCGACTGGGTCCAGTTCAACCAGCGAATCGCCCGGATTCACCCGATCTCCCACATCATGCTTCACGGCGATCACCCGGCCGGTCTGTTTCGAACCGAGCGTCACCTCTTCCCAGCCGAACAGGGTTCCGACCACTTCAATCGAACGCTCAACCGGTTGTCGGAGGGCAGGGGCTGTTGTCACCACGACCGGAGCGACCGGCTCGGTCGAGCCCTCAAGCGATTGATCACCGGCCTCCCCGCATCCCGACCCCAGGAACCCCAGGATGCCCAGCAGCGGCACGAGATGAGCCGAGGTTCCCCGCCAACGCCGAGATACGATCGCGATCATGGATTCCTCGATCAATGAAGACCCCGTCACTCATTGCCCGTCCCGACACCCGTCCGATCCGCAGCAAACCCGAGCAGCAAATCCTCAACCAGGCGACGCGCCAATCCCGTCTCCAGGTTCGCGCCTTGATACAGATAATCCGCCGTGTAGATGGTGATCAGCCCTTGAACCACCGCGGCACAGCGCCGAGATCGATCCTCGGAGATCATCCCGGATCGCGCAAGGCGGCGCGTGGTTTCATTCAGGAGATCCGTCATCTGTTTGCCATAGACCGCCACTTGCGACGACAGCCCGGGCGTATTCGGCCCAAAGAACAGGGCATAGACAAACCGTGCCCGATCCGGCTCCTCTCGGCAGAACGCAAAATGCGCTTCGATCTGATCGCTGAGCGCTTCGACCGGATCACCCGGACGCTCGGCGATCGAACGTAACTCCTCAATCAAGCGTCGCATCGGTCGCGAAAGCAGGGCCTGCGCCAACCCCTCCTTGCTCCCGAAGTGGTAGTAGAGCGTCGGCTTGGTCACTCCTGCCGCCTCGACGATCTCCCGGACTGAAGTCGCGTCGAAGCCCCGATCCGCGAAGAATCGAGCGGCGGCTCGAAGAATTTCACGAGCCGCATCGCGTTTCTGTTCGTCCGAAACCATCGTGCGTGCAGGTTCAGACACCCTTCACCTCCGCGTGTATACCGAACGGTAAGTAGTATGATTCCCTCCTCGAACCTCGTCAAGATTTTGCCTGGTTTCGCCCGACCACCTGAGTTGAACGAGGGAATTCCCTGATCGGCCTGGATGGGCCCCCCGTTTCGGCAGGAGATGGCCAGTCTGGCCTGGGTCCTTGTTTCGCCAGGCTCCTTATGCTCGGATGAACTCGTGGCTTCGAAGCGAGATCCAGCCCAATCGTGGCATGACCGCGTTCCGATCCACAAAACATCGGTCGCGACCCGGCGATCAAGGTTCACCGCGATCGTTTCTCTTTGGCCGCCCCGAGGATCTTGATCAACCGATCGCCCTTTGAAACGAGAGCGCACTGGTCCAGGCCCTCGCCCGACGACGTCCCTCGGAGTCTCACGATGCCTTGTGTCCGTTCCGCCAGCCTCATGACTGGCCTGTTCGTGCTGATCTCGGCGCTCCCCGCGAGTGCACAGGAACCAGCGCCGATCCCCGTGTCTTCTGACGAGTTGCTCAAGGAGTTGGCGTCGGCTCCTCTCGAAAATCCTGACCGGGTCCTCCGGCTCAAGGAACTGTTCGAACAGGCCGGAGCCCCCGCCGAGGCCATCTCGCTTCAAGAAGTTCCTGGACGGACCCCCGAAGACCCGATCCTTCACAATGTGATTGCAACCAAACCGGGAGCAACCGACAAGGTCATCGTCGTCGGCGGCCATCTCGACAAGGTTCCAGCCGGCCACGGGATCATTGATGATTGGTCCGGCGCCTGCATGACGACCAATCTCTATCAAGCCCTTAAGGATGTGCCCACGCAGCATACGTTCGCCTTCATGGGGTTTGCTCACGAGGAGCTTGGCCTGCTCGGTTCGCGACGATATGTCGAGGAACTTGGCGAGGAAGGGGTCGGCTCCATCCGGGCAATGGTGAACTTGGAATGCCTTGGCGCCGGTGGTCCGTTTGTCTGGTCGAACGGCTCGAACGACGACCTCGAAGCCATTGCCCACCGGGTCGCGATGGCCTCAGAACTCCCGCTCGAAAGCCACGTGATCCGGGGAGTCGGGGCCGATTCCATCCCCTTCGATCAAGTCGGCATTCCCACCATCACCTTCGACGGTCTGCCGCTCGATCGCTTCGAGCTGATCCACTCAGACAAGGATCGCTTCGAGAATGTCGAGACCGAGGTCTACGAAACCACCTACGCCCTCGTTCTCAAGTACCTCCTGGAACTTGACCGATCCGAAGACATCCCGGAAAACAGTCGGTAGGCCCTGCCGAATTCCCCTTCTCTTGCTCGATTCAGGAGTGAGCCGATGCACGATCATCCCGCACCCGATGGACTTTGCGTCCCTCGCCGAGGCTTCCTGACCGGAGTGGCGGCTCTCTCTGCGCTGGGCGCGCTGAGGGCTTCGGCTCAAGAACCGGGGGCGGCAGTCGACCCCGCCATCCTTGACGGGCCGCTCGGCATCCCCGGCCCCTACCCCGGCCGAGTGATCGAAGTCCGCAAGCCGGGCATGATTACCAACGGCGTCCGAGATCGCGCCGCCATCAAGAGTGCTCTCGATCGCGGCATGGCCGAGCTGACCGGCGCGGACGATGCCGTTTCGGCCTGGCGATCGTTCTTCGAGCCCGGCGATGTTGTCGCCATCAAGATGAATCCTGTCGGCCGTCCCCTGGCGAACAGCTCGACTGAGCTGATGCTCGAAGTCGTCGAGGGGCTCAAATCCGCCGGCGTCAAGACGCGAGACATGTTCGTCTTCGAGCGCTACCGATCGGAACTCATTGATGCCGGAATGCACGAAGGAGTTCCCGACGGCATCGCCTGGGGAGGCTTGACCTACGGCAACGACCCGTCTCAGCTTGAGATCGCCTGGCCCGATGGCGACGCGGTTTCGGGCTACGACCCCGACGAATATGTCTCCATGAACCTGATCCACAAGGATCATGATCCCAAGGACGACCGCGCCTTCCGGTCGCACCTGGGCACCCTCATCACGCGCAAGGTGAACAAGGTCGTGCTCTTGCCGGTCCTGAAGGACCACGGCTCGGCCGGCATTACCGGCGCGCTCAAGAACATGAGCCACGGTCTGGTCAACAATGTCGCCCGGTCGCACAGCTCCGCGGAAGCAAACGTCTGCAACCAGTTCATCCCCGAGGTCGTAAACCATCCGATCATTCGGAAGAAGTGCGTCCTGCAAATCATGGACGGCATCGTCGGCGTCTACCAGGGCGGCCCCTTTGCCCGAGCAGAGAATCCTCACTGGACCTGGGAGAACAACGCCCTCTTGCTCGCCACCGACCCGGTCGCCATGGACCGGATCGAATGGGATATGATCGACACCAAGCGACGCCAGATGGGTCTGGCTCCGGTCGGTGCTGTCGGCAAGCTCGGCATCGATGCTGAACGGGAAGGATTCGACATGCGGCAACCCCAACACGTCGTTCTGTGCGGCTACCTTGGTCTTGGCGAATATCGTCCGGAAAAGATCGATCACCGCGTCTTCACTGTCTGAGCCCACCGCAATTTCCCAAATCACAAAGGGCCCTGGCGAAACCGAATTCGCCAGGGCCCTTCCGCGTTCAGACGCGACTTCGAGCATCACATCTTACGGGCACGTTAGGCACGTGGGCACCACAACGGGAACCATCGAGGTGACGGTCACTGGAACCGGGCGAGCCACCACACGAGGCACACAACGCTGAACCGTGACCGGGACCTGTTCTTCCACCAGGAACGGAACTTGCCGCTCAGCCGTTTCGGCGACATAGCGGACCTGACGGACAGGAATGCGTTCGACCCGTTCCTCGGTCACATAACGGCAGGTGGTCACCGGCACGCGTTCCACACGTTCCTCGGCCACCATCCGGGTCATCTGAACCTGATACGGCTCAACCCGTTCCTCGGTCACATAGCGGCAGGTGGTCACCGGCACGCGTTCCACACGTTCCTCGGCCACCATCCGGGTCATTTGAACCTGATACGGCTCAACCCGTTCCTCGGTCACATAGCGGCAGGTGGTCACCGGCACGCGTTCCACACGCTCCTCGGCCACCATCCGAGTTGTTTGCACTGGCACCTGTCGCACGCGGGTTTCGGCCACGTAAGAGGTTTCCGAAACCGTCCGTACGACCGGGCGGGAGACAAACACCCGCCGCGAAACGGTACGGGGAGGGCACTGGACCGCCACGGTTGCAAAGGCCTTCCTCTTGTGATGAAGACACCCCAGCAACCCATGAGGACGAGAACACGGATCCACCGGAACCGGCACGCGACGCTGGACGATCGGTCCGGGGACCACCTCCATCTGCGTCTCGAACGCTCCGCATTCCTGGACCACCTCACGTTGTGTGACAACCGGTCGCATGACCCGGTACGTCTGCTCGACCATCGAGGTCTCGACGACCGGACGCATGACCGTATAGCGTCGCTCACGCTCAGCCGTTTCGATCACCGGACGCATGACCTGATAACGCCGCTCGCGTTGCTGGGTCTCGACGACCGGACGCATGACCGTATAGCGTCGCTCACGCTCAGCCGTTTCGATCACCGGACGCATGACCTGATAACGCCGCTCGCGTTGCTGGGTCTCGACGACCGGACGCATCACGGTAAACCGTCGCTCATGCTCGGCCGTCTCGTACACCGGCCGTGTCACCTGAAAGCGCCGTTCCTGCTCGACGGTTTCCACCACGGGGCGCATCACCTGGTACTGCTCGGTCCGGTAGGCCGTGCGAAACCGGGTCTGCATGACCGTGGTGGGCTGGACCTCGTAGACCGTCTCGTAAACGGTCTGCATCACCGTCTCATATCGCGGTGCCATCGCCACGACGTCAATCGTCTGAACCACGGGCGCGGCACAGATCCGATAGGAAGCGGCACCACAATACGTGGCCTTCGCCGGAGCCGTCGTCCCCAGTACGAGCAGGGCCAGCGCGGCGAGCCGCGTCAATCCCTGACTCTTTAACATGATTGTTACCTCCGAGCCGCCTGGCGGCTCTCCTCGCTGGTGCATCACTTAGTCGGCAAGACTCTGGTGCGATCGGAGAATCGGAACCATCCCTGGAGGATGTCTCCGCTCGCTCTCGACCAACGCTCCCCCGAATTCCTTCGGTACGATGCGATGATCGGATCGAACTCTCCAAGCCAATATAACATGGGCAACTTGGATCGTCGGGAGAAAACACCTCGTTCGAACCACCCCTAACCCCTACAGGCCGCACATTTTCCCCATTCTTCGGAGTGTTGCGGTCCTGTTTCGGACTCCAGGGCAGTGAAGGAAGTAATTGGCTGGGGGAGCAATCCGAAGGATCAGCCTCGGCCCAGCACCTTAGGATGGAACGCAATCCGGATGCCCGAGCTGCCTCCCCACCACACCGTCATTTCCGATCTTCATGCGGAAGAATGGGTTCAGTCGAATCCGTTGAATCGAATTGGCTCCTCAATCGATTCAACCGATCCCAGTTCGTGTCGTTCTTACAAGAACGAGCCCCGATCCATCACCTCAATGCAAATCACGCTCCTCGATCAGAGCCCAACGCGACGTCGATCGCGCCAGGATCGTTGAGCAACGCAATTCCAAGTGGACCGCACTTTTTCAAGATGTATTGAAACCCGTCTTCCAAAGCTCGATTTTCTGCTTTATACTGCGGGGTGATGACAATGCCCGCATACCAGCGATCTGCTCCGGTCTCTCCGATGAGGGAGAGCAACTTCAGAAGGGGGCGATGCGATGTCGCACGATCGGGCCACGGTTCTGTCAGTGCGTATTGAGGCGTTCGAGGATACTCGGGAAGATTCCTTGATCGAATGGTTGGAGTGCTGGGAATGCGGGAGCCGACTGCTTCTGTCTCAGCCCGATTCGGAGGAACCCCACCGCTTCCTTGGGACGTGTGGAGACTGTGGGCAATGGTATCTCATCGAGCAGCCGGAAATGGTCTCCCGACTGTTCATGATTGAACTGCCCCAACTCACGGAAACCGAACTGAACCGTCTGACCCAACCCACGCGCTCCCTCGCAGGGCCAGACCGAACGCTCCAGGCCGGGGCCTGAAGTCTTGTCAGGAACCGCGCTTTCGTCGTCCTTTTTTCCCAGGTCGCGGTGACCGCGCGCCCAGATGTTTGCTCGGGACGGATCCCCGTCGGAGCGATCGACGAGCCGGCCGACGTGACTCTGGCAGGGACTCGTCGTCGGGAACCTCCCCACTCAGGACCAGATCCAGTTCCCGGCGGTCGATATCCACCCGCCAGACTCGCACTTCCACCTTATCTCCCAGGCGGAACCGCTGACCACGACGGCGCCCGACCAGGGTATGGGTCTGCCGATCCAGATCATAGTAGTCACTGTGCAAGCTGGTCAGATGGACCAGCCCCTCGACCGGCAGTTCGACAAGCTGACAGAAGAAGCCGAAATCTTCGACCCCGATAATCACGGCGTGAAACGTCTGGCCGATCCGACTGCTGAGGTACGTCAGAAGCTTGATCCGGATCAGCTCCTGCTCGGCTGCCTCGGCCCTGCGTTCGGTTCGGCTGCAATGTTCAGCCAACGCCACCAGTTCCTCCACCGATTCTTTCGGTCGCTTCCCACAGAGCTTCGCGAGCAAGGCGCGGTGGACCTGAAGATCCGGATAACGCCGGATCGGTGAGGTGAAGTGGCAATAATCATCCAGTGCAAGCGCGTAATGCCCTGCCCGCTCCGCCGTGTATTGGGCTCGTTTCAAGCTCTTCAGCAGGCCAAAATGCACGGCATATCGTTCCGGCTGATCGGCCGAAGCGTCAAGGACACGCTGCAACTCGAAGCGGCTTTGCGGACTGTCGATCGTGTAGCCCAAACTCCTGGCGAACTCGGCAAAGTCCCGAAGTTTCTCCGGCTGAGGATCATCGTGACCGCGGCGGAGGAAATCGATCTTGCGCTCGTTCAGGAATTCGGCGACGGCTTCGTTGGCCGCGAGCATGAACTCCTCAATGACCTGGTGGCTTTCGTCATCTTTCGACAGGTGAGCCCCGATAACCTCCCCTTCATTGCCAAGCTCAACCTCAACCTCGGGCATGTTGAGTTCAAGGGCTCCTTTCGCAAATCGCCGTTTGCGCAAGATCATCGCGAGCGTGAGCATCTGGCAAAGCTGGCTATGGACCTCGGCAGCGACCCCTTCGATCGGCCGGTCCGGATTCATCATCGCCTCGTACGCCTGTTCATAGCTGAAGCGCTGATCGACCCGGATCGCCGATCGGACAAATCGCGCGTTTGTGCGAACTCCATCCTCGTTAAATTCCAGGAGCGCGCTCAACGTGTAGCGTGTCTTCCCCTGCTGAAGACTGGCGAGGCTGTTCGAAAGGATCTCGGGGAGCATCGGAACGACGCGATCGGGCAAATAAACGCTATTTCCCCGCTGCTTTGCCACCCGATCCAGCTCAGAATTTGGGGGCACGAAATGGGAAACATCCGCGATATGAACCCCGAGTTCCCAGTATCCCCGCTCATCCCGCTTCAGGGTAATCGCATCATCGAAGTCGCGGGCGGTGGCCGGATCGATGGTCACCGTCAGCACGTCCCGGAGGTCGAACCTTCCCTCAACGTCCTCCTCGTCGAAGTCTCGGGCCTTCGACCGAGCCTCGTGAAGAACCTCTTCATCAAACTCATCAGGAATATTGTAAGCCCGAAGCACCATCAAGGTATCGACACCCGGCTGGCCTCGTGGACCGAGGACCTCGGTGATCACCCCTTCCCCTTCCATCTCGGCAGAGGGGAAGCGGACCATTTCGATGACCACCTTATCTCCCGGTCGAGCCCCCTTGGCACCCGGATCTCCCACGAAGATCGGTTCCTGGAAGGTCGTCTTGTCCACCCGGACCACGCCGAAACCATCTCGCTCCTCGTAGGTCCCGACAAACACCCCAGAGGCCCGCTCGACCACCTGCAGGATCTTGCCTTGATGATTCATCCCCGGAGTCCGAGCTTTCCGGGTGATCTTGACGGCGACCTCGTCGCCGGTCGAAGCGTCGGCCGAGTCCTTGATCGGGATGAAGATATGATCGGCGCGATCCGTGGCTCCGAGCGGCCGGACAAAGCCAAACCCCTTCGAAGTGCGCCGGAAGGTTCCGATGATCGCCCCCTTCGCCCCCTTGGTTGCGGCGACGGCGGGCTTTTCCAACGTCTTGTCCTTCGCGAGAACGAGCGTCCCCCGTCGGACCAATCGTTTCGCGGCCTTACGAAACTCGGTGTATTCGTCGGGTGCGAGTTTGAACGAGCGGAAGAGGGCCTTGACCGTCATGGGTTGGTAGTCGGGACGAGAGACGGCCCCGATCACCCTCGACTCATAATCCGGGATCGACATGATCTCGCCCTTCGGGTCGCGGGATGGACCGAAGCCACGTTCCAAACGGTCCGACCACCGGCTCGAACGATGGTTCAGAACGCGTCCTCGTCGGTCGGGTCAGTTTCTGGGGGAGGCGATCCCTTGAACAAGCGATGCCCAACGCTCGGATCGAACGAGGTCCAGGTCGATCCCGCCGCCGGGTCATCCCGAATCTGTCGGCAGTACGCAAAGACCTTGGCGTCAAAATTGTCGAGGTAGTGCAAGGCAATCGCTTCAGGAGTCATCGGCGGTTTCGGACTGCCGAACTCCGGCGGCCCGTGATGGCTGACGATCATATGTTTCAGCCGCATCAGGAGTTCGTCGGGAAAGCGCTCGCCGGTCAGGTCGACCGTTTGGCGAACTTTCTCATCAAGCAATCCGATCCCCAGGACCAGATGTCCAATCAGTTGACCTTGATCCGTGTAGCCAAACGCCCGCCCATAGTCGAGTTCGAGAATCTTCCCCACATCGTGCAAGAAGATCCCCAAAATCAATAAATCTCGATTTAATGCCGGGTACAGGTCCGCAATCCGATCGGCCACTTCCATCATCGTCAAGACATGCTCCAGGAGCCCGCCTTGGTACGCATGGTGGACCCTGACCCCGGCCGGAGCACTGGTGAAGCGATGCAGGAACTGATCGTCGATCAGGAAGCACTCCGCCAGGGCCCGAAGGTGAGGATCGGACACGCCCATGAGGAGCTGACGAAGCCTTGCCGTCATCTCAGCCACTCCTCGGGAGGCCTGGGGCAGAAACTCCTCCAGGTCGAGTGACTCAGACGGGGTCGGTTCCAGTTGCCAGAGGATGAGCTGGACCGACCCTTGAAAGAGCTGGACCTTTCCCTTGGCTTTCACATAGTCGCCCGTTTCGAAACTCCGAGCCTGTTCCTCGGACGCGTTCCAGAGCCGGGCACTAATCGTTCCCGATCGGTCTCGCAGGTCGAGTTGCAGGTAGAGTTGTCCCTGACGATTCGATCGAAGCTGTTTCTCGGCGACGAGGAAGATTTCATCGACCGACTCACCGTTGGTGAGCTCTTTGACGTAGCGGCGCGTCATGGTGCGGGCAGTCGGTTGGGGCAGTGCGGCGGCGGATCGCGACGGGACAATCAGTCCCCGGTCGCGAAGCCCCTGAAGCCTGGGTCGGGGTCGACGCGATCGGAAGGCTGATTCTAGGCCCGCCGGAACCAGTGGGTCAAGCCGACCAGGTCCCGCCCCCGGAAGGAACTCCGGGGGCAGGGAACAGGCCGTGACTGATCAACGACGCCCGAGCGAATCCCGCAGGGCCTGTCGAGCAGCGAGCCGAGCCGCCAGATCAACCGGTCGGGGACGAGCCGCCCCGATCGGCGCGATCGACTCCCGGTTCGGGAATCGATTGACCGGACGCTCGAAGTTCGGGACCCGACGCAAGGCCTGGCGAAGCTCGATCGGATCGGGGGATCCGTCGGTCGGGAAGGGAGTCGGTGTGCCGGTCGGCGTATCGAACGGCGGGAACGGGAAGGGGCGATCCGGCGGGGAAGGAAGTCCCACCACACCGGCCGGTGGCAGTCCGAGGCCAGAGTCGGCCACCATCTGAGGCAGTTGCAACCTCACCCCATCCCCGTGATGGGAAGCCTGAGCAACCTCCATCGTCGCGACCGGCTCGATCACCACCCCCACGTAATAGGGCGCTCCGGTTTCGGGCAAGGCCACCGGGAGCACGGCGTCAAGCAAGACGACGTTCGGCGGATCCACCAGGTTCACGTCACCCGGCACAAAGTTCTTTGTGGGAGCCTGCGACAACGGCAAGATGTTGTCGACCGTGAAGGTTCCCAGAACGATGTCATCAGGGCTGAAGGTCGTGTCCTGCGACGCGACGACCTGCACGATCGCCGGACC
Source organism: Tautonia marina (assembly GCF_009177065.1). Taxonomy (NCBI): domain Bacteria; kingdom Pseudomonadati; phylum Planctomycetota; class Planctomycetia; order Isosphaerales; family Isosphaeraceae; genus Tautonia; species Tautonia marina. The sequence goes on from NZ_WEZF01000002.1 coordinate 92,178, forward strand.
TTCCACGTTCGAGGGGGCCGCGCCGTAGTTGGCAACCTTCACCTGCGGGACAATCGTGTCCCCCGGATTCATCACCGGAGGCAGACCAAGCGCGATCGCCTGCAATTGTGGCTGGTTGGGCACGATCTGGAACGTCTCGGCCTGGCGAAGCACGTTATTGGTGCGGTCAAGGTCTCGAATCAGTCGATCCGGGTCCAGTTCCAGCGTGATGAATCCGGTCTGCCCCAGGCCGGGGAACCCCATCGGTGGCATGTCGGGAAGGGTGAAGGTTCCCGTCACCTGAGCAAGTCGGTTCTGAGGAATCGCGGGAACATCAAGGGTTCCCAGCAAGACGCGATTCCGGGCCGGACCATGACCTCGGCTATTGAAGTAAACCGCAATCTCTGTGGGGCCGGCATCGGCGGTGCTTGCCGACCCTGGAAACTGGGCAAGCGGTTCGGGAATCGAACTCTGTCCGAGGTTCGAGACCTCGACCGTCACCGAAATCGGTCCTCCATAAGCCCCGACCGGCCCGGTGTAGGCGTCTGCGATCGCCAGATCCGGAATCGAAAATCCCAGGGGGGTATAGGCCAGCAATTGCCGGCCTTCAAGGCTCTCCAGCGCGACCGGGGCCGATCGCCGTCGGGTTTTCCGCTCGTTGCCCCGCCGCGGGTGTCGCTCGGTCATTGCAACCACCTCTCACTTCCCGGCGGCCGGGGGCAACACGCCCCCGTCCCTCCAAGTCGCTCGAATCTCTAGGGGGAGTCAGCCCGGACGGCGATCCAACCTGTCAAGCCAGACAGCGTCGTGCCGATTGGCCCGGAACCGACGAACATTTCTCTGCTCGTCTGTTGGTTCGTCCGATCAAGCCGGGCAACTTGGACCGAATTTTGAAACGAGGGCGGCCGAAGTTCGTTTCCTGCCAACAGGTTGCGAGGCACCGTCAACACCGAATGCCCCGATCAACCCGATTGCGACATCACCACCGATTTTACCGACACTCGCCCCCTGCCCTCATCCCCTCGGGGCGTGATCCCTCCCGATAAACGCCCCCGAGCGTCGTCAACCACATGTCGCAGCCCCCTGCCCCGATACGGGCTCCTCAGCGCCGATCGGGGCGTACTTCTTCCTCGATCAACTTGAAGAAATCATCATCTTCGAGCGGAGCGGCGTTCGACTGCGGCGCCTCGGCCACCTCGTCCAGGGGAGCGGGCTCGGGGAAGCCCTCCGGAGCCGAAGGCGCGAACGACTCAGACTTCGGCCGAGAAGGCTCCTGCTTGGGCCTCGGTCGTTTCGATTCGGAGAACCCAGCCAGTTCCATCAAGGACGTTGGCTTGCGGGTCTCTGCCTCCCGCATCGCCTCTTCCTCTTCGAGAAACTGCTGACTGTCCATGAGTGGCGCGGTCGGCTCATAGTCGATGTGGAACAGGTGATTCGCAATCGCCAGTTCGTCGTCGGGCATGATCCCCTGAACGCGATTGAGCTTCTGTCCATTAATCTTCGTGCCGTTGGTGCTTCCGAGATCGCGAACGTGCCAGGTTCCATTGATGAACGAGAGAACACAATGACGACCCGAGATGTTCTCAAAATCGAGTCGAATATCGCTCGAAGGTCGACGACCAATCGTCAACTCTTTCTTCTTCAACGGAATCGGGTCGCCACCGCCGAGGGGCTTCATCAGACCTAGAAGTTTCTCGTCATGCATCGTCTGGCTCCCGATGTCGCAGAGGCTCCAATCAGCTCTGACGATCGACGCCGTAGCGCCCTCGAATTCCCAGGCTAGCCTGCGTCCGTCAATCAAGGCAACCCTCAGGCACCCATTCTGGATGACGTGTTGAGGGTTGGATCGACAGACAATGGTCAGTACGATTTTCTACGACGAGATCGGACGGTCGGGACACACTTTTTTTCGAGGACCTTCCGAAGGCCCTCTCACCAACCTTGCAGCACCAAGAGGACCCCGGCGTGCTTCCGCGAGTGCTTGAACCCGAAGTGATGGACACCCCCGAGGAAGCTCACGACTACAACGCCATGAATCACGCCGAGGTCAATGCCCGCTTCGTGGCCGACCTCCTGACCGTTCATGGCCGCCCCGCTTCGGGAGACTGGCTCGACGTGGGGACCGGAACAGCGCTCATCCCCATCACGCTGTGTCAACAGACGAGCGATTGCCGGATTCTCGGCACCGACCTCGCAGAACAGATGCTCTTGCTCGGGCAGCAGAATGTCAACGACGCGGGACTGGGTCAACGCATCCGACTCGACCGGGTCGATGCCAAGGCCATGCCCTACCCCGACCAGTCCTTCGAGGTGGTCCTCAGTAACTCGATTATCCACCATATCCCGAACCCTTTGGCCGTCATGAGCGAGATGGTCCGACTCGTCGCCCCTGGGGGCACGCTCTTCGTCCGAGATCTCGCTCGACCGAACAGCCGGGACGAGCTTGACCACCTGGTCCAGGTCTACGCCGGCCAGGAACCCGAACGGGCTCGGGCCATGTTTCGAGACTCCCTCCACGCCTCGCTGGCACTCGACGAAGTCCGAGAGATGGTCGCCTCACTGGGCTTGCCCCGCGACGGAGTTCAAATGTCCTCCGATCGCCACTGGACCTGGACCTGGCGGCGGCCGATCCGATAACAAGTCCCACCGCCTGGAGTTGCCCCGTCATGGCTTCGATCCCCGTGCCTGTCTTCCCGACCCCCGACGACCTGACCCTCCCCTGCCCTGGGGGCTCGAACCTCAAAGCCTGGCACTGGCGCAGCCCACAACCCCGAGCCATCCTGCTGATCTCCCACGGCCTGGGTGAACATGCCGGTCTCTACCGAGCATTGGCCGAGTATCTTGTGGCCACGCTGGACATCGATGTCCTCGGCGTCGACTTTCAAGGGCATGGCCGAAGCCCCGGCCGTCGTGGACATCTCGCTCGATATGAGCAGCTGATCGACAACCTGGAGTCAGCGATCCTCTGGGCGAAACGCGTGCGCCCCGGCCTTCCTCGATTTCTCCTCGGTCACTCCAACGGGGGCGTGGTCGCCGCCCAGACCGTCCTGCGTCTCCCTCTCGCGGTCGATGGGCTCATCCTCTCCAACCCCGCGATTCAATTGAAATATCAGCCCCCCTGGCACAAGCTCGCCGTTGGCCACACCCTGCGACTGCTCGCCCCCTGGATCACGATCAACGGTGCGTTACCTATCGAGGACCTCTCCCGAGACCCCCTTCAGCAACTTCAACTCGCTTCCGATCGTCTCATCCATACCCGAGTCGGCGCCCCGCTGTTCTTCGGTATGCTCAACGCCGGTCAGAATACGCTGGAACGGGCCTCGGAGTTCCAACTACCGTTGCTCCTCATCCTCGGCCCCGACGATCCGATCATCGATCCCGACACCGGACGTGCGTTCTACGACCGCTATGGCGGATCCGAAAAGACGTTGCTTGCCCCTCCGGGATTTCGCCACGATCCGCTGTTCGAGAAAGATCGGGGGCTGATCTACCAGGGGCTCGCCAGTTGGATCTTGACACGATGTTTAGCCCCCCGACCGTTCAACGACACGCCCGACCTCGCCGACTCATCGACTCGATCCTGAACCTGCCGATCGGGCGATTCTGGGTACGATAAAGCGGTGCGGCCCGCGCAAGCTGCCGTTCGGAAATTGGTAGTATTCCGCCGCTCCGGTCTCCGGATGGATCAGAAAACCCGGCTCCTCCCGAACGACAATCCGAGCCCGTCGATCCGGGCCGTTCTTGGCATGGTCGATCGTCCAGGCTCGCGCGGCTTCACCCCCATGAGAGATGATCAGCGTCCGGCCCGCCAGGCGTTCCGGATCAGTCAGAGGCCCCTCGGTTTCGAACCATCCCGGCCCCTCCGGACCGGACGATCGCACGACCGCCCGAATTCTCCCCTCGACGCGTTGTTGCTCGGCTCGATGCCCCTCGTATTCCGCGAACGTGCCGCCCACCAGGGTCACGCCCTCGGAGCGCACCCGGACGAGCAATCCGTCCGTGTTCAAGACCTTACCGTCCGTCAATCGAATCGATCGCGCCGACCCGGGACTTGTGTTGAACAGAAGGTACTCAAGGCCCGTGACCGTCTCCAGCACGAGCAGGATCGTGCCTTCAGGCGATTCCACCCGCCCCACCCGCCGGATTCCCGAATGCTCCGCAGGTTCGTAAAGGGTCACGAACGACGACTTCAGTTCCTCCTCATCACTCGACGATTTCCGAAGGATCAAGACTCCCCGGTCCTCTTCTGAGCGATCCGGAGCAAGCCCGGTGTAGAGGGCCGCTGTACCGGTGTTGAGCAGATGCAATCGGACCAGGGGGCCCGATGGCCCGTGCAACTCGGCGAGCGTGGGGCCCTCGACCCGCCCCTGCTGAAGCGCTGAAAACGCTCCAAAGGCCTGGAGAAACCAACGTCCATCTTCCACCCTGGCATCAGGGACATAGACAATCGAGGCTGGAAGCAAGGTCTTTGGTCCCGGTTCGAGTGGTTGGAGCGTCCGCCACCGTGCCGACGAATTCGGAGGCGCATGAAAAATCGCATCATGCTGATGGCCCCCGTGGACCTCAAACACGCCGACCGCGAACCGAACATGCTCGTCGTGAACCACCGCCAGGGTATGCCGGTATCGGGAACTGCTCGACGGATAGGCCCTTCGGTCACTCATCGTGACCACTTGCAGGTCCGGTTCCGCCGCAAAAAACAGGATGTCGCTGCCGGGAACGGGAATTCTCGCTTCGGCCGGTGATTCTCGCTGGTTCAAGCCGTCGACGATCACCAGATTGTGCGCCGCCGAGGACCGTTCCCAGCCACTCGGCGTGGGTCCGTAGTCGTCCAGGTCGCCGAGGACGGTCTGCCCGCCGAAGGCCAGGCGAAGCCCGAGGCGATCATAGCGCGCCTCGCCGTAATCGGCGAAGCCTCGAAGCTCCAGATCAATGGCCGACTCTCCCTCCCCTGCCGAAAGCCTCGCCAGTCCCGCCCCTCCCAGCAAGGTCGGCGCGCGTGTAGGCTCTCGAAGCGGGGTCGCGGGCCACGAAACTTGCTGAACCTGTTCCACGTTCGGGTCCAGAAGTGCCGCGTCGCCGGCCTTCCTTGCCAGCGGAATGACGGCCGCCAGGGAGGCTCCGGGGCGATCGTCATCCCGAGCCGCCGCCAGGTCGATCGGCTCCGCTCCAATCGCACCATCGAGGCTCCCCACCGCCTCTGGTACTCCGACAGAACCCAGTTCCGGAACCAATCCCTGAAACCAGCCATCAATCAAGCCGACCACACGACAGTGTGCCTCCGGATCGGCCGATTTCCAGTGCCCATCGTGATAAAACCCCCGCCGAGCCAGTGCGTCAAGTGTCCGAAGACCCGCCTCCTTCAAGGCCGAGTCTTCCAGTAAGTGCCCGACGGCAAGCAACCCTCTCGCCGCGTAAATGGACTGCTCGTCGTGCGGGTCGGGATGCCCAAGAAGAAACTGCGCTGAGGCGCGCAGGAGATCCTCCTCAATCGCCCGACCCGGGTCCGGTTCGTCCAGCAAGGTGCCCGCCTCGTCGATCGCCGGGTCGTCTCGAAGAATCGCATAAGCGATCACCAGATTCATCGGAACATTCAGCGCCCCGGATCGGTCCCACTTCGCAGATCGGAACCCCTCTCGGTAGGGTGGTTTGAGGTTTGCGGGCTGGAAATATTTCGGTTGGCTCGGATGATCGAAGTGGACCGCGTACTCCGGGTACACCTGGGCAAATCGCAGCAAGATCACCGCGGCCAGGGTGACCATCTTCGGATCACGTTCGTCAGGCAAGGCATCGCGGTGCCGAACCGCCGCATACAGCGCGAACCGTGCCAGAAAGGTCCGGGCCAGATCGTCTCGCTTGGCATCCAGGTAAATCCGTTCCTGCGGATAGCGGGCCTTCGTTGCTTCGACGAGGTGATACGGATACTGGTGCGTCACACCATGCAGCACCTCAACCGCCTGCGACGGAACCGCGTTGTTCACCTTCGCCGGAATCGCATCGTTCGGAAATGTCGCCTCACAGGTCCGGCAGGTCAGTGCTTCCGGCGATTGGACCGACCAGGAGAAGGTCTCCCCCGTCTCAACGGCATCACACGAGGGACAGCGGACGTAATACAATCCCGCCTGCTTGGGGACCAGGTCGGCCACCGCCTTGGGTTCGAGCGCCAGCAGCGCTTCCACGTCCGGATCGGCCCAGAACTCATCTTGCCAGGCCGTCGGCAACGCGAAAAAGGCGAAGGGATCGTGTTTGGGAATCGAGGGGGCCGACTGCCCCTGGCAAATCCCCGGAAGAATCAGACCGGTCAACACGACCAAGCCCCGAACCGACCGAGCGGAGATCGAATTCGGGCCACGACGCTGCGGAGGCTGGAAGGTCATGGAGCGGGATCCTTCCCAGATGTTGAGGGGATCAAACCGTCCGGGTTGAGCAACCTCAGGCAGCGACGCATCGCCGGACGGTCTCCGGGCAGTCCGTCCTGAACTGCCCGGCAATCAGATTTAGTTCGAAACGATTATGCCGATCAGGCCACAGGGATCAATTCCGCATCGAGACGGCCCTCGATGAGTTCGTACAGCCGGACGGGTCCAACCTTTTCCCCCGGACCGAGTTTGACCTTCGCTTGACGGTCCCTGGCCCGTTCGAGCTGTCCCTCGGAATGGATCGAACAGTAAACCCCGTAGTTTCTCAGCTCCTTTTGAGTTCCGTCGGTCCAGGGCGCGGCGACCTTGTGGATGGCGGGCCGATCACAGCCCTCAACATTGCAAACAGGCGTATAGTGATAAAACAGACTCGGATGGCTCATCGGTCTGGTCCTCGTTCGGACGAGCCGTTTGCCGCGATGCGTGTCGGTCCTCCGATTGGGCCGAGAACCACGCGGCGACGGGGGGCATGAACAGACGTGGCAGCAACTGCGGAACCCCGTCATCATCAATTGTAGAACGACTCGACCAATCTCCCAAGTTCAACCTGACCGCGAATCGGGTGCCGAAGATCATTTGATTCAGGAGGCGACCTCATGGATGGTCTGTGGATGACCCCGTTCCTCTGGTGTCTTGGACTGACCATTCCGGCTCAGATCGGCCAGGTCGATCCTCCGCCAGCGATCTCGACCGAGGGGGTTCCGCCCATCTCCAAGGCCCTCGAGCGCTCGCTGGCGCCGTACCGGACCGTTCCCGGCTTTGGCTTCGGAGGATGGCTTGGCGACCGTCGGGAACTGCTCATTCGAGCCGGAGCCGCCCCCTCGGGGCAGGTCTTCAGCGTCGTCACTCCGGGAGCGGCCCCTCGGCAACTTTCACGGCTTTCGGCGCGATTGCTCGGAGTTGAGCCTCGGCCTGGGCGCAATCAGTTCGTCCTACTTTACGACACCGAAGGGAATGAATCCGTTCAACTCGCGCTGAGCGACACCCGAACGGGCCTGCGTGGCCGTCTGACCGACGGTCACTCCCATCACGCCGACCCCCGATGGAGCCGGGACGGTCAGACCCTTGCCCTGACCAGCGACGCACGCAACGGCCGCGATTTCGACGTGTACCTGATTCGACCCGATGACCCCGACCCGTCACCCTCCCTTCTGGCCAAAGCCGAAGGACTGGTCACCGTCGAAGACTGGTCTCCCGACGACCGCGCTCTGCTTGTGGTCGAGGTCAACGCCGGCCAGAACGTTCGGGTGCGAACAATTGACGTGGAAACGGGAGCCTCAACCGTCCTTGTTCCCGGCCCCGGCACCTCTGGCGTCCATAGCCCGGCCTCCCCTCGGTGGTCCGCCGATGGTCAGTCGATCTTCCTAACCCTCTACGACGGTGGTGAATTCCGACGCCTTGCCCGGCTCGACCTCGCCTCCAACCGCCTCACAATTCTCTCGAACACGATCGAGACGGACGTCGAGTCCTTCGCCGTGGCCGACGACGGGAAAACGCTCGCCGTCACGGTCCATGACGATGGGTATTCCTCGCTCCGGATTCTTGACGCCGAAAGCGGCCGAGAGCTGTCTCGTCCCGACCTCCCCGGCGGCCAGATCGACAGCCTAAGCTTTCGTCCCGGTTCCACCGAGGTCGCCTTTAACCTCGAAACCACCCGAGAGCCGTCTCAGGTCTACTCCGTAATCGTGCCCACGGGGGTAGTCGTTCGATGGACGCGGAGCCTGCCCGGGAGCACAGGCGTTCGCCTCCCCGACCCTCCAGAACGCATTCGCTATCCGTCGTTCGATGGTCGTGAGATTCCGGCCTTCGTCTATCACCCCGATCCCCGCCGATTTCCCGGTCCTCGACCGGTTCTCATCGACCTGCACGGCGGTCCGCAGGCCCAGGCCCGCCCCTCGTTCCTCGGCCCCGACGCCTACATCGTGACCGAACTGGGCATCGCCCTGGTGGTTCCGAATGTCCGGGGCTCGAGCGGTTACGGCATCTCGTACTTACAGCTCGACGACCGCGACCATCGTGAAGATGCCGTCCGAGATGTCGGTGCCCTGCTCGACTGGATCGCCCGACAGCCCGAGTACGACCCGAACCGACTCATCGTCCGGGGAGGCTCGTATGGCGGTTATCTCGTGCTTGCCTCGCTGGCCCGGTTCGGCGACCAGATCACCGCGGGCATCAACCTCGCCGGCATCTCAGACTTCGAAACCTTCATGGCCGATCAGCCGGCGCTGCGGCTCGAACTCCTTCGACTCGAATTCGGCGACGAACGCGACCCGAACACCCAGACCTTTTTTCGAACCATTTCCCCGCTCCGTCGCGCCGACCAGATCACCAGCCCCCTGCTCGTCGTTCAAGGGCGGAACGATCCGCGCGTTCCGGTCGCCGAGGCCCGACAGATCGTCGATGCTGTTCGCCGTAACGGCGTCCCGGTCTGGTACGTCCTCGCCGAGAACGAGGGGCACGGCTATTCCCGCGCCGAGAACCTCGAATACCTTCGGGCCGTCGAAGCAACGTTTCTGGTCGAGCATCTTCGCAAGACCCGTTTGCCACCCGACGACGCCGAACCCTCAGCCCCCTGATCGTCGCGCGAGCCGGGTGTTTTCCGGGAAGGGCACGTACTCGAAGACCAGGAACCGCTCTTCCCGACCCATCCCGTGATCGATGATCCCGCCGTTGACCGTGTACGAACGCACGTCTCGAAGCTGGAAGTGAAGACTCATGACGTCCAGCCAGGCCGCCAGGCCCAGGTCGAAGCGGGGGTCGTCGTTGTAGATCACAATCCGAAGCGGGTGATCCTCGGACACACGATCAAGCCTCGGTCGCGCCGTGTCCCGATCCGCCGGCAAGGCAATCGCCTGGTTCGCCAGGTACAGTTCCAGCCGACCGAGCCGCCAGTATGTGCCGTCAAACGTCGTTCCCCGCATTGCCCTGCTACAACCGACCTCCGCCCCTCGGGCCACTTCGGGCCAGAACCATCGAGCGAAATCGCGGGTTCGCTGATCCTCTCGCGTCCGATACGGCATGACCAGATCCGTCGTGAACAATCCTGCCCCGATCAGGACCAGACCCACCAGGACTTGCTTAATCCGTCGATCACGGCCACCTTCCAACACGGTTCGGTTCAGGATGCTTGCGGCCCCGGCCCCGATCAACAGACAAAGGCTCGGCGCGAGGTGCTGCATCGTCCGGGCCGACCCACCATACGGATATCGCCCCAACATCGCCGCCAGGAAGGTCATTCCCATCGGGGCCAGCAAGACCGCCACGAGCCCTCGATTCCCCCCCCTCCAGAGGGCGATCACGCCCGCGACCGCCAGTACTGTCGAAACCAGGCTCGCCCCGTTCTCCCCTCCGATCGGATAGCCGAAGGACTCCCCCACATGGGTCATCAGCAACCATTGCGGCAATCGAAGCGGTTCGTCGAACGGTGGAAAGGCCGCCGCCCAGTATCCTTCTCGATAGGTTGAGGAAACCGCGTCGCTCTGCTCTCCCGTGCTCAGCGTATAAACCGCCAGAAACGCCAGGCCGACCACTCCCAGATAGACCGCCCAGAGCCTTAGCAGTTTCCAATCCGGTCGTTTCACGGCCCAAGCCCAGAGAGTCGGCACCATTGCCACGCCGATCCCCCCTGCCACGAACGTCGCCGGATGCGAGCAGATCATTGCCACCGGAGCCAGCAGGACCAGAAGCCAGAGACTCCCGGTCCGCTCCGGTTGCCTGAGCCAGACAATCGCCGGGAGTAGCAGAACGATCGCCGCGAGCAGGTCGAAAGCATACGGCTTGACCTCCACCGCATGACGAATCGGCGCGTACGACACCGCAAACACCGCAACCGCCAGCAACGCCGCCACCGGATTGAACGCCCGCCTCGCCAGCCAGGCAAAGCCAGGAACCGCGACGATTCCGCAGACCGCCGGAGCCAGTCTGAGCGACCACTCCGAAGGACCAAGCAGGACCACCACCAGGCGTTCGACCCACAGGAACCCAATCGGCGCAACTTGAGCGAAGGCTAGGGGTTCCATCAACTCCCCAAACCCTCGTCCCAGCAAGTTCACCGCAACCATCGCCTCGTCGCCCCACAACGGACGATCCGCCAGAGAGCGGACCAACCGAATCAGGACGCCGAAGACCACGAATCCCACCAGCGCACAATTGATCAAGAGGATTCGATCGTGTGGCTCCACCGGTTCGGCCGCAACCGGCTCAACGGCCCCGAAGTCTCGGCTCGGCCGGAACCGACGAGTCCGCCGGACTCCTTCGGCAGACGTCTCCACCGTGTTGCCTCCGGTCCGCAGAAGTTCACCCCCCAGTCCGTTTCCGGGGCGTTTGCCAAGGGCTCAAACGGTTCTTTACCCGATCGTCGTGAATCTCGCATCCCGAATTACTCTCGACCGGAGCTCAGAACCAATCACCCCGGACGGTCCCAGACGAAATGCCCCACGAGGAGCCCCGCCACAAAAGCCAGAAAGAGTGCGATCAGCACAAACAACGACCACGAGAGGACCGCCAGTCGCGGAATGACCACGTCTCGGCTCACCCGAGGCCGCATCATCGCCCCGTTCGGCCCCCCCGGATCCGGCGACTCAGTCAGGACCTGGGGTCCCAGGGACGGAGACGGCTCCTGAATCTTCAACCCAATCGCCTCGTTCGCCGGCGCTTCGACCGCTTCGACCCGACCAGGTTCGGTCACACGACGCCCCGGCTCCGGATCAAAACCGGCCTGTCCCGCCGCTGGGTCATCCTGATCTCGTTCGGGCTCTTCCTGAGTCTCACCCGTCTCCTCCGGAAACAGGTTTCGAAGCTCGTCTGAACTCAGCTCGACCGCATCAAAAAAGCCCGAGGACGATTGATGTTCCTCCAGGTTCGCATCCGGCGAAACGCTCGTTGGCCCGGACGAATCCTTCGGTGCCGATCCTCCTGAACCCGGCGGAGCCCCCCCGGCCATCGGTTCCGGCACGACCAGGGTCGTTCCACACTTCGGACAGTTCACGGCCCGACCGATCCGCGAGGGAGCGACCCCAAGCAGTTGACCGCACCGATCACATCGAAATTTCAACGGCTCGGAGGGCATGCCGAACGTACCTCAGAATCGTTCCCAACGAAATAATCGCCACGGTTCCATCGTCCTTCAGAGTACGACCGGTCACGTCCCACTGCCAGCAGACCGCCTCGGACCGCTCCCAACGCTTGACCGTGCCCGGCATTCCGACAGAATGAAACCAAGATGACGGACGCATCGAACCGACATATCGTCTCAACGGCCCGGTCGAATCCCCGGGGGACCGCTCGACTCGCACCGCCCGAAGTTCTCTCTGGTCCTCCTCGGGTGGCGATTCAGGTCGAGATCGGTTCGGAATGAGACATAATCGCTCGGCCTGACCGGGACCGTGGTTTGACCCCGTCGCTTGTTTTGCCAACCGGGGCGACCTGAGGACGAACTTGGACCAACAGGGAGGCCCCAAGATGGATCGAATCCGGCGACGGTACCGGCGGTTTCTCGACCGTGCTCTCCCCATCGTGGCGATGGCCGCGCTAGGCGGGTGGACCTTGCCGGAGGCCGGGGCCGATCAGGTCGTCCTGAAAAACGGAGGCTTGATCCGCGGGATCGTCGAGCGCGATAACGCCATCGTCACCGTTTACGACGGCCTGAAACGCACCGTTATCCGTCAAACGAAGATCGAGCAGATTTCACCCGAACCCCCCACCGCCCGCCAGGAACTGGAACGCTTCTCGCTCGTCCAGCCGATCGAGGTCCACGGCGGTGAGATGCCCTCTCACGCGCTCCGCATTCGAACCGCCCCCTGGGACGAGTTCGGCCAGCGACTCTTTGAATTCTCAAAATACACCGGCCGATCGCTCCGCGCCGAACGGATGAAACAGGCGATCAACGAGATCGGCCCCGACATCGTCAAATTCCGAGGCATCGACGGCTTCTGGCTCGGTCAGATCGCCACCGACGAGGTTCCCAGAGACGTCATCCTCGGCCTCCTCGACCGGGTCGATCCGACCAACAAGAACGAACGCTTGCGGGTCGCTCGCTTTCTCATCCAGGCCCGGTGGTACGACGAGGCCCTGGCCGAGCTCGACCGCCTCGATTCCTCCTTCCCCGAACTTTCCTCGACCATCGCCAACGTCCGGCTCACGGTACGCGACCTTCAAACCCAGCGGGCCCTCGACGAGGCCAATCGGCTCGTCACCGTGGGCCAGCCTCGGGCCGCCGAAGCCCTGCTCACGACCTTCGATTCCGAAGGGGCCTCAATCACACTCCGTGATGAAATTTCCAAGGCCCTCCGAGAGCTTCAAGCCTCCCAGGAATCGCACCGCGTCTTCGCCTCGGATCTGCGATCGCTCCTCGACAATGCTCCCGAATCCATCTCACGTGATCTCCGCTCCGAGACGTTCGAGATTCTCCAGGCCCTTGCCGACGTTCCCGACGCCGCCGCTCCCCGTCTCTCGCCAGGCCGCGCGGTCACCGAGGCCGACGGTTCCCCCATCCCTCCCGAAGTCCGCCTCAGCCGAGCCCTCTCCTCTTGGGTCGTCGGCGCCGAGTACGCCGTCGATGATCCCTCAGACGTTCGTGATCTCTGGCAAACCCGAGCGAGCATTCTCGATTACCTCTCCTCAACCGACCCTTCCGAGCGTGATCGCCTGCTCGCGGAACTCCTGGGCGGTTCGACCGACGACGAAGGAAACGGCCCCGAGCCGGCCGATCTGGAACGGATCTCCCGGATCATCCGGCACCTGCCCCCCCCCTTCGCCTCGGGCGACGTTCCCGCTGGTGGTGTCCCTTTGATCCGCCGCGTGATTGACGACGTGAACCCGACCCCAACCGAGTACGCCATCCTTCTCCCGCCCGAGTACCACCCCTTGCGATCGTATCCGGCCGTCGTGGCCCTGCACGACGGTCGAGGAGCCCGATCGGCGCTCGACTGGTGGGGCCCCGAAGCCGCCCGTAACGGCTTCGTCGTCATCGCCCCGGAATACATGGCCCCGTCCGAATCTCCTGATTACCGCTACTCCCCCGACGAACACGCCGCCGTCCTCCTCTCGCTCCGCGACGCCCGCAAGCGTTTCTCCATCGATCCCGACCGCATCTTCCTCGGCGGCTCGATGCTCGGAGGCAATGCCGCCTGGGACATCGGCCTGGCCCACCCCGATGTCTTCGCCGGAGTCGCCACCCTTTCGGGAATTCCCGCCAAGCATGTCGCCCGGACTCGAGCCCACGGCGCCTACGTGCCCATGTTGATTGTCATTGGCGACCTGGCCACCGCCTCGACCGACAGCCTCGTCTTCGATCTGGCCAAGTCCATGATCAGCAAGACCTGGGATGTAACCTATGTCGAATACCTCAAACGCGGCCTTGAGCCCCTTCCCGAAGAGCTTCCCGCCGTCTTCGATTGGATGAAGCATCGAACTCGGGAAACCCATCGCAAGGACTTCGAGGTCGTCGCCTCCCGATCAAGCGACGACCGCTACTACGGCCTCGTCATCCGAGACTTCCTCCCCGGCCGCACTCCTGCCCCGGAAGCGGTCGATCCCCTCGGCACGAAGCTCGACCCAGCCACCATCACCTGTAAAACCAGCACCCTGAGCAACCTGATGGCCCTGACCGTCAGTGGCATGAACGCCATCGACATCTGGCTTGCCCCTGAATATTTCGACTTTAACGAGCGCATTCAGATTCGCATCAACGGCAAACGCCTCTTTTACGATCGGGTCAAGCCCGACCTCCGCGCCTTGCTCGAAGACGTCCGCATCCGAGGCGACCGAACCCAGCTCTACTGGGCCAAACTGCCCCTCGGCGGCAAGCGTCCCGGATGATCGGCCCTCGCATGTTTTCCAGACCACCGAGGGGAGGAGCCCGCCTTCCCTCGGTGGTCTGTTTCGTACCCCGTCGGGTCGCAAGCCGGCGGTGGCCCGATCATCCATCAATTTCGATCAATCGCTCCCTCCCTGGCACCGGGCGACGCGATCGGTACAATGGTCGCCATTGGCTCACCACCCCGCCTCGATTCAGTCCCGGATGATCCGGAGCGATCCATGCCCTCGGCAAATGAACTGTACGATCAGGCTGTCGATCTGCGAGACGCAGGAGACAAGGAAACCGCCGTCACCAAGCTGAAGGAAGCCGTCGAGGCCGAACCCGACCATACGCTCTCTCACGGCCTCCTGGCCCGCCTCTGCGTTGACCTCGGCCTGTTCGACGACGCCATCCTGCACGCCCGTCGGGTCGTGGAACTCGAACCGGAAGATCCCTTCAGCTACACCGCCCTGTCCGTCATCTGCCAACGCTGCGGACGTATCCCGGAAGCGGAAGACGCACTGGCCAAAGCCCGCATGATGCAAATGGGGCTCGATTAAGTTCCGTCCTCCGAACCCGCTCCATGCGTGACGCGCGAGGTTTCCTCGCCATCCTCCTACGGGAAGCGCCAGACCAGATTGCTTGATCTCCACCCCGTTGATTCGCCCCTCGATCCCGGAGCCCCGTCGATGATCGCCCCCCTCGTGGTTCTGCTCGCCTCGCTTCCCGGACCGATCGCCCCCCCCTCCGGAGCCGATGCCGCCTGGATCGAAGCCGAGATCGACGGGCTGATCGACCTCTACCAGCATCTCCACCAGCATCCCGAGCTCTCCAACTTCGAGCAGCAAACCGCCACTCGAATCGCTCGGGAGCTTCAAGAGGCGGGCGTCGATGAAGTCACCTCCGGCGTGGGTGGCCACGGGGTCGTCGGTGTGATTCGCAACGGAGAAGGCCCGACCGTCCTCGTCCGAACCGATCTCGACGCTCTTCCGGTCGTTGAGGAGACCGGATTACCTTACGCCAGCACTGTCACCACGACCGATGACGCCGGCGAGACGGTCGGCGTGATGCACGCCTGTGGACACGACGTGCACATGACCTGCTTCGTTGGCACGGCGCGATGGCTCTCCGACCATCGAGACGCCTGGTCGGGCACCGTCCTGCTCGTCGCCCAGCCGGCTGAGGAACGCGTCAGCGGCGCCCGAGCCATGCTCGACGACGGCCTATACGATCGCTTCCCCCGCCCCGATTTCGCCCTCGCCCTGCACGTTGCCTCCGATCTTCCCAGTGGCCGTGTCGCGTATTGCGCCGGCCCGGCCCTGGCGAGCGTGTCCAGCGTCGATATCACCGTCAAGGGAAAAGGAGGCCACGGCGCGTTCCCTCACCGAACGGTTGATCCAATCGTGCTGGCCGCCTCACTCGTTATGGAATTGCAGACAATCGTCAGTCGAGAGGTCGCCCCAACCGATCCGGCCGTCGTCACCGTCGGCTCGTTCCAGGGAGGTTCGAAGCACAACATCATCCCTCCCGAGGCAACGCTCAAGCTCACGCTTCGCTCCTACAAATCCGAGGTCATGGATCAACTTCTCGACGGCATTCAGCGCCGTACCCTCGGGCTCGCCCACGCCCACAACGCCCCCGAGCCCACCATCACCGTTGGCGATTCCACCCCGCCGACCGTCAACGACCCTGATCTCGTCGCTCGGGTCGTCCCGGCCCTGGAAACCGCCCTCGGCCCCGACCGCGTTGTACCAACCGACCCGGTCATGGGAGCCGAGGACTTCGGCCTTTTCAGCCTCGATGGCGCCATCCCCGGCTTCATGTTCTGGCTCGGCACCGCCTCGGCCGATCGCGTTGCCGCCGCTCAAAATGGTGGCGATCCCCTTCCCTCACTCCATTCCCCCCTGTTCGCCCCCGAGGCTCACCCGGCCGTCGCCACCGGCGTCCGTTCCATGACTGCGGCCGTGGCCGAACTCCTTCCCCGGGGTGGAGCAGAGAACCGCTGAGTTCTACCGAATCGAGGGTTCACCAAGTCCCATGAGTGTCTCGTACGAC
This sequence comes from Tautonia marina, assembly GCF_009177065.1. NCBI lineage: Bacteria > Pseudomonadati > Planctomycetota > Planctomycetia > Isosphaerales > Isosphaeraceae > Tautonia > Tautonia marina. The sequence continues at coordinate 108,429 of NZ_WEZF01000002.1, forward strand.
CAGGCCTGGAACCTGCTGCACGATTGGACTTCGTCCCCTTCGCTGCTCTTGCACGCGAAGACGGTCGAGGCCGTCATGATTCAGGCGGCCCACCGCTATGGTCGCGGTGCCGACGACGAGCAGCGCTGGGCGATCACCGGCCTGCTGCATGATGCCGATTACGACCGTTGGCCCGACGAGCACCCCCGCCGAATCGTCTCCTGGCTTCAAGAGCGCGACGAGCCCGAGATCGCTCACGCCATCTCGGCCCATTTCACCCGCTGGGGAGTCCCCGCCGAGACTCCCCTCGATCGCGCTCTGCTTGCCTGCGACGAGCTGACCGGCTTCATCGTCGCCTGCTCCCTCGTCCGGCCCGAGGGGATCACCACCCTCGGTTCATCGAGCGTCAAGAAGAAGCTCAAGGATCGCTCCTTCGCCGCAAAGGTCGATCGTGACGAGGTTCGCCTTGGGGTCGAACAGCTTGGGGTGTCGCTCGATGATCACATCCGCTTCATCATCGAAGCCCTCACCCCCCACGCAATCGACTTCGGCATCGGTCCCCGGGCTCCCCGCGATTCCTGACGTTCCTCGTCTTGCTCCGGATCAGATCACCTCTGCCACTCGGTAGCCCCGCCCGATTCGGCCCATTAGAATCGCCTTCTTCGGTCCCTTGCCGAGGACGGCGATCGCCTGGCCGATCCCGTCGCGGCCTCAAGACTCTCCCTCGACGCTCAACCGGAGCCGACCGCGATGTTCCCAAGCCTGACCCTCCGCACCCTCGCCGCCCTCGGCCTGATCGCCGGGGGCACTCTCGCCCTGGAGGCCGCGATGTCGTCGCAGCAAGATGCCCCAAAGCTCGGCTACGACGATACTCCGTTCCTTCCGGGCGGCACCTACCGCGTGCATGACGGCACCCGTCCCCAACCGACCGTGATCGACCCCGGGACCTCCAGCACCCAGGAATCGCCCGGTCAGCCCCCGTCCGATGCGGTCGTTCTCTTCGACGGCTCCGACCTGTCTGCCTGGGAGTTGCCGAACGGTCAGGAGGCCCCCTGGGACATCAAAAACGGCTCGATGGTGATTGCGCCGAGAACCGGATCGATCCAGACGAAGCAGGAATTCGGCGACTGCCAGCTTCACCTCGAATTCGCCAGTCCCGAGCCCGCCACCGGAGAGGGCCAGGGGCGCGGCAACAGCGGCATCATGTTCTTCGGCCGTTACGAGATTCAGGTGCTCGACTGCTTCGAGAATCAGACCTACCCCGACGGCCAGGCCGGAGCGATCTACGGCCAGTATCCGCCCCTGGTCAACGCCTCTCGGCCTCCCGGTCAGTGGCAGACCTTCGACATCATCTTCAAGGCACCGAAGTTCAATGACGACGGCTCCGTTGCCGAACCGGCCTACGCGACCGTCTTCCACAACGGCGTCTTGCTACACCACCACACGCCGCTCCTCGGCGCTGTCGCCTTCCGAGCAGTTGCTCAGTACCAGCCCCACGGCCCCAAAGGCCCATTGATGCTTCAGGATCACGGCAACCCCGTCCAATTCCGCAACATCTGGATCCGGGAACTAAAGGGCTACGACGAGGGTTGAGCCCTCTGGCCCGCTCGTTTCCCAAACGCAAAAACGGGGACGGTCACCACGCCCAGGTGGTCACCGTCCCCGTTCAGTTCACTGCGGAGATCGCAAGCGTTGAGCCTGCCGATCGGCTCGGGACGTGCGATTCTCACGAGTTCGGGATCGGGAACAGTTGCAAGTTCTGAATGCGCCAGACTCCGCCGTCCTGCCGGACGCGGACTTGCACGAATTGCAAGATGAGCGAACCGCCGAGATCCGGTTCGAAGGTTCCGCCGATCAGCAGCATCTCCGGCCCGACGAATCGAGCATATTCGACCACGTTTCGTGACGTGGTCTGAGCCGAATCCTTGAACAGGTCGGCATAGAGTTTTTGAATCCGCTCTTTCCCCTGGTAATGCTGCGTCTCCAAACTGCTGTCCGTCTTCGAATACAGCGTGATGACCGCATCATCCGTGTAGGTTGCCGCCATTGCGGCGGCATCCTTGGTATCGAAGGTCGCAGCCCCCGCTTCCAAAAGTTGGGTCGCGGTGGCTGTGGCATCCTGGGCCGGAGCAGCGGTCCAGGCCAGCAACAAAACGCTTAGTGTCAACGATGCCATGAGAGGAACCCTCCGATTTGATGGGGAGGAAGTGGTTGTAAATCTCATCATACACCCCTCCCGCTAGGAATCCCAACGTCTTCGCATCTCTACCGGGAACCCATGTCACGACCCTGACCGACCCTCGGATCACCACTCAAATCCTCTGCCCCCATCTGGTCGGGCGGCCAGGATGGTTTTCCCGTTGCGCTCTCTCCTGAACGGCTTCGCAGGGTCGAGTCAGTCACTCGAAGCCCCTGCGATGGCGTCGTCCTCGGAAATGAGCATGACCCGATCCAGACGGGTGATCGCAAAGAACTCTCTCAGATGAGGATTCAGACCGCAGAGCCTGAGCCTTCCACCCGACGGCCGGAGCTGGCGATCCAGACGGATCAGGGAACCAAGCCCCAGGCTCGACAGGAATTCGACCTGGGAGCAATCGAGCACCAGGTCCGACCAGCGCCGAACCATCGCTTCTTTAATCAAGACCGCGCCCAGTTCCTCCGGCAGCTTGGGGGTGAGCAACACAATCTGCACGAACCCGTCTTGCTGGGAGACGCGATACGAGTCCTCGACGCTTCCCGCTGGAGCAAGGCTCATCATGATCCATCCTCGTCAGACGTCTCGAAGACTCAACCCGATCGGCCCTGAGTCGCTCTGGCCGACCTCAGCAACCTCCCAGGTGCCGGGTCTCCCCGGGCGAATGCCACAGCTCACCGCATTCAATCCCTGGCCTCGAGGGCGTTGCCCCTCTCAACTCACCCCGATCGCCGCTCCGAACACGTGGAAAAGGCTGGTTCCGCCCCCGGGAGTTGATCTCCCATCACGAACGAGGCAACCGTTTCCCCCACGGCCGGCCCATGCTTGAAGCCGTGCCCCGAGCCGCCCGTGACGATCCACGCGTTGTTCAACCCCGGCAACCGATCGGCCAGGAATCGACCGTCGATGGCTTCGGTATACTGACAAACCGACGCGGCAATCAAGGGTGCATCCGCCATTCCGGGAAACCGAGTCGCCAGAAAAGACCGCGCATCGTCCAGTCCCTGGGCCGAGGGCGTTCGGTCCCCGGTCGTCGGGTCGAAGGCAGGACCACGGTGATCGTCCGCGACCTTGAAGCCCCCGACGTCTCCATCGCCAGGAACGCCGTACCAGAACCGCGCTCCGTGATACGCCCACACCGGCAATCGCCCCGGCCCGAACCGATCATCCCCCGGTGGCGTCCCAAACACAAAGATCTCCTGTCGAGTCACCGGTAACGACCAGCCGAGCAGACGATCGAGCACGGCCCCTTGCCAGGGCCCCACGGCGAAGACAAATGCATCCGCTGTCACCCGTGAACCATCCGCCAGGCGAAGATCGTCCATCCGGCCCGATCGAATCGTTCCCGGCTCCACCCACGACGATTGATACGATCCCCCCTCGGTAACGAGCGCGTCTCTGACCACCTGACAGGCTTCTCTGGCCCGAAGCGCTCCGGCTCCCGGTTCCAGGATCGCTCCCTCCAGGTCGTCAGTTCGAATCTGCGGATAGGCGACCGCCAGTTGATCGGCGTCGAGCCATTCATGCGGCACCGACGCATTCGTCAGATTCGAAAGCAATCGCTGCTCCACCTCCGAGCGCTTGGGCGCCAGCCAGACCAGGCCCATCGGGTCGAACAGGCGACGCCTCGATCGCTCCTGCTCCTCCATCCAGAGCTGTCGAGCCCTGCCTGCCAGCCGAACCATGTCCGGGTTCTCGTACGACTGCCGAAAAACCCTCGTGGCCCCTCCCGAACTCGCCCTGACATGCCCTGGTCCCCAGGCATCGATCAGAACAACCTCACACCCCCGTCTCTGCAGGTTCAACGCCGTCCAGCCTCCAAACGCCCCTGCACCCACCACTGCCACCCGCCCTTGCGTGCTCATGCCCCTCCCCTCCGTTATTGGTGTTGAGTCCGTTCCTGGTTCGATCCGCGCCGTCCGTGGCAACACCGATCGATTCCTACCTGTCACCGCCACCGCCCCGTGGGTTCGACACCGCTCACACCACCTGAGAATCGCAGATTTCCGCCCTCTTGAAAGACCTGTCTTCCTCACGATCCGAGCCGGTCGAAGCCGGCCCATCTTCGAATCCGCGATCCGGCGGAAATGTCTCTATTTTTTTTGGGAGGCTTGGCTATAATCATCCTGGCTGGTTGGATGATCGAGCAAGCGATGCAGGTTCTCTCAGAGCTCGCCTCTGCTTTCCCGTTCCCACCTTTCCTGCCGATCGGGCGACTGAAGCCCCGTCCCACTCGACCCGGGACCTTCCACTGGGGGTCGTTGAATGCTCAATGCCCAGGAGATCTTTGGTGGGCAAGAAGTTATATGTCGGTAACCTGACCTTCAAGGTCGACAGCTCCGAGCTCGAGCAGCTGTTTTCGCAGTACGGCACCGTCCAGAGTGCCCAGGTCATCCAGGACCGCGACACCGGCCGCAGCAAGGGCTTCGGCTTCGTCGAGATGGACACCGATGAGCAGGCTCAGGCCGCCATCGACGGCTTGCACGATTACGATTACGGTGGTCGTCGCCTGACCGTCAACGAAGCCCGTCCTCGCGAGGATCGAGGCGGCGGCGGTGGTCGTGGCGGCTACGGTGGCGGCGGCGGCGGTGGTCGTGGCGGCTACGGTGGCGGCGGCGGCGGTGGTCGTGGCGGCTACGGTGGCGGCGGCGGCGGTGGTGGTTTCAGCGGCGGTCGTTACGGCGGCGGCGGCGGTGGTGGTCGGTATTAATCCAACCGCGTGACCAATTCGATCCGATCACAGTAGGCTGGCTCGATCACCAACTGTCTTCGGTCGTTTGATCCTCGATCGTGGGGTCCGATTCGTCCGACTCTTGCGAAATAACGACGCCGGAGTCCTCGCAATCCTTGCGAGGCTCCGGCGTTTCGTTTGCGCAGGGTTGTTGCAACGAGTCCATCAATAGCGATCGATCCGTGCCGCACCCGCAGTGCGCCAGTCCGACTCGATCGCCCGGGCATCGGCCTCCGAAGCGCACTCAACCCCGAGGACAATCCCCCCTTCGGCCACCCCGGCTTCGTATTCCTTCGCATGGTCCTCGGGAATCCCCCAGCCCACCAGCGCCCCGACCAGGCCACCCGTCAGCCCACCGGCCCCCGCGCCGGCCAGACCCGCGGCCAGTGGTCCAGCTACCACCAGCCCCAGCCCCGGAAGAATCAGACTGGTCCCAATCGCCGCGATCGCCCCAATCAATCCCCCCGTAATCGAGCCGATCGCCCCACCAACTCCCGAACCCTCCAGCGCCTTGTTCCCTTCCTCCGTGCCGACCGTTCCTTCAGGGTAATGACGCTTCCTTGCCTCATCCGTCATCACCGTACTGATTCGGTCGTGGCTGTATCCTCGATCCAGGACCGCCTGATACGCCTTGTCCGCGCTCGCCCGATCCTTGAACAGGGCGCTGACCATCGTTTGCGTCGTGGTGCTCATCATGCTGCTCCTCCTTTGCGTGTCTCAAGATGATCCCACCAGGAGTCCCCAACGATCGGGGACGCCAGTTCAGACCATCCGGGCTTGAAAACCCATCCGAGAATATCTGCAACTTCCGCACCAAGACGGCCACCTCACCCGCCTCCCTCCCAAACCGAACCACCCGCGGCTCCAAATCACCGCAACATAAAATAGATTCTAATAAAGGATGATGTATAAGTTTTCAACTACTTTCTCAACAGATCTCCTTGCTCGTTCATCGCATTCCCGCACAGAGCCATTCAATCAAATTTTCGAATTCGAAAAAAAGCCTCTTCCCCCCGTCGGGGTTCCCTGGTACCATTCATCTCGGCTGGTTGAATGATTGAGCAAGCGTATCCGTTCTCTTCAAGCACGCTTCTCGCTTCCCTCTCTCGTCTTTCCTGCCTCTCGGGCTCCGATCGCTGAGAGCCCCGTCCCCCTCGGCCCGGGACGTGTCTTGCGGGGTCGATTCCCCCTCCTTTCTGGGGTGGTCTGTTGTCAAAGAAGCTCTACGTCGGCAACCTGAGCTACCAGGTTGACGATTCTTCTCTCGAAACCCTCTTCGCTCATTTCGGCTCGGTTCAGAGCGCCCAGGTGATCCAGGATCGCGACACCGGCCGAAGCAAAGGCTTCGGCTTCGTCGAGATGGACACCGAGAACGAAGCGCAAGCCGCAATTGATGGCCTGCACGATTACGAATACGGTGGTCGCCGTCTGACCGTCAATGAAGCCAAGCCCCGAGAGCCCCGCACCGGTGGCGGTGGTCGTGGCGGCTACGGTGGCGGCGGCGGATACGGTGGTGGCGGTCGCCGCTACTGAGCCGCACCCACCCATCGGTCAGTTGCTTGACTCGGGGATCGCTCGAGTCGAGCCACCGACCTGACTCGCTCTCACAACAACTTGGCCCTGGTCACCCCGCTTTCACAATTCGGGTGACCAGGGCCTCGATCGTTTTCCGGCCGGACATTCCGGCCCCTTCGCCCTGCAGCGGACGCTCGCTCGCTCGAACACAAAACAAGCCGGGACATGCCTCGCATGCCCCGGCTCGATTAGCTTGATCACGCGTTCACAAGCGACTCAGACCGTCGGTTCCCAGCCTTCGGCGTACTCGCGCTTCCAGTATGACATCGCCTCATCGTCGTTCTGGATCTTGCCGTTCGACGGATCGCACTTCAGCGACCGGCCGACCCGATGGGCAATGTTCCCCAGGTGGCAGAGCAAGGTGCTCTTCACCCCCTGCTCGATCTCCGCGTTCAGCGCCAGCGGCGTGTCGTTGCGGATCGCATTGACGAAGTTCGTCAGATGCTCAGGCTCGCCCAGCACCCCTCGCACCGACTTCACTTCCTGGCCCGCGTTGTCCTTGATCGTGTACGACCCGTTGCCGAACATCTCCAGGGCACCGTCGGTCCCGAAGAAGATCACGAACGGCGCCGGGGCGTTGCCGTTGCAGCTCAGCCCCTGCCAGTCGGCCGAGATCCGGTTCGGGAACTCGAACGACACCGTGTGGGTGTCCGGCGTCTCCTGCTCGTCGTCAAAGACGTAGCGCCCGCCGGTGCTCACCACCGAAATCGGCAGATCCACGCCGAGACCCCAGCGCACCAGGTCGAGCCCATGCACGCCGTTGTTGCCCAGCTCGCCGTTGCCCCAGTGCCAGAACCAGTGCCAGTTGTAATGCACCACGTTGCTCTTGAACGGCCTCCGAGGGGCAGGGCCTTGCCACAGTTCGTAGTCAATCTGGCTCGGCGCTTCCGAGGGATCGGCAGAGCCAATCGAGCCGCGACGGCTGTTGTAAAACGACCTCGCATGGTAGAGCCGACCGATCGCGCCGTCCTTGATCGCCTCCACCGCTTCGATCAACTGCGGGCTGCTCCGTCGCTGCGAGCCCATCTGCACGGCCTTGTTGTACTTGCGGGCCGCCTCGACCATCATCTCCCCTTCCCAGGGGTTATGACAGGCCGGCTTCTCCACATAAACATGTTTATCGGCCTTGCAACCGAGAATCGTTGCCGGCCCGTGCCAGTGATTGGGAGCCGCGCAGACCAATGCATCAACGTCCGGATCGTCGAGAATGCGTCGGAAATCCTGAATCGCTTCCGGGCTCTGATCGCCAACCGTCTTGCGAACCGCGTCAGCGCCCGCGTCGGCCCGATCCTGGTCCACATCGCAGCAATACTTGACCGTCACGCCCGGGGTCTTGGCAAAGCCGGTCGCCAGCGCTCGGCCTCGGCTCAGGCCCATCACCCCAACCGTCACCCGATCATTCGGCGCATTGCCGCTCGCCCAACCCTTGGCCGCTGTGAACGCCAGGGAGCCCACGGCAACTCCCGAGCCCCCCAGGAACCCCCGACGATTGATCGAACCGGTCATGGTCGCTGCCCTCCAGATCGCGTCGTGTCTCAATCGGACTCAGGCCGGACAATCCGCGATCGGCACGCGAATCCCCCGGCATCAAGGTGCCAGGCTACGCGGTCGAGCCCCCAAAGTCCAGCATCACGCGATCCAACGACCAACCCGCGCGGCAACACACCGAACGAATTAATTAAGAAAAACGTCCAGGACGACTCCTGCACATAAATCTTTTAATTAAGCCAAGCTTAAGTCGCGAGCAACGAAAGCCTTGACCCGAAGCCGATCGCGGCATCCTGCCAGTGATCGGCCCCGGATCGGGCTTCTCGAACACGCCACGAACCCATGAAGACGAGGGGAATCCCCCGCTTCGGCGCGTTCACGGAACAGACCCCGAACAGCGCGTCCTTGCAGTCCGGGAGCGTTCCGTTCTTTTTTTCGTGCAATGCGGAATTCGTTCAGCCCCGCGAGCGATTCGCGGCAGATCCGAGCAGATCGCATGAACGCCATCGTCAATCGGGGACCTCTTGAACTGAAGCACCTGACCTGGCATCTTTCGTCGGTGTTCCCCCGAATGACGATTGCCAAAGTACGACGTGTTTCAAAAACCGTCAAGTCTTTTGTAACAATTTTTCGGATACCTACCCTGGCGATCATTGCCCCATCTGATCGCCGTCTCTCAGGTCTCCGCGCGGGGTTTCAACAAGATTGGATTCCGAATCGTTCGTGGACTCGACACCATCGGAACGGTGCCCGTCTTGTCCCAACTGCTCCCAAACGTCAAGGTGAACCATCGTCCCAGGAGCCCCGGAATCAAGGAGCGAACCCATGCGCATTGGACTGGATTGCTACACCGTGAGCCACCTGGGCCTCACTCCGGCCGATTCGCTTCAGTTCGCCGCGTCGCTCCAGCTCGACGGCGTCCAGTTCCTCGAACCTGCGGCCCTCGTTCCCGACCTTGCCCCCGACCGCTTCAAACAGCTCCGTCGAGATGCCGACGCCCTCAACCTTTACCTCGAACTCGGCCTGCCCAGTCCCAACCCGTTCGGACAGCTCAGCCCCCCCACCGCACCGATCGACCCGGCCGAGCGCGCCTCCTGGTTCCGTCCCCACCTGGAAGCCGTCGCGGCTCTCGGCCTCCCTCATGCCCGCATTTTCATCGGTAATCGTCATGACCGATTTCGAACCGATGTCCCCTGGTCGCGGCAGTGCGAGGCCGCCGCGCAAACGCTCCGCGCCATGCGGGCCGATTTGCTGGCCCTCGGGCTGCGACTCGGGGTGGAAACCCATGCCGATCTGACCTGCGACGAGTTGCTCCGGCTCATCGACACGGTCGGCGATGACATCCTCGGGGTCACGCTCGATACCGGCAATCTGCCCATGCGTCTCGATGACCCCCTCCTCGCCGCCGAACGACTCGCCCCTCTGGTCGTGATGACCCACACCAAGGACGCCGTCCTCGCCTTCACCGATCGCGGCCTCTGCTGGCAGGCTCGCCCGGTCGGCGAGGGATGTATCCCGATCCCCGCCATGCTCGACCTGCTTCACCGGCACAACCCTGGCCTCAACCTCTCCATCGAGCTACACCCGAGAACCTACGACCTGCCGATCTTCGACCCGTCCTGGCTGGCCTGGTTCCCCACCCTCGAACCCGCGTCACTCGCCGCCGTCGTTCACCTCGCGGAGGGTTGCGAGCGCCGATTCGCCGATGGCAGCATGCCCCACCCGACCGAGGTCGAGGCCCTTCCCTGGCCCGAGCGTGCTGAAGCCTGGATCACCCGCTCTGCGGCCTTCCTTCGCTCCCACCTGCCGACCTCTTGAGGCACCACCCCCCGTCCGGTCCCTTACTCCCCTTCGATCGGCTGCTCTAGGTAGAGCTTGAGGTAGCTTTCGTAACGACACTCATAAATTTGATCGCGTGCAAGAGCATCCTTCACGGCGCAGTCCGCTTCATGAATATGCGAGCAATCCGGAAATTTGCAGTGCGGAATATACGCTCGAAACTCGATGAAATACTGCTCCAGTTCCCAGGGCTCGACATCCCACAGTTCAAACTGCCGAAGGCCCGGGGTATCGACCACGTACCCCCCTTGCTCCAACCGTAAGAGTTCCGCATAGGTCGTTGTGTGTTTCCCCTTGCGCGTCCAGGACGACACCTCGCCGACCTTCAGGTTCAAGCCCGGCTGCACGACATTCAGCAACGAGCTTTTCCCGACACCGCTTTGCCCCGAAAGCGCCGTCGTCCCCTGCCCCAGCACCTCCCGCAGACGATTAATGCCCAGCCCACTGCTGGCCGAACAGGGAATCACTTCATATCCAAGCTGCGCGTACAACCCAAACACCCACTGATAATCCGCCAAATCGACCAGATCCGCCTTGTTCAAGACGATGATCGGCCGCACTTCCCCCTTCTCCGCCGAGATGAGATACCGATCAATCAATGGGAGCTTCAGTTCCGGTTCGGCAAAAGCCGAGACAATCAGCAGTTGATCGACATTGGAAACAATCACGTGTTCCCGGTGCCGGTAGCCTCGCGTGACGGTCCCCGACCGCGGTTCCACTTTCTCGATCACCCCCTGGTCTTCGCCGCTCGGTCGGAACCAGATCCGGTCGCCGACGGCGACCACGTTCCGTCCGTCGATCGCCAGATTCTTCAGAACCCGACGAACCCCGCACCGGTACCGCCTGCCGTCCTCGGCCTGCACGACCGACTCCAGGCCATGCACCCGAAGCACCCGACCGGACAGGCATTCCGACAGATCTACCGCCAGAGCGCCCAGCGGATCGTCTCCCGATCCCGACTCGGGCGACTGCCCATCCACTTCCTGCATCACGGTCCGATGGCGCGACAATGCCCCTTTCGCCCGCACGCGCTCGGCCGAGACCGGGTCGGCCCCTCGAACTTCCCCCCCTTCGAATCGGCGGGTCAAATCGTTCGATCGGGTGCGGGTCTGGCGATTCTTTCGAAACGCCACGCGGACCTTTTTCTTTTTCGACACGGTTCGGAACAGCCCCCAGGTTCATTGAGCATCGGTGAGACGACCTAAAGATCCCCTTACGAAAGGAAGGGTATGGAGCGGCCCGAGCCAGTGTCAATCACTCAGGACCAGTCCTCCCGCAACTTCCCGCAATCTCCGCACCAACCCCTCCTTCCTGATCGAAGCGATCAGTCCGAGACCACGCTGATGCGAGGAGACACCGAACCGCCCCGATCGGTTCGAGAGTTCACCCCTTCCTTTATGAGCGACAGCCCGAGAAGGTTGCCTCCAATCGTCGCGGAACCGCCCGGTTGTTGGCGCGACCTCAACGGCACGGATACCATCAAGGCATCTGATCAAATCACACGAGCCGGAGCGGACGACCATCCTCGATCCGCTTCCAGCCCCGGAGTCGATCCAGACGAAAGGACGGTCCCGTGCGCGTCGACCCGAACCGAGCCCCTGCCCTCGCCCTTTGGTTCGTCGCGATGCTCGCGATCGCGGGCTCGCCCTACGGTGCGAACGCTCAAGGTCCCGCCGCTCCGGGCGGCGCATTCCAACGGGGAGCCCCGCCCGCGGCTGGCGTTGGTGGTCCCGCGGGTGGGCCCGCCGGCGGTCAGGCGGCCGGCCAGGGCGGCTATGGGCCTCCCGGTGCCTCAGGTGGCTATGGGCCTCCCGGTGCCTCAGGTGGCTTCGGACAGCCCGGCTTTCCCGGACAGCCCGGTCTTCCGGGACAGCCTGGCCCCTCGTCCGAGGATGCCGGTGCGACCACTCGCGAAGCCCCGGTCGATCTCGATGCCGTTCCGGTCGATACCGCTCCGCTGGCTCGCTACATCCCGGAAAATGCGTACGGAGCCTTTCTTGAATTCAACGGCCTGAACGCCGCGGCCGACGCCTGGCAAGGGTCCTCGGCTTATGCCCTGCTCAACGAGACGAGCCTTGGCGAAATGCTCCGCGAACTGATCGCTCAGTTCATCGAGGCCGCTCCCAACGCTCCGGCCGGGGTCATGACCGGCCCCGAAGTGGCTGCCGTGCTGGAACACCTCGCCCGGCATGGGCTCGTGATCGCCTCGCCCCAGAACGCGGAAAACGAGGTGTCCGAGACGATCCTCGTTCTTCGAGGCGCCGCGCACCGAGAGGTCCGTCCCCTTTTCGGCAAGCTCATCGGCACCATCGCCGCCGAAGGCGCCAATCCGCAGGTGGTTAGCAAAACCGGTGATCGCCGTGTCGTCGTCATGGACACCCCACCCAAGGCAATGGAAAGGGTGAATGAATGGGTCTGGTGGATCGAAGGAGACGACCTCGTGTTTGTCTTCAACGGCCCCGATGCCGCCGACCAGATTATTTCGGTCATCGACGGCCAAGCTCCGAACGCCGAGAACGACCCCGTGCGTCAGCAACTGATGGCCGTCGAGAATGGGTTTCGCCCCCTTGCCGTCGGCTCGCTCCGGTTCGATCGTCCCGGAGCCGACGAGGCCGAACGCTCGATGGTCGAGGCAAATGGTCTGACCCGCATTGATCTCCGGTGGGGATTCGACGGCTCGGATTCCCTGACGGTCGTGGGCCTGGAAGCTCCGGCCCCCCGTAAAGGGTTCATGACCATTTTCGATCAACCAAGCATCGCCATGAGCGAGCTGCCGCCGATCCCTCGTGATGTCGAGAACCTGACCATCCTTTCGGTCAATCCCTCGGGAATGTACGATGCGTTGATCGAATTCGCCGATCAGTCGTTTCCCCCGCTCGCTGCGCCGCTGCGAGCCTTCGAGGAATCCGTCCGCACGCGCGGACGGCTCGAATTCCGAGACGAGGTCCTCTCCGAACTCGGCCCGAAGATCGCCGCCTACACCTTGCCGAAGCCCGCCTCTCAGCCGGCCTCGGGCAACCCTCTGGCCGGCATCATGAACGCCCTCGGCGGGCTCGGCCTTCCCCAGTTCGTCGTGGCGATCGAGCTGCAAAACGGCTCGGCATTCACCAGCAAACTCGACGGAATGATCCTCGCCATCAATGATCAACTCGCCGAGCTGCTACCGCCTCCCCCCCCACCTGCCGAAGAAGCCAATCCCGGGGCCTTTGCCCCCGGCGGTCAGCAAGGCCGACAGGGAGGAGGTCCTCCCGGTCAACCCGGCGGCGACCGGAACCGGGAAGAACCCCCCGAGCCTCCGAAGTTCTCGATGACCCTGGCCGAACCCCGAACCTATTTGCTCCGGCTTCCCGAGGGCCTCTACGGTCTGACCGGGTATCAGCCGACCATCACGATGGGACAAAACCATCTCATCTTCGCCTCGAATCCGGTGGCGGCCCGTCAATGCCGAGAGCTGGAACAGGCCGAAGGCTCGGAACGCTGGTCACCCCCCGCCGACCTCGCCGGTCGCTTGCCTGGTAACTTGACCATGCTCGTGGTCAATGATCCCAGCCAGTCCCTTCCCGCGTCCATCGCCGGATTACCTGCGTCCCTGAACGCCGCGATGGCCTCCGCCGCCTCAATGGCCGACCCTGGTGGACCCTCGGGTGGTGCCGCAGCAGAGATGGGCGAGCCCCAGCGCGGCGGCATGCGATCCGGCCCCGGTGGCCCTCCCGGCGCGAGTGGCTTCCCTGGAGAACCCGGCATCAGTCCTCCTCCCGGTGCGAGCGGCTTCCAGGGTCAGCCCGGAGACATTCCTCCTCCCGGCGCGAGCGGCTTCCAGGGTCAACCAGGCGGCCCCGGATATGGAGGAGCTCCAGGAATGGCCTCACCTCCAGGCGCTCCCGGGGCTTCTCAGAATCAAGCCGGCCCGACCACGATCCGTTTGGCCCCGTCGTTGCTTCCTTCTCCCGACTCCCTCCGACGCTACCTGGAATCCGCCGTCTATTCGGTTTCGGCCGATGACGCCGGCATCCGGATCGAGGCTCGGGAAACCCTGCCCGGTCAGTGGAGCCTGGGGGGCCTGGGCTCCGGCGCCTCGCTTTCACTCCCGGTTTCGATTGCCCCAGGCGGTCGGAATTAATCGTCCCGACGGGATGCGCAGCCGGCTTCGCGGTTCGATGGTTGCTGCGAAGGCATTTGCGAGCTAAGGAGATTGAGTTGTCCGTTCAATTTTGCGGGAGCCGGTCGTTCAAGCCCGGCTCCCGCACGATCTCCTGAGATCGAAACCGTCGTTCGTTCCGTGTCAATCACGCCCTCCGATCCTCAATGCTTGCGTCACGCAACAGGAGGCGTCTGATGGAATTGGTGACCGAAATCACCGCCCGACTCGAAAACAAGCCCGGTCGGCTCGCCAAGATCTGCGCGGCCTTGGCTCATGAAAAAATCAACATTCGAGCCATGAGCGTCATGGATTCCGGCGAGCGCAGCGTGCTCCGGATGATTGCCGAGCCGGTCGACTCCACGCAACAGGTCCTCACCTCGCTCGGCGTCGAGGCCGAGTTCCACGAGGTCATGGCCGTCGAGCTGGACAACAAGCCCGGCGCCCTCGCCAAGCTGCTCCAGCGCTTGGCCGACGAGCATATCAACATCGAATATGCCTACACGTCGGCCATCGGACAGGGGCGGGCCCTCGGCATCTTCCAGACCGATAACCCCAAGAAAACGGCTCAGGTCCTGTCCATCGCCTCTCACTCCGGAAACGGCTCAGACCGCGAGAGTGGCCGTCGGCCGCTCCATACCCGCTAACGAACCGGATCGCCCCGGTGTGAATACCGGCCCTCCGGATCGCCCAGCCCGGCCATCGCCGAAAACGGTCCCGAGGGCCTCACTCCACGCCGCGATCGGGTGAGCGGATCAGGCCAGCGGATCGGGGAATCCAACACCGGCCCGTGCCGATCGTTCTCGAAGCGGTCCCACCGCCGACTCAGGCAAGGCGATTCCGCGCCGTTGCGTCTCCGAACGGTGCCGTTCCCACGTTTCCGGAAAGATCCATCCCGCCGGAGCGCGCTGCCCTTCCAGAGCCTCAGCGACCCGTCGGTGGAACGAGCCGAGCGACTCGAAGGCCGCAACGGCCAGGGCCACGACCACCACTTCCTGGTTTCCTGAGAGCAGGAGCCAGGGCGCCACCCGATCGACGACCATCCGCATCGGCTCGTCATCGGTCGTCGGCGACTCGTCCTCGCCTCCGGCATCCCCCAGAATCGAGTCAAAGATCAGAGGGATCCCTTCGGGAGCGGGAATCGCCGCCGATTGCGCTGACCCCGGCCCCAGTACCAGACCCAGAAAAGGGCCGATCGCCAGTTCGGCCGCGATCGCCGCCGCCGGCCCCGCCGAAGGAGGCACGCCGATCACCCGAACAACCCCCACCCCTGTATCTCTCGCCTTCTGACCCGCGATCTCCGCCGCCCTTGCCAGCAAAAGTGGCGGCAATCCCCTTTCGGCCTCCAGCACCGCCGTCGACGCATGCTCCGGCCCAACCCGCCCCGTCTGCTTCGGATCAAAATCTCCGTGATCCAGCCGCGTCAGCCAGTCATTCAGCCCAACGATGCCGAAATCGCGAGCACCAACCGCATCATACCAGAGCAGCAACCGCCCCAGCGCCGAGGCTCGCTCTCGGGCCAGGCCCGCCCGTGACAGCAACTCGGTGGCCACTCGCCGAAGGTCGTCCGGCCGATAGCGGGGGGATTCGCTCACGATCGTCACGCTCCAGGGCGGTTCACTCAAAGGATGACACGCGGATCGCCACTCCTTCCCAGTTTACCGCAGAACGCCCGAATGCCCAATCCCCCCCCGCCTTGCCTCGCCACGGCTCACGCCTCAAGGATCAATCCCTCGGCCCCCTCGCCCCGTTCCCACTCGCGGCGGACCCGAGACAGCCCAAAGGCGCAGAGTTCGAATTCGACGCTCAATCGCCTCAAGACCGGGGCCTGATCCCCTTCGTAAGTGCTTGCCAGATAGTACGATCGCTTTCCTTGTTCCTGGAAATCGATCAGATGATCCACCGCCAGCGCCCGCCGAAGCTTCGGTAACGCCTCCGGATACACTCCCGACCAGAACAGGGTGAAATCCCCGACGTGGCGATGACATTCGCGTCGGCGTTCCTCGTCGCTCGACGACTCCGCTTCGGCAATCATCCCCACCACTTCCGTCAACCGGCGTCCTTGTCCGTCGGCAATCGGATACATCGCCTGCGACGGCACAAACCGCGCCAGCAAGCCCGCCACATATCCCACCAGATGCGGGTCGGCGATACCCAGTTCTCCTTGAAACGTGTTCTCGGTAATCCCCCGAAACATTCGATGCAACGGATGGCGATCGGAAACGTCTCGCGTCATGGTTCGGGCGCTCCTCACCCTGGGGGACGGAAACGATCGAGGCACACCAACGACCTGGCCTGTCTCGAAAAACCGCGCGTCGCTCGGCCATGCAAATCCTACGCCAACCCTCCGAATCGGACAACCCTTTCTCCAAACCCCTCCTTCTCGAAGCGCTCCCTTGAAGCAACATGGAACTCGTGGCATGATGAGAGGTTATCGAATGTTCCGTGTCCTCCGTGTTGGCGGGTGAGCCCCGACCCTGGGGCCCGGTTTGGACGGAGGGAGGAGGGGTCGTTTTGCGTATCTCGTTCCACGGCGCGACGAAGCAGGTCACGGGAAGTGCCCATCTCGTCGAGATCAACAATCGCCGCATCCTGCTCGACTGCGGACTCTTCGAGAGCGACCGTTTCAACCCTGAAAGCCCGAACCGCCAGTTCGACTTCGATCCCGCGTCACTCGATGCCGTCGTCGTCTCCCACTCCCACAACGACCACATCGGTCGCCTTCCCGTCCTCATCCGGCACGGCTTCAAGGGGCCGATCTACACCACCCCCGCCACCGCCGACATCCTCAACATCATGCTGCGCGACAGCGCCCGCATCCAGCGAGAGGATGCCCGCAACGCCCAGCTCCGGAATCCCGACTCCGAACCCCTCAGCCCCCTGTTCGAGCTTTCCGATGTCGAGTGGGTCATCGAACGGCTCGTTCGGCTCCCCTACGAACAGCCCGCCGAACTGCTTCCCGGCATCACCCTCACCTACCACGACGCCGGCCATATCCTCGGCTCGGCCATGGTCCAGTTCGACTTCAAGGAAGGGGACCAGCAGCGCCGCTTCCTCTTCACCGGCGACCTCGGCCGGCGCGACATGGGGATGCTCCACAACCCTACCGTTGTCAAGGACATCGACGTCCTCGTCTCCGAAAGCACCTACGGCGCCAAAGAACTCGACATCTACGACACCCTCCTGAAGCAGCTCCACGCCATCGTCCTGCGTGCCATCCGCCTCCAGAGCAAGATTATCATCCCGGCCTTCAGTCTCGGCCGAACCCAGAAGATGATCCACAGCTTCCTCGAACTGTTCCACGAGCACCGGGTCAAGCCGGTCCCCATCTACGTCGATAGCCCCCTCGCTACCCGCCTCACCGAGGTCCACCGCGACCACCCCTCCTGCTACACCCCCGAGTCCATCAAGCTCCTCGAATCCGACGGCTCCCTCTTTAACGCTCCCGAGCTGCACTTCTGCCCCACCTGGGACGATTCCCGACGCCTGAACTACCTGAACGGCCCGCTCATCATCATCGCTTCCAGCGGCATGTGCGAGGCCGGCCGCATCCGACACCACCTCCGCCACGCCGTCGAAGACCCCGACAACGCCATCGTCATCGTCAGCTATCAGGCCGAGAAAACCCTCGGTCGCAAGATCGCCGAAGGGGCCGAACGCATCCAGATCATGGACCGCTGGCACGACCTCAACTGCGCCGTCTACGTCCTCGACGGCTTCTCCGGCCACGCCGACCGCAACGACTTCGCCTGGTGGTACGAGCAAACCGGAGGCAACATCCAATCCGCCTTCCTCGTCCACGGCGAACCCGAAAGCATGGAAGCCCTCTCCCCTCTCCTCCAACCGTACGTCCAGAACCCCGTGGTCATTCCCGAAAAAGGCCAGAGCTTCGACGTTTAACGCGAGCATCCGCCCAACCACTTCTGACCCCCTCTCCCCGCTCGCGGGGCGTCGGTTGAGGTCAGGGGTCCTTGGCGATTCGAGCCGAGCCAGGCATCTCGTCCATGCCCCCACCCCGGCCTCCAGCCCAGGACGACTGCCGGAGAAATGAGCGGAGAATCACGAGCGCCCCTGTCGGAAACCGACAGGGTGCTTCCTCCCCGCGCCGACGCACCCACGTCAGTCGTTCCGCGTCCGCCACGGTTCCGCTGACCTCGACGCCATCACCGGAATCTCCGAGTCGATCACGCCTCGCCTTGGAATAAATTCATAAACGTAATAGTTCGTTTCAAAATCCGGAGCGCCCGGGTCCCATCCTCTCACCTTGTACTCTTCCACATCCCGCAGCACAAACGATTGCTTCATTTCCTTCATCCAATCTTCAAACACTGGGGCCCCGTCGGGCCTCTCATAGAAGAACACACACTTCAGTGGATTCTCCTTCGTGATCCGCTCGAACTTCACCGGCCGATCTTCCCGATGACGCTCCGAGTAAATCTCTCGGTAGCACAGGTAATAATCACTCCACGCGCCGTTCCAGTGCCTCGGGTCGATGATGATCCCCAGATCGTCCCGAGCGCACACCACTTCCGCCTCGTGGTCCATGTTCTCCCAGAACCAGCTCGCAAACTCCCGGGCCTGCAAATCGCGCCGGAGCTTGTACGGATGCACCACGGTCACGATCACAAAGACCACCGCCAGGGCCGCATGGGCGACCAGCGCGATCCGAACAGACCGTTGCCGTCGCACCGGGTTCTGAATTCGCCGCAGCAGACTCGATAGCCCCTGGCCTGCCAGAAGGCAGACTGCCGGCACGATGAATTGCATCGTGCGCGGCTTCTCGCCGTACGGATACCGCTGCAAGACCGCGGCTGCAAAGCAGAGTGCCAGCGGGGCCAGGCAAACCACCACCAACGTCCGATGGCCTCGGAGCCAGAGCGCCCGAGCCCCGGCCACGACACACAGGGCGGTCAGTACGCTCCCACCGTAGGGAGCCCCGATCGGATAGGCAAACAGCATCCCCGTGTGCGTTCCGACGAGCCAACCGAAGACCCGAACCGGATGATCCATCGGCGGAAAGGCATCGGCCCAGTACTGATCCAGGTACGCCCGAACACCCGGCTCAATCTGATACATCGGCAGCAGCACGGCGAACATCGTGGCCGGAATCACCAGCAACGTCAGGTACGCCGCCCAGGTCCCGACACCTCCTCTCCGAGCCACCGGAGCCGCAAGCCCCAGACAGACCCCGCCGATCACAAACACCGACGGAAATGAAAGGGGAATCGCCAGCACCGCCACCACCGCCAACGCCCAGAGCCACCCAACCCGCTCCGGACTGCGCAGCCACTCCAACGTAATCGCCAGTAAGCTTAACGCAAGGAACAGGTCGCTCGCATACGGCTTCACCTCCGAGCCGAACCCGAGCGGCCACCACGAAACCGCGAAGATCGCCACGGCAAACAGCAAGGCGTACCCGCTCAGCAATCGCCCCGCCAGATGCCGGAACACCAGCACGCTCGCCAGCGCGCACAGCAACGGCACCAGCCGAAGCGACCAGGTCGAGAACCCGATCAGTTGGATCACCCCGGTCTCCACCAGCAGGAATCCCACCGGCGCCGTCTGCGCATAGCGCAAGGGTCCGAAAAACCCGGCCTCGCCATCCGCCAGGGCGATCAGGTTCGCGGCCAGCCTCGATTCATCACACCAGAGCGGAAAATCCGACAGGTATCGAAAGAGTCGAAGCCCCAGCCCAAGCAACACGAACCCGAGCGTTGCCCTTCGAATCAGGGCAGGATTGCCGAACAACTCACCCTCGGTTGAGTTCGGAACGCCCTGAGATTCTTGACGAGCCAATTCTGTCAGCGTGGTGATGTTTCGCAGCATGACTGAGCACAGACATCAGGTGATGTGAGAGGATCTCCTTTCGACCGTCTCGGTAACCCCATCGGCACCTGTTTGAAACGATCCGAGCGACTGAAGTCCTCCCCGGCGAAGCAGATCGAGGCAACCGCTCCTGTTCCCGAAACGTTCGAACCCTCTCGCGTCGGACGATCGCAAGGCAAGCCGGAATCCTTCCCGTCACGTCCTATGGGCCTCGAACGGCTTATCAGGTTGCTTCGACCACCCGATCGCCGGAACTTCATTGGTTCGACCTCGACTCGAAGTCAGTCCCCGTCATCTCCGGTCGACTCCGCGAAATGCCCCTTCGTGGTCCCGACTTCCGCCCCCTACTGGGTTGACTTCCCCATTCCCTAAACCGATCCGGACACCTCGTCCAGTTCATTCTCATCGAAAAATGCGCCATCAACGTCCTCCAGATCACCCTTTGCCCCCCATCTCACCCAACCTCCCACGGCTGCCCCAGTGCGATCGACCCGCTTCAACCGGTCGTGAGCCCCCTGCCTCCTTCGCCTCGCTCTCCGTCCATTGGTCCGCTCATCGTTCAAAAAAAATTCCCCCACGCCCCACAATAAAGTCACTACAACCTCCCCATTTTCACGATGCTAACTCTGAGGGGATGATCTCGGCTGCTGCGCGGAGGCTCTGCTGAACACTCGCAAGATGAATCAATCGCGCTACCACGCACCCTTCCATGAAATTCTGAGCGTCCGATGACCCGCCCCGACCGCGCGACTCGTTCCGAGACGCTTCAAACCCGAATCCATCCTCCTCCGCGCGACCTCAGAGAGCCCTTGAGCAAGCCCCGATCGAGGTTTCGCCCCCTGTCCTGCACCCCGAACGTGCGACCAATCCTGGAGAAGTCATCATGGACCCCGCAACCACAAACCGCCGCGCCGAAGCCAACCGCCGCAACGCTCAGAAATCCACCGGCCCGAAAACCGCCGAAGGCAAGGCCCGATCGCGCCGCAATGCCCTCCGGCATGGTCTGGCCGCCGAGGTTCTTGTCCCCGAAGCCGACCGCGGCGCCGTAGCCGCCGCCGTCGCCGAATGGAACCACGAGGTCTGGCCCGAGAACGTTGCCGAGCGAGCCGTCATCCGCCGCATGGCCGTTGCCGATGTTCGCCTTCAGCGCTGTGAGCAGGCGACCGAGCAGAACCTCGAATCCACCGCCCGATCGGCCGTCGATCGCTGGCGGCTCCGCAAGCAGAATGCCGCCCGCAAGCGTGCCTGCGCCCTGAAAACGGATCCCCTCAATACCCTCCTCGATCTCGAAGACTCCGCCTTCGGCTGCGAATGGCTCATTCGTCGCTGGTCGGCCCTCGACCGGGTGCTGGAGCAAGGTCTCGGCTGGTCCGACGACGACCGCGAAACCAGCATGCGCCTGATCGGCTACGTCCCCGTCGCTCCCGGTCCCGACGGCGCTCCCGAGGCCCGGCAGATGTGGCGGCTCGGCCGTCTCGCGTCCGGCCTGGAGGTCGAACCCCTCGAAGACGGCGAGCCCAACGACCCGGCCGCAGCCCGGCTCGCCCTCCGCGCGCTGATTGCCGATCGGCTCACCAGCTCGAACAACGAGCCGTCGCCTCCTGGGACGCCGTCGAAGGGCCGGAACGCGCCGCGGTCATCGCTCGCAGTCTCTCTGGCGACGATGGCCCCGAGGCCCAGCTTCGCCACCGCTACGACCGTGACGCCCAGAACGCCCTGCTCCGCTCCATCACCATGCTCATCCGCATCCGGAAGCGGCGCGACGAGCTGGCCGAGCACCACCGCAAGCAGGCCCGCGACCACCAGATCGAGCGGATCAACGTCGGCGGCGGCTGGTGGCGCGAGAAAGACGCCAACGCCTCCCCTCCTGGCTACCAACCCATCAATCGCTTCGCCCCATCACCGAACTCATCCCCCGCTCCCGACGAGGCATCCCCCGATCCCGACCCCCTCACGATCTCACGGAACGAACCCACTGCGGAGCCATCCTCCCCAATCGAAATTTCGCCGAACCACAACCCGGAAAACAAGTTACGCCCAAACTCCTCTGAACCGTCTCCGCGTCGTCCCGAGCGCTCCCGCCCCAACGTTCGACCCCTGACCGACCGCCTCCGACCTCCGAACCGCACCTGAACCGATCCAGTTCGCCCCTGGTTTCGTTCCGCTCGTCCCTGCTCCGGTGCCGACCTGCTTGACAGGGCGCGCCCTCCCTCGACGAGCAACACCCAGGCCGTGGCCTTCGCTCAATGCTCCGTCCCCACACCCGGCCATGACACCTACCCGAATCGCCTCTGATCAGAACCCGTCCTGTCCTTCCGGGACCAGGAGCACCATCTCCTCGATCCGGTAGCGACTCGGCTGGTTGTCGGGTTGGAGGCGGAAGCTGTCGATCGGCTCGGCGATCCAGACGACCATCTCCCGATCCGGACCGACCGGGAGCGTCCACTGCTGGTATTGCTGGTCCTCGGGGAATCGGTCCTGGTTCGATCGCTTCCACTGGAGCTTGAACCGCGCCGAGGTCGCCGGGCCGTTCTCCAGGTCGTACCGAATCCGAATGCCGGCCACGAAGGTTCGCTCCGGCAGTTCGAACGTCGCCCAGGGATCGACCCCGGTTGCCTCGATCGTCCCGGTTTGCGGCTCCCAACGCGCCAGACTGAATCGCTCCGGAGGCCCGACCGGCACTTCCTGGAATGGCGGATTGGGACGTGCCCCGCGGAACACCCCCCGATTCGCCTCGACCAGCAAGGGCAGCCCCTTGCCCAGATCATCGTGCGAGGAGTGCAAGAACCCCGTATGCCGCGCCGCGATGGCAAACGGCGGCAAGCCCAGGCGCAGGTCGGCCACCACGGCTTCGGAATCGATCCTCCGTTGTCGGCCTTGCTCCAGGCCAATCTCCGTGTTCGGCCAGAGCAGAACCAGACTACCCGCGAACAGAACCATGAGCACCAGCCGCCCCGACACCCTCGGACCAAACCGCGCCCAAGCCAGGCCCGCCAGGCACGGAATCTGTGCCGCCAGGGTGACATACCGCGGCTCCAAGCCTCCCCGATCGTTCGTGCCCGATCTCCCCCACGCCAGGCTTGCCGCCAGGATGCCGAATCCGGCCAGGACCGCGAGCATTCCGAGCGCTCGTGCCCGCTCCTCACGATTCCGCCAGGCCGTCAGGCCCAGCAAGACCGTTGTGGCAGCCGAGAGGATCAGCACCACCGCCCCACCGAGTCGCCAGGCGTCTCCCGCAATCGGCCCGAACCCAATCGCCAGAAATTGCAATCCCGTCCGCACCACCGCCCCGATCCCTGGCGCCCGGTCGATCTGCGGCGGCCGTTCGTATCCCACGAAATATCCGATCGTCACCAGGACGCCCGGCACCGCCGCCGCAATCGCCGTCCAGCCTCCGGCCGTCCCCGACCGCAATCGAACCAGACCGAGCCCAATCATCCAGGCCGCCAGCGGCGGCACCATCACCAGCCCACTCGCCGCGCACAGCGGCAGCAACACCAGCACCGCTCCCAGACCGATCAGGGTTCCCGATCGCACCGATCCCGCCCGGCTCGCGATCAATGCCCCCGCCCCGACCGCCAGCAAGGTCGAAAGCCCGAAGGCAATCTGCCAGCTCCAGAGCATGTTGTTGTGGTGTCCCCAGTTCAGGAGCAGGATCGGAAACCATGCATCAACATAACTCCAACGCCCCCGAGCCGCCCGCAACGCCACCATCACGCCCGCGGCCAGGATCGACAGACAGGCGACAACCGCCACCATGCCCGCTCGGAAGTCATCATTCGCCAGGCGATACGCTCCCAGCAACACCAGTCTCGGCAACGGCACCCGATGCTCAAAGTGCTGCGACCAGAGATAGCTCGGCGTCACCGGTTGCTCACCCACCAGTGCCGGAACGATCGCAAAATCATCATAAAAGGGGACAATCGGCCCGAACCGCAACACAAAGCCGAACGCCGCGACCGACATCACCAGCCAGGTTCCCCAGGCGAACCACCCTGCCCCCGGCTCGTCATCGGCCCGAAGATCGCGACACTCGGCAAGCTCGGCCATTGGTCAGCGAGCCCCCACAGCCTGGGCCTCGGCGAGCATGGCCAATGCCTCCTGCTTGGTCGATTCCGCAGCCGAATCTCCCCGGAGCATCGCGGCCAGCTCATCAATCCGATCATGATCAATCAGTTGTTCAATCGTCGTTCGGGTTCGTCCCCTCGTCGTCTGCTTGCGAATGACCCACTGGTGCATCGCATAACTGGCCATCTGAGGCAAGTGAGTGACACAAATCAACTGATGATGTTCCGATAATGCCGCCAGCTTCTTCCCAAGCACCGCTCCGAGCCGGCCGCCGACCCCCGTATCGATCTCGTCAAAGACGAGCGTCGGCACCCGATCGACCCCGGCCAGAACCGTCTTGATCGCCAGCGTCAGGCGAGACAGCTCCCCTCCCGAGGCGATCTTTCGCAAGGGTCTCGGCGGTTCTCCCGGGTTCGGAGCGAAGCGAATCTCGACCCGATCGGCCCCCCCATCCGGCGGCGCCGTGGCGGTCGGATCGTCTCCCATCGGCAGCGCCTCAACCTGCACTTGAAGCTTGGCCTGTCCGAGGCTCAGGTCTTTCAAGTGCCCTTGAACCGCCTTGGCAAACGCCTGGCTTGTCTTGCGGCGAGCCTCGGTCAGCTCCTCAGCCGCCTCCCGAAGCACGGCCCAGGCCTCGGCCAGCGGAGCATCCAGTTGCTGCAAGTCGGCCTCGTCCCGCTCGATGGTGGCCAGTTGATCCTCGACCTCATCCCATCGCGCGGCCAGGCCATCCGGCTCGCAACGGAACCGCTGACTGAGCTTGCGATACAATGCCAACCTGGCTTCGAGCTGTTCGAGACGCCCCGGATCCTCGCCCGACTCGTCGGCCAGGTCGCGGAGCATGTAGGCCACTTCCCTCGCCTCATCGGCCAGTCGGCCAAGCGTCGCGGCGGCCTCGCCCAGTTCGGGCACAGCCTCTCCCAGCGGTTCCAGCCGACGAGCCACCTTGCCGATCATTGCCTGAGCCGATCGGTCCGCCTCGTACAGCAGGGCGAATCCCTCGGCCGCGGCCTCCCGGATCGACTCGGCCCCAGCCAACCGGCGGGCCTCTCGGTTCAAGTCGTCGTACTCGCCGGGCTTCGGCTCGGCCGAGGCCAGCTCATCTCGCTCGAACTCCAGCAGTTCCCGTTCGCGTCGGCGACGATCCGCCGCGTCGATCAGGGCCAGACGACGCTTGCGGATTGCTTCATGCGTCGAGCGAGCCTCCTGATACGCCGCCACCACGCGCTCCAGCCCTCCGTAGGCATCGAGCAGACTCCGCTGGCGGTCGGGATCGAGCAGGGTCTGCGTCTCGTGCTGCCCGTGCACGTCAATCAGGCGAGGAGCAAGCCGTTTCAGGGTCGCCACCGGCACCGGCAAGCCATTGGCATGGGCCGAGCTTCGACCGTTCTCCCCGATCCGACGGGTCACGATCAACTGGTCATCATCGATCGGTCCGCCGAGGATCCCCTCGACCTCAGCCCTCAGCTCGTCATCGGCCGACAGGTCGAAGACGGCCGCCGCGCGGGCCTCATCCTTACCGTCTCGGACCAGCTCGGCCGAGGCCTTGCCGCCGAGCACCAGGCCCAGGGCCGTCAGCAAGAGACTCTTACCCGCCCCGGTCTCGCCGGTCCAGGCACAGTAGCCCTCTCGCAGTTCGACCCGGGCATCCTCGATCAACGCCAGATTCTGGACCGACAGTTCTCGGAGCACGGCGAGCGACCTCCGGTTGTCCTCACCACCGATCGAGTCCGGCATCGACCGGGCCGATCAGCGCAACCCCAGGTTCCGGGCATGGAACTCCACGGCCTCCTGGACGTGGGCATCCCAGTATGCCCAGTCATGACCGCCGGGGAATTCCTCATATTCGTGCGGGATCTGCAAGTCGTTCAGATGTGTGTGAAAGGCTCGGTTCTGATCGAGCAGGAAGTCTTCGGTCCCGCAATCGATCCGCAGCTTCGGCAAGATTCCGTGATCGATTTGCTCGACCAGGGTAAAGGGATCCTCCGGTCCCCCCGAGGGATCAGGCCCGAAGATCCGGCCAAACTCGGGGCTCAACGCTCTCCCTTCACCAATCCCATGAACAAAACCGAGGGCCCCGGAATGGGAGTTGACGCTGGCAAATCGGTCGTGATGCTTCACCCCGACCTTCACTGCGCCGTATCCTCCCATCGAGAGGCCGCCAATCGCCCGTCCCGAGCGTTCGGCCTTCACTGGAAACGTACGATCGACGAACGACACGAGTTCCAGCAGATCATCCTCGTACGCCGCGCCCTCGACTGCGTTGGAGTACCAGCCACGACCGCCATCGGGCATGACGACGGCCATCGGCAACCCAGCAACATAGCGTTCGATGCTGGTCCGACGCATCCAGATCGTATGATCATCCGAAAGGCCGTGCAGCAGATAGAACACCGACCAGGGGCGGTCGATCCTCGGATCGTCCGGAAAGACGATGTTGAACGCCGATGCCTTGCGCAAGGCCTGGCTGAAATACTGGATCGTGGCAAACGCCATCCGGTCGGCCTCCGTGGGCGGCCGGGATCGCACCTCGTGCGATCGGGCCTATTTGACTTTCGAACCCGGCAGGCACTCGGGATCGGCCGGGGTCAGCAGCACGACCTTATCGCCCGAACTGGCCGCAAGCAACATGCCGTTCGACGACTCTCCCCGGAGCATGGCCGGTTCCAGATTGTTGACCACCACGATCAAACGACCGACAAGGTCTTCGGGAGCGTAGTGCTGTTTAATGCCCGCGACGATCTGCTTCTGCTCGTCGCCGAGGTCCACCTGCAACAGCAAGAGCTTGTCGGCATTCGGATGGGGACGAGCCTCCAGCACCTTGGCAATGCGGAGGTCGAGCTTGGCAAACTGGTCGTAAGTGATCGGATCGGCCATCGTCGACTCGATTGGCTGCGCCTCGGTGGCCAGAGAATCGACCACCGGCATGTTCGGCACCTCGGTCGGGGCACGACACCCGTGCCCCTCGTCGAGCATCCTATCGCCCCATTCATCGGCTCGTCAAGCCGTCAGTCTGAACTTGCGTTCACAATTCGCTCAGGATGTTGCCAGCCACCGGCGCAACGTCTCGGGTGGTTCTCCCGTTGCTTTCGGTGGGAGCACCACGGAAGCAGGGGACAATCGATTCTCAATCTGCGCCTCAAGGAATTATCGAGGGGAGACCAGCCGGGCAAGCCCTCGACCCAGATCTCGGATCACCGCCCAGGCGATGACAAACGGCGTGCTGGGACGGGTCAGAATCGTCGGTAAATTGCGCTCGAACAGGAAATGACCTGCGAACATGAACGCATAACCGCCAAGAAAAAGGCCCAGCGACCAGAGGGGGCGGAATGGGAGCAGAAGGATTGCCGCCGCGACCATCGGCCAGCCCACTCCGACATGCAACACATGGTTGATCGGGTGGGAATGATCTTGGCGATACTTTTCGATCAGCCGGGCCATCCTGGGGGAACCAGACACCGAGGGCATGAACGACGGCATCAGCGAGCACTCCTTCCTTGCGCACTCTTGGGAGCGAGATGGGGATGGAACCAGCATGTCCCTGGAACATGGGACGACCGGAAACGCTCTCAGACTATCCTCCAGCCCGTCACGCTCCAAGGTCAGTCCGATTCTCCGGGGCAAGCCTCTCCTGGCCCCATCAATCCCCCGCCTCGGCATCGTCCCGCCCGGAAGGGGTCGGCAGCGTGCTGGGGTCGAGCCCTTCTCGGACCTTCGGATCGTCGTAGCGGTCAAGCTTGGGGTGGGCGACCATCGGCCATCGCTTCGAGAAATCCCAGTGAGGGTCGTTGTCGCTGTCGTGGCAGCGAATGCAAAGCGTCTGCTCGGCTTCTTCGCGAGTCAGGACCATCTGGGAACGGTACTCCCAGTTCATCGGGTCGGTCACGTGCAGCGAGCCGGGGCCGTGGCAGTTCTCGCACTGCTGATTGCTCAGGTGAGGAGTGGTCGCGGCGTTGACGAACCCCGAGTCGAACTCGAACCCGGTGGTGTGGCAACTGACGCATTCGGCGTCCATGGTCCGATTGCCGCGATGCCCCGACTCGATGGCAGCCAAGGCATAGGCATGTTTGGTGGTGGACCACTTTTGATAGGTGTTCGGATGGCAGTTTTTGCAGGTCTCCGCGCCGACGAAGCGGGCTCCCGAGGGATGAGGACGGCGCGGGTAGTTTTCCACCACCTCGTTCTGGGCCAAGCGGTTCAGGTACTCCTCCCCGAGCAAGGAACGGATCGGCTCGACATCGTCGTAGCGGGAGTCGAGACGAACCCGACGGTATCGAGGGCGGCCGGGAGTGTCTGCAAACAGGTCGAGCAAGCCCACTTGCTGGCCCTTCTTGCCGACCAGGACCAGAGTTGTCGAGCCATCGTGCAACCGCTCGGGACGGGCAGGAGCCAACTCGAACTCCGATTTGCCCACGACGATCTCGACCTCGGGAAAGGCCTCGGCCAGCGATCGGGCCAGATCACTCGGGCCTTGAACCATGAGGATCTGCACATCGGTTTCCGACTGGAGCGAGGGCAGAGCAACCTGGATCGACTCCATCGGGTCGAGGACGCGCTGGATGTAAAAGTCCTGCTCCGGATCGGCCAGGGCCGAGATTGCGCGAGGGTCGACCACGGCAAGAATGCCCAGAGAAAGGCCCCCGGCCTCGACCCGAATCGACGCGCGAAAGGTCTCCTCAAGCCCCTCGGCCGGTTGAATGTTGGTGGCCACGAGGGGAGGAGCATCCGGAACGTTGAGATACTGACCGAGGAATTCGCCCATGCCAATTTCGAGGTCGTCGGGACTCAGGGCAAGCGCCTGGTAGCCGAGGCGGGCGAGCGCTTCGAGTCCGATTCCCTGCTTGATGCGGATCTGGTCGGGCCCCGCCCGAGAGCCCGCCGGATCGGCAATGATGCTTCCGAGGTCGATGGGGACGAGGTCCTGGCCCTGCTCACGGAGCTGGTTCATCAGGTCGGCCCGTCGTCCCAGGCCGCCCGTCTGGCCGTCGGTGCAGCCGCAGGGTTCGAGGTAGCCGTTTTGCTGGCCGGAGACAAGCAGCACCGCGTCGGCCGGTCGGTCGTCATCCTGCGCATCTTCGGCCAGGTCGTCATCCGGAGGAGCTGGAACCGGTTTGATGTCGGGAGTCTCAGGAGCATTGTTCGAGGAACAGCCGACATAGACCAGGATGGCCGCCCCGACCAGGACCGAGGCCACCGCCCTCCAGGGGCTCCGACTGTCAGTCATCAATTCCAACGCTCCGTCTCGGTTCGTCCGTTGCGGAAGAATGCTGCCCCCGTCCCGGAGGGCAACCGGCGAAGGTCTCAACGTCCCTCGGCACGAGTCGTTTCGTGCCGAGGGGGAGAATTCACGGTCAGGGGAACGACCGGGAACCAGGGCGAGACACCTCGAAGGCTCAGTGCCGGCCCCCTGATTCTGACGCTCCAGATACGGGCGGAGCTCGCGTCAGCCGCCTCGCACCAGGACCTCGACGGGAACCTTCACTTCCTCGGCCTGAGGGTGATCGGTTTCCAGGATCAGAACCCCCTTATGAATGCCGGGTTTGGCCCCTGGGGGGACGCTGACCTGCAAGCGGTACTGACGGAATTGCTCCGAGGCGTTCACCTCGGACACCGGCTCGACCGTTCCTTCGACGATCCCCTGAAGCGAGTCGGGAACGCGGACGGTGAAGGTGGTTTGATCGTGGTTCCGGACGTTGAGCATGACCGTGACGGTTCGCCCCTGCGAGCGATCGACGCCCGGCACGTAGAGTCGTTCGGGCATGGCGGCGATCGGTCCGACAATTTGGCCGCTGATGGGCAACTCGACCTCGGGCCGGATCGGGTGGTCGGTCTTGAGGGTGATGAGATCCGCGAATCGCCCCAGAGGAAGTCCGGGCTTGAGGAGAACCGTGACCCGATAGGCGGAGGTCACGGGAGGCAGCTCCTCGTCGTGATCGTGGTCAGAGGGGGGGCTTCCGGGGCCGTGCGAGTGGCCGACAATCGATTCGAGCCGGGCGGCGTTGAAGGCCTCCAACTCCTCTTCGGTCAGGGTCCGTACCTCGGCGTCGATCACGCCGGGGCGAGAGCTGGCCGGATTCGGCTCGATGGTCAGCTCGGGATAGGTGGGAGAAAAGACGATGGTCGACAAGGAGGTTTCCTCGTCGCTCGGGACCGACGGAAAGTCGAGCCGGGGCGGGTCGACGACGACGGCCGGAGTGATGACTCCCTTGACCATGAAGCTCAGGGTCGGGTGATGTTCATAATCGTTGGTGGCGAACCGCGCATAGGTGCTGAACTGACCGATCTTGTCGCGGGTTTCCCAGGCGACGGCCAGCTCGACCTCTTCGCCGGGTTCGATCTCAACGGTTCCCCCTTCGGTCAGCGATTGCTTCTCTTCGCCGACCGTCACCCCGGTGCAGGTGCAGGGTTTATCGATGAAGCGGAGCTGGAGCGTTCCCTCCCCCTCGTTGCGAAGGGTCCAGGCGCGGGAGCCCCGATCCTGCTCGCTCATCAACCCAAAATCATGGGTTGGCTCGTCATCGAAGACCAGCACGGGAGGCGGTCCGGTTTCTTCGTCGAACCGAGCCGAGGGGACCGGCCCGGCCACGTCGGCCGGCAGGTAGCTGACAGCCAACGGAATGGCCGCCGCCACGACAACAATCAGCACGGCCAGGATGATCCAGCGGATCATGATCGAGCAGCTCCGTGGCGAGGAGAGATCAAAGAAGAAGGCCGGGCGGCGGCACGATTTCCGACGATTCGACCTGGGTGCCGGCTCTGGCAGGCCACTGCCACGCGGTTGACACGTATTCGAATCCTCGGAAAACCACCGAGACGACGATCAGGCACGACCGCCAACCCAACACACCGGAATCGACCAGACCGAAAGTGGACACCCGGCCGATTCCGCAGCAATTGTAAAGGTCGGTTCGGAAGGGGGTCAAGCACAGGGACTCATATCCCGATCGACGAAAGATTTTTCTTAAAGTCGAACGGCAATGGATTGACACGAGTGGCAAGAGGCGTTACATCTTCAAATTGCCATCGTAGCGATCTCGCCTGCGATGGCCATCTCGGGGAGTTTTCCCCGACTGGCCGGGAGGAACGTCGGATCGCGTTCGCGACGTCATGATCTCACATTTCTTCCGTCCCTGTGCTGGCGTGTGTTCCGCACCCGGCACATTCCGATTTCCCATCTCCGTTTGCGCTCGGTGGAGTGCCTGAGTCAGACCCAGGCGAACGTCATGGCGAAGCGACTCTACGTCGGGAACCTAGCCTACACGGTCAACGATGCGGACCTGCTCGCCCTGTTCGAGCAATATGGTGCGGTCCGCTCCGCGCAGGTTTTGAAAGACCGTGAAACGAACCGGAGCCGCGGCTTCGGCTTTGTTGAAATGGATAACGATGACGAGGCCGACAACGCGATCTCCGCGCTGGACGGTCAGGACCACTCTGGTCGTCGTTTGACGGTGAATGAGGCCCGACCTCGGACGCCTGGCGGCAACGGCGGCGGTGGCGGCGGCTACGGCCGTGGTGGTGGTGGCTACGGCGGTGGCGGCGGCTACGGCGGTGGCGGCGGCTACGGCGGTGGTGGCGGCGGCGGCTACGATCGCTATTGAGCCGATCCCGTCCTGGCGGGTTGGATCGATTTGGCCCTTGTGCTTCGGCCCGGCTCGCCCGGCCTCAACCTCTCGGCCCCGTGGGTCCCGCGGTGGCCCATCATTGATGATGGCAAACCCTGATCCCAGTCCCTCGATCGACCCCCTCCTCGACCTGCGAGGGCGGCTCGAAGCCGTGCTGGACCATGACGTCCGTCCTGATCTCCGGGCCGATGGCGGTGATGTTGAGGTCGTCGGCATCGACCCGGATCGAATTGTGCAAATCCGCCTCTCCGGTGCGTGCCAGGGCTGTTCGTCGGCCGCGATCGTCCTGGCCATGCAAATCGAGTCGGTCGTGAAAGCACAGATTCCCGAAATCCGGTTCCTTGAACCAGTCCCCTGAGATCTTTGTGTCAGTCTGATTGTCCTCCTTGACCGACGGATGACCCCTCACAGGGTCGTGTTGAGCGTGCGGTTCCAGGTCGCGATGCGTAGAATCCATTGAGGTGCTCGCGCTTCTGGACCCCTTTGACGACCTGATTCGGTGCTCATCCGTCATGACGATGGTTTCGCAAGATTCTCGGGACGTCCGATCGGACGGCGAGCCCCCCTGGCTCAGGCCGAGATCGGTCTATGTCCATATCCCATTCTGCGCGCATAAGTGTGGCTATTGTGACTTCGCGTCACTCGCCGGGGCTGATGACCTGGCCGATCGTTACCTCGATGCGCTCGATCAGGAAATGCGGCGCGGGCTCGAGGGGCGCCCCCGTGTCGAGACCATTTTCATCGGGGGAGGCACGCCGACCCGACTGGAGCCGTGGCAACTAGAGCGGTTGCTTGTGCGGATTCGGGATCTGGTCGAATTGACCCCTGGTGGCGAGTGGACCGTGGAAGCCAATCCGGGCACGCTCGACGATCGCAAAATCACGGTTC
The DNA here is from genome assembly GCF_009177065.1 of Tautonia marina. Taxonomy (NCBI): domain Bacteria; kingdom Pseudomonadati; phylum Planctomycetota; class Planctomycetia; order Isosphaerales; family Isosphaeraceae; genus Tautonia; species Tautonia marina. The sequence goes on from NZ_WEZF01000002.1 coordinate 140,777, forward strand.
TGGCCGAGGGAGGGGTGAACCGGATCAGTCTGGGGGCGCAGTCGTTCCAGCCGAGCTCCCTGAAGGCCCTGGAACGCAACCATGACCCGGAGGATGTGCCCCGAGCCGTCGCGCTGATCCAGCATCGCTTCGAGCGCTGGTCGCTCGACTTGATCTTTGGCGCGCCGGGTTCCACCCTCGACCAGTGGCGCGACGACCTGGAGCGTGCAATTGCTCTGGGACCATCCCATCTTTCCTGTTACGGTCTGGTCTACGAGAAGGGCACATCGCTCTGGAAACAGTGGAACGCCGGCGAGGTGCAAGCCGTGGCGGAGGATGTCGAACATGACATGTACGCCATGACGATCGATCGCTTGACCCACGTGGGGCTCCGGCACTACGAAATCTCCAATTTCGCCCGTCCTGGGCACGAGTCGCAGCATAATCTCGTCTACTGGGCGAACGACGCGTATTACGGCTTCGGGCTTGGGGCTACGCGGTACGTGAATGGGGTCCGGTCTTCGAATACAAGGGATTTACTCGCCTATCTTCGCCGGATTGAACAAGGCCAGGAGGCCACCGGCCCAACCGAGCGGCTCGACCTGGAGCAACGAGCCAGAGAGACGGCGGTTCTGATGCTCCGACGGCTCGACCTGGGGATTGACCGGGAGGATTTCCGAACCCGCTGTGGCCTCGACCTTGACGCGCTCTGCGGCGAATCGCTCGCGCGATCCGTGGCGCGAGGTTGGCTGATCGACGACGGCCGACGCCTGAAACTCTCCAGAACGGGCCTCTTTCTGGCAGATACAGTCATGAGCGATCTGCTCTGATCGGATCAGACCCAAACTCGCCAGGCCCGCCCGAGTGTCCCAAGGAGGGGACTTCCCGATGGCTCGGATCGCCGCCGCCTCTGCCCTGTTGTTGTGGCTTTCCGGCTGTGCCTCGCTGCCGGGGCACCGGGAACCGCTGGCCGGTCGGGTCATCCCCTGCCCTTGCGATGTTGAGGAACTGGCCGTGATTGCGGCCGATCATCCTCGGGCGATCATTTCCAGGGATTCCGACCACGCCACCGCGAAGTATCATCCCGGCGCCTTCGTGACGTACCGCGTGTTCGACCCGGACACCGATCGCATGGCGGGCAATCAGTGTTCCTTCGATCGTCACGGTCGGCTGATCGCCGCGGGCCCAGCCGCCGGGACGCCCGACTTCGTCTCCCCGGAGCGGAGCCTGCTGGGCCACTTCTTCGTCGATGTGCTGCCGTTCCATCGGCTCGGGTGGATGGAGTATCATCGTCAAGGATGGGCGCCGATTGCTCGGGTGTCCTGCGATTAATCGGTCTGGGTTTGGTCAGCCGAATCAAGCCTCGCCGCGCTGCACCTTTTGAGACGAGTCGCGATGCTCACCGGCAACCTGGTCCGCGTTCGGGTTTCCAAGAATCGGGTGATTCCTCAGTACCTGGACCGCGACAACAGCTACTGGCTGGAGGTGGCCGAGAGCCTCTTGCTGATCTTCCGAGAAGGGGTCGGCATGACCCGAGGCGAGATCGCCTCGGAGATTGAGGCAGTGATCGGGAAGGGAATGGCGTCGCTGGTGCATCAGGGGTTGGCGAAGGTTCTCGAAGATCGCGCCGAGTTTGAAGTGGTCGCCGACGTACCGCCCGAACAGCTTCGCGAGAAGGTGTTTACCGCGGCGGCCGAGCAACGCAAGCAGCTCGCCCACTCGTCGAAACCCGGTCTGCGCGACCCGTTCCGCCGCGACGAGGTGCTGAACCTCGTGAGCCGGGAGATGGGGCTCTCGGCCGATCAGATCGTTGCGGGCATGTTTGCCGATCTGAAAGATGAGAACCGGCTTTTAACGTTCGACGACCTGTCGGCCATCGGCCTGATCGACCGCTACAACGTCGCGCTGGCGCAGGCGGTCCTGCTGCGATCGGTCCATCTTGAAGCGAACGTTCGAGGAGAAAAGCCTGCGCGGTATCGACAATTATTCCGATTCTTGAAATTTCACCGCTTGCTGTATCAGGTCAAGGGGTCGATGGCCGGCGGTTATACGTTTTACCTGGACGGGCCGATGAGCCTGTTCATGGCGACGAACCGCTACGGTTTGCAGATGGCGCTGTTCTTGCCGGCTCTGTTGCGCTGTTCGGATTTCCGGGTCGATGCCGAGCTGCGCTGGGGACCGAAGCGACAGCCAAGGACCTTTCATCTGGAGGCCTCGGACGGGCTTGTTTCTCACTACCAGGATACGGGGCAATACGTTCCGAACGAGATCCAGGCGTTTCTGGACCGCTTTCGGCAGGTCGCCCCCGACTGGGAGGTGACCGAGACAACCGAGCTGATCGATCTGGGACGAGACGGGGTGTGGGTTCCTGATTACAAGTTCGTTCACGTTCCGACAGGAACGGATGTGATCGTTGAGATTCTTGGCTTCTGGAAACGGTCGGCGTTGGATCGCCTGCTCCGAGTCTTGCCGCACCACGGCCCTCCGCGGTATGTCCTGGCGATCTCCGACTCGATGAAGGTCGATGAAGGAGCAGCGAAGGATCTGGAAGGTCCGGTGCTCCGGTTCAAGGAGATTCCGAACGCTCGGGAAATGCTTGGCTTGCTCAAAGGATTTCTTCCCGGAGCAGAACAGCGTTCGCTGATTGATTGACTGAAGGGATGCGGATGAAACTGGCCTGGGCGACGGACATCCATCTGAATTTCGTGTCTGAGGTCGAGGCCGCTCGCTTTTGCGAGGCGGTCGCAGGCACCGGGGCCGATCGGCTGCTCATCACGGGAGACATTGCCGAGTCCCACGATCTGGGTCCGTGGCTCGGGTTCATGGCCGACCGGCTCGACACGCCGATCGACTTCGTGCTGGGCAATCACGACTTTTATGGCGGGCGGATTGCGGATGTCCGGGCCGCGATGGCCGAAACGACCCGGATGATTCCGCGCCTCAACTGGTTGCCGGAAGCGGGGGTGATCGATCTCGGCGCGGGAGTGGCCTTGATCGGTCACGATGGCTGGGGAGACGCTCGGTTGGGAGACTTCGCGCGCTCGACGATCCGGCTGAATGACTACCGGTTGATTGGCGATCTGGCGGGTCTCGATCTCGCTCGGCTCGGGCAGACCCTCGGCCAGCTGGGAGACGAGGCGGCGGACCACCTCCGGCGTCTCTTACCCCGAGTGCTCGAACGGCATGAGACGGTCCTCGTTGCCACGCACGTCCCACCGTTCCGGGAGGCGTGTGTGTTCAAGGGGAGAATTGCCAACGACGAATGGATGCCGCATTTCAGTTGTGCGGCCGTGGGACGAGCACTGGCGGAAATCATGGCTGATCACCCCAACCGGCGCGTACTCGTCCTCTGTGGCCATGTCCATTCTTCCGGAATTGCCCAGATTCTGCCCAATCTGGTGGTCCTGACCGGCTCGGCCGAGTACCGGAAACCGGAAATCATGCGAGTGTTCAGCGTCCCGGATGACCTCGACGCGGTGTTCCACCATGCCGGAGCGTAGGCCCCGACGAACGAAAAAGAGGAGAGTTCGCTCGGAGAGAATCCGATGTCGATGGTTGACAGACGGGGACAATAAAGGTTAAACATCAAGAGTGAGAATCCCGGCGCCGTTCGAGGGAAGGGCGTTGGGGTCAACGGGCCGAACGGTGACACAGGCACGGCCCGCCAGAAGAAAGGACCGACTCCTGATGCTGACGATCTTCGGGCGGAAATCGGGCGGCTACTGCGACGGCGTCAGTCGTCGAGGATTCCTCAAAATCGGTGGGCTGGCCTTCGGGTCGAGCCTCATCACCTTGCCGGATATTCTCCGAGCCGAGGAAGCGGCACGCCTGGCGGGCAAGCCGGCGAAACGGCACAAGGCGGTCATCAACATCTTCCTGGCCGGTGGACCTCCGCACCAGGATATGTGGGATCTGAAGCCCGAGGCTCCGGAGGAGATCCGAGGCGAGTTCAAGCCGATTGAGACGAACGTGCCCGGCATCTTCGTTGGAGAAACGTTCCCGAAGCTGGCCGGGTTGATGGACCGCGCGGCCCTGATTCGGTCGGTCGTCGGTGCCACCGGACGGCACGACCTGTATCAGTGCAACGCCGGCTACAAGTTCGATGACCAGCAGGCCATCGGCGGCTGGCCGAGCATCGGCTCGTTTGTGAGCAAGATGCACGGGCCGGTTGATCCGGCCGTCCCGCCCTTCGTCGGCCTGGCCGAGACGACCCGGCACGTTCCCTGGAGCGACGCCGGCGAGGCCGGGTTCCTCGGCCCGGCGTACGCCCCGTTCAAGCCCGATGGCTCGGCGCTGCAAAACATGACGCTCAACGGCATTACGTCCGAGCGTCTGGCCGACCGCCGCAGCCTCCTCAACAGCTTTGATCAACTGCGTCGCCATGTCGATGCGACCGGAGCGCTGGAAGGGGTCGATTCGGCCACCTCGCTGGCCTTCGACGTGCTCAGCTCCAGCAAGCTCGTCGACGCGCTCGATCTGTCGAAGGAAGATCCGCGCGTCCGCGACAGGTACGGCGACGGCAAACCGTACCAGTATCAGTACGATGGTGCCCCGACCTGCAACGATCAGCTCCTGATGGCTCGTCGGCTTGTCGAGGCGGGGGTCCGCTGCGTGACCCTGAGCTATGGCCGCTGGGACAGCCACGGGGCGAACTTCGACCTGGTTCGGGATCACGGCTCGAAACTCGACCAGTGCCTCTCAGCCCTCGTCGAAGACCTGGAAGTTCGCGGGATGCTCGACGACACTGTCGTGATTGCCTGGGGCGAATTCGGCCGGACGCCGAAGATCAATCCCCAGGCCGGCCGCGACCACTGGCCGCAGGTCGGAGCCGCCTGGATCGCAGGTGGCGGCCTGAAGACTGGTCAGGTGATCGGCGCCACCAACCGCCTGGGTGAGCAGGCCGTCGAACGTCCGGTCCACTTCAAGGAAGTGCTGGCCACCCTCTACCACTGCCTCGGCATCGATGTCGAGCGTGACACGGTCATCGACCCGGCGGGCCGTCCGCAGTATCCGGTGGACATGCCCGCCATCCGGGAACTGGTCTGACCTGAGGTCGGCTCCGGTCCTCCGACCTTGCCGTGCAATGATCGAAAACGAGTCGGCGAGCCTTTGGGGCTGCCGACTCGTTTTTTTTTAAGTTCGAGGGTCTGCCTGGCACAGAATCCCTCGCCTGTCCCAGAAAGAGAGGAAGGAACGGTACGATCGAATCGGAGAGACCGTTCATTCTCGAAGATTGGAGACAGGGAGTCATGGGATATCCCCCCTCGCCGCGTGACCGTGAGGATCTGGTGGCCGGGTTCAGCCACGCTTCCTCCGCCTCGAAGGAGCGACTCGGGCCGCTGCTCGCAGCGCTGGGCCTGGTCGGATGGGGAATGATCGGCCTGATCCTTCGGTTGATCTGGTCGAATTATGATCAGACGACGGACGTGCTGCTCTTGCAAGGGATCACCAGCAGTCTGGGCTCGGTCGTGGTCGTCCTTGCCGGGGGAGCCGCCAGCCTGACGCTTTCGGTGGTTGGGGGGCTGATGTGCGCGACTCGGATCGTGGTCCGGGGAATAGTCGATCGCTGGACGATCTTCGGGGTGGTGGCGTCGCTGGTCGGGTTCACTCCGATCATTTTCGTCGGGGTGAAGCTGCTGACGGCCTGACCGGCGTGGGAACGCTTGCCCCGGACCCGAGCCGACCAGACCGGGCCGACCTGCACAAAGAGAGGCCGCGGGCAGCCTCTCCCGCAAGCCTCGAGCGTCGGGTACGATCGGGCCGTCCGAGGCGGTTTCACTCCGCAGCAACAACGACGACGATCACCCATGCCCAGGGAGCTTCCGACGATGATCAGCCCGCACCCGTCCCGCCGATCGTTTCTCAAGGTCGCAGGAGCCGCCGGCCTGGCCGCCACCGCCGGGAAGGTTTCGTTCGGTCACGACAAGCCGTCCGATTCGTCCCGGCCCGTGGTCGGTTCGGGAGCGTATCAGTACGAGTGCATTCACGGCTGGGGAGAGGTCCCCGATCATATCAGCTGGTTTGAAACGCATGGCGTTGCGGTGGATCGAGACGGCCTGATCTACATCACCCATCGGGCGGGGGCGGATCGGCCGTCGTCTCCGGAGATGGCCCAGGACACCATCGTGGTCTTTGATCCCGACGGGAAGTTTGTCCGATCGTTCGGGAAGGAGTACCACGGCGGGGGTCACGGCATCGACATCCGCGAGGAGGACGGGCAGGAATATCTCTATCTTGCCTTCATGTTCCCGGTCAACCTCGTGGTGAAAACCGACCTGAAGGGGGAGGTGGTCTGGATCAAGGAGAAGCCTGAGGAACCCGGCGTCTATGCCGATCCCGAGGCTCGCTTTAGCCCGACGAACGTGGCCTTCGCGCCCGACGGTGGATTCTATGTCGGTGACGGATACGGATCGAACTACATCCATCAGTATGACAAGAAGGGCGAATGGGTTCGGACCTGGGGAGGGACCGGCGAGGAACCCGGCCTGATGCGCACCCCTCACGGCCTCTGGTTCGACGACCGCGCCGGCAGAACGCCCGAACTGGTGGTCGCCGACCGCGCGAACGCTCGGCTCCAGTATTTCTCTCCCGAGGGGGAATTCCGATCGATCCTCGACGAGGTCAGTTTCCCGGCCCACTTCGACATTCAAGGGGATCTGCTGCTTGTGCCCGACCTGCATGCTCGGGTCAGCCTGTTTGACCGCGAGAACAACGTGATCAACCACCTGGGATACGACCCTGAGTGGACCGCCGAGGTTCTCGACGGCTTCAAAGTCCGCACGCAGCCGGATCGCTGGCGGCCCGGCCGCTTCGTTCACCCGCATGACGCGAGCTTCGACGCGGACGGGAATATCTTCGTCGCCGAATGGGTTCGAACCGGCCGGGTTTCGAAGCTGCGCCGCCTGTCCTGAAGTCGCTGGGGTCGCTTCGGTGGACTCAAGGGCCAATCGGAGTCGCTCGGATTGGCCCTCGACACCGAACGAATTCGTTGACACAGACCACGTCCTGATTGAGACTGGAGGTACGATTCCCTCCGGGAAGGTGCCGGTGGGTGGTGAGGCCGTGTCGGTCGGCGGAGTCTTGCTGAGGAGTGGTCATGATGAGGGGAACGAGACTCACCCGATTGGCCTGTCCGGTGCTGGTGCTCTTCTCGGTCGTGGGACTTTGCGGTTGCACGGGATCGACATCCGAGAATGAGACCGGTCGAGTCGTTGTCTACACCGCGCTCGACCGGGAATTCTCGGAGCCGATCCTCCGAGAGTACGAGTCGGAATCGGGGGTTCAGGTCGATGCGAAGTATGATGTCGAGAGCACCAAGACGGTCGGCCTGACCAACGCGATCATTGCCGAGGCTGATCGACCCCGCGCCGATCTGTTCTGGAACAATGAGATCCTCAACACACTCCGGCTCCATCGCCTCGGCTTGCTTGAGCCGTTCACCCCGGAACACGCCGAGGCGATCCCCGAGCAGTACAAGGCCGACGACGGCACCTGGTACGGTTTCGCCGGCCGGGCCCGGGTCCTGATCGTCAACACGGACCTGGTGCCGGAATCGGATCGACCGACAAGCATTCGTGATCTGGCCGATCCGAGGTGGAAGGGACAGACCGCCATCGCCAAGCCACTGTTCGGGACCACCGCCTCGCACGCGGCCTGTTTGTTTGAGGTCTGGGGCGAATCGCAAGCGAAGCGGTATTTTCACGATCTGAAGACCAATGACGTGGCCATTCTCGCCGGGAACAAGCAGGTGGCGCAGGATGTCGCCTCCGGCCGGTTTGCCTTCGGCATGACGGACACGGATGATGCGATGGTGATGATCGAGCAACTGGGCGCTCCGGTCACGATCGTCTACCCAGATCAAGGCGAAGGCGGGCTCGGAACGCTGTTCATCCCGAATACCCTGGCGAGGATCAAGGGGTCGCCCCACCCATCGGCCGCCAACGACCTGGCCAGCGCGATCATCAGCCCGGAGGTCGAGGCCATTCTAGCTGCGGGGCCGAGCGCTCAGATCCCGCTGATTGAGACGACCGATGCCTCGGCTCGGGTCGAGACGCCGAGGACGATCAAGGCCATGACGGTCGACTTCGAGGCCGCCGCGGCCCGCTGGGACGAGGTCGCGCAGTTCATCCGAGAGGAATTTGCCACGCAATAGCCGGCGCCTCTTGGCCCACAAGTTGCTGAGGATGGGAGCGGATGATGGATTGATCGTACCGCCCCGCCGGAGACCCGATGGTGTTCCGCCTGACTCAGGCTCAGCCCAATGACCAGGGGATCGTGTTTGCCTCACAGGGCTACGGTCCCCTGCTGAAGCGCGAATACGTTGCCGTGTTCGACGGAATCGACTGCACGCCCGAGGAGCTTGCCGATCGCGTCAGGACCGACTTCGTCACATTTGCACCTCCCGAGACGGCTCGGTTCGAGTGCCCATCGAGCACAGCGGGCGAACCGCTGAAGGTGGGAGACGTCCTCGACATCCGGCTTTCCCTGGTTGGTGATTGCCGTGTGAAGGTGGTTCATGTCGACGATCGGAGCCTCACGCTGCGGACGATGAGCGGGCATCCCGAACTGGGCCGGATCACCTTTGTCGCCGGCCGCGATGACCAGGGAAGACCGAGCTTCAGCATTGTCAGCCGGACCCGAGCCAATGGGCTCATGAATTTCACCGGCTTTTTGTTGATGGGCAAGCAAATGCAGTCGCGTTGTTGGATCAACTTCATTGGCAACCTGGCCGAAGCGTGCGGAGGGCGGGTACTCGACGCCGTGAAGGTCCGCACGGTGTCGGTCGAGGAGACCCCTGCCGATCGTCCCGGAGGTCCGGATGAGCCGACCTGCCCCACGACCGTTGAGGGAGGATGAGATGGCGCGAGCATGCGCGCCCTGGCCCTGGCGATTTGGTCGGGGCTGGTCGGAGCTTGAGTTGCGGACAATGCTCGACGAATTGGCCCACCGGCCCGTCAACTTCGATGACCCACCCGAGCAGATGACAGTTGAGCACGGCTGGACGGTGGATGGATCGCACGACAGCCTCGGCTTCGAGCCGGAAGGCCCTCCCCTGGTGAAGGGGCTGTACGCTCATGCCCGAGCCGGGCTGATCAATTATGATTTTTCCGATCCGACGATCGTGGAAGGTCACTTCGACCCGGAGGCCGATCCCCAGGGTCGAAATATGCTGCTCGAACTGAAGGTCCTCGGCTTCCGGTTTCTCGGAGGGTGTCGGATCACTCATCTTCGAGAGGAAACCGAGGAGGGGATGACCGCCTTCGGGTTTCGCTACGATACCCTGGCCGGGCACATCGAACGTGGTTTCGAGTGGTTCTTGCTGACCAAGGATCACCAGACCGGTGAGATCCACTTCCGAATCGAGGCCCACTGGCGCCTGGGGGATTTTCCGAACTGGTGGAGCCGGCTCGGATTCCGAATCCTCGGCGAACGGTATCGCCATCGCTGGCGGCTGAGGGCCCCTGCTCGGCTTCGTCACCTTGCCAGAGACGCAAACACACAACCTCTGTCCGAGCCTGGCATGCTCGCCCATCGAGGCGACCTGACCCCGCAACGCAGCTCGGAGCCGTTGTCGGACTGAGGGGGAGGAAGCATGACGGGGGAGCCGTCGATGCTCCCCCGTGCAAACTCCGGTTCAAAGGAGCGGCAGCACCTACTGAGAACCGTGCAACTTAACCATCTTGTTATAAACACCCATGAGCAAAATCGTCGGAGGCCAGAGACCGACGTACATCGCAGCGTTGCGGTGTCCCGACAGTCGCAGGCCCAGTGACAGGCCGACGGCTCCAAAGGCGGTTGCCAGATACACGCCGGACGGCACCATGCTGGTGTAATGCTCGATGACCTTGGTCAGATAACCCTCCTCATGCTGATGAGGGTAAACACTCATCTCGAACTCGGCGCGCGGCGGGGTCATGGTCTCGGAACCTCCTGAGACGTGGGCAGATGACAGGCATTGTCGCTTTGCTTTTCATTGCAAACCCCGCGCCAAGACAACAATCATCACCCGTCGTTCAGACGTTTGGGAGGAGGGAGCGGGCGGGATTTGAGGCGATCAACCTCGGCCTGAGTCGGTCGCTGAGCGTCACGCAACGCATACGCCCGGCGCTGGGCCTGGTCCCAATCATCGGTGCGGCCGGCAGTGACGATTGCCTCGAAGGCGGCGTGTTGAGCCCCACCGAGGGTTCCGGCCGCGCGGTGGGCCTTCAGGTCCTCTGCCACGGCTTCAAGCAGTTGCGAATCCCTTGCCGAGGTTGCAGTGGCCAGACGAAGAATCAGTTCGCGATGCTCCGGGTCGACCTGGGGAGGGGAGCATCCGCCCCCCAGCACGGCCGGCGGAAGGAAAATCACAAGGGGGAGAATGACCGACCGGGTTCGCCTTCGCCGCAGATCAACTCTGTGGGGCCTGAGCTCAGAACTCATCGGCACTGACGACCTCCCCTCCTCGAATCGTGGCGATTGCCGCCCAGGCAAGCTGGTTGCAGGTTTCCTTGACGAATCGAACGCTTCCATCACCGAAGAGGATGTTGCTGCCTCCGGGATGCTCCGAGTACATCTGACAAACGTGAGCAGATCGTGAATTCGGCGGGTGAATGACGAAATCCTCCTCCGACGCCGGCCCGCTGTGAGACAACACGAGCGTGGCAGCAAAGTCGCACACGGAAAAGGCAAACCGAGGCGTTGGGCAAACCACTGCACCAGGAACAACACCCACCCAGGTCTTGTCGCTGAGAATCGGTGAATGCTCACCCATGAACATGCTGTAGGCAAGACCATCGCGAATCTCGGCGACGGTGGTGCTGGAATTGCGGAAGAAGGGACCATCGGCGATCCGCCCCTGGTCCTCGATCGTGTAGGTCCAGGCCTCGTCTCGACCGGAATTGAGGACATAATGCGACCGAGCGAACCGCGCGAGTACGGTTCCAGGCTGGTCGAGCACGTCGAAGCGTCGACTGGGTTCGCTGACCGACGGACACAGAAACGTCTCCACCGAAGTCGTTGTTGCGGTGATGTTCTCCGGGAACGCACACGGCAGGTCGAAGTTCATCGCCTGAGCGAGCGGTTGTTGCTCAAGATAAGGGAGCAGGACCGCCCCATATCCCCATCCCGGCCCAGCATCGAGCGTGGCCGGATCGGGCACACCATGCACCCCACCCCCACCGGAACGTGTGAGATAGCCTGGCGGAAAGCATCCAAACGCCGACTCATAATTGTGCATACCCAGACCAATTTGCTTCAAATGGTTGGTGCATTGCGCCCGACGCGCTGCCTCGCGAGCCGATTGCACCGCAGGGAGCAAGAGGGCGATGAATATGCCAATGATCGCGATGACCACCAGCAACTCGATCAGCGTGAAGCCTGGCGCGATCGGTCGCCGCCGTTTCTCGACTGAGTCACGATGGTGTGGGATCGTCATGTGAAGGTTCCATCGGAGGAGTCTTTCGGCAGCGTCGGATGACTCGCAAGGGTTGCTGGTCGACGCCTCCGTCTCGAATCGCTCGAACGATCGCGTCGGTGCCCCCGACGCCTCCTTGCAGCATCACCCGACAACTGCCCTTATGAATTGAGCAGGTCTCAGGTCCATGATACCCGGATTCTCTCTAAGAGAAAGAAAAACTTTTTGGGGACCCAAAAAATCTTTTCGGCATTCCTCGCATGCGAACAAGGGCTTGCCCCAACCTTGGTCAACAGGGAGTGACCTCCGAGATCCGAGAAAGGTGCACGACAAAGGTGATCGGTCCGCCCGATCGGAGGAAACAATAACGCCCGACGGGCAACGTCGGGCGTTTGACAGGGCAGATTGGAGTGGACGCTGAAAACGGAGGCGGGGAGATCAGGCGAAAAGGTTGCGGATCGGCTGGCCCCCGTCCGTGATGGGAACGGGACGGGGACCGCCGGAAAGGATGGTTTCGGGGTCGATGCCCAGGGCCGCGTGAATGGTGGCGTGGAAATCGGGGAGGGAGACCGGGTGGTCGAGGATCGTCTTTGAGAGGTCGTCGGTGGTGCCGAAGGCACCTTGATGTCTGAGACCGCCTCCGGCGAGAACAAGCGTGAAGGCTGCGCTCTGGTGCCCCCGACCACCACCGGCATCGAACCCGGCGGGGCGCCCGAATTCACTGGCGACGACAATCAAGGTCTTGTCGAGCATCTGTCGGTGTTCCAGATCGAGGATCAAGGCTGAGAGGGCCGAGTCGAGTTCCTCGATCAGGAGATGTTGTTTCAGTTGCCCTTCGTTGTGGGTATCCCAGCCGGTGCCGTTGAGAAAACCGAGATTGTGAGAAACCTCAACGAAGCGGACGCCAGATTCGACGAGCCGACGGGCGAGCAAGCAACGCTGACCGAACTCGCCCCCGTACGATTCCCGGAGCTCGGTGGGTTCCTGGTCGAGCTGGAAGACCTGGGTAAAGCGTGGACCAGTGTATTTCAAGCTCTCAGCCACGGCACGATCGTACTGGGCCAGGGGTTCGTCGTGCTGGGCGTTCTGGCGAAGCACACCGAGGAGGCGTTCCCGATTGAGCTGGCGGTCGTCGGTGACGGTTTCGGGGCGATGGAAACCGGCCGGGCCGGATCGGGTTTCGGTGAGGTAAACGTATCCGGCATCCGGTCCCAGGAAGCCCGGCCCCCGACTGACATTCGGGAACCCGATCAGGACATACGGCGGCACTCCATCCTGAGCCGCTCCGCGCTGGTGCGCGACGACGGAGCCGATGGACGGATACATGAGCGTTCCGATCGTCGGGCGGCCGGTGTGCACGAGGTTGGTCGCGGCGGCGTGTTCGTCGATCATCTCATGATGAACGGTGCGGACGGCCGTGACGCGATCCATCACGCGGGCCGTTCGTTCGAGGAAGCGACAGACACGGACGCCCGGCACCGCCGTTGGGATCGACTCGTAGGCGGAACCGGGTTTCCGCTCTTTGGGATCACCGAGTCCTTTGGGATCGAACGTGTCGATCTGAGCCATACCACCGGCAAGCCAGAGGAAGATGCAATGCTCGGCCGATCCTCGGGGAGTGGTGTCGAGGGCCGCTCGGGCCGAGGCACCGGGCAGAAGCGCGGCGGAGATGGCCCCAGCGGCGGACGCGGCGAGAAACGATCGGCGGTCGGGAGCCGGGAGGGTCGGACGCATGGGGGAGGATCTCCTCGGTCGAAACAACCGATCAGGGCATGAACAGGAATTCGGGAGCATTGATCAAGGACCAGAGGGCGTCTTCCAGGCGAAGACGCCAGTCGGCATCAAGTCGATCGGTGGGCGGGGCTCCGAGACGAGCCTCGGCTTCCCGCCGCCGCTGGATGGCGTCGGCCTCCTCGGTCAAATGGTTTGACCAGGAGACGTAGCGGGGGGGCGTCCGGGCTGGAGCCGGGCCGGATGAGGGCATGGGATCGACAATCCGAGTGTCATAACCGGGGCTCAGGTACGAGACAAATTCCTCGCGTTCCTCGGGCGTGGGGGCACGGGTGAACATGCGGAGAAACAGCCGATCAACAAGGGTTTCGATCGGTTGATCTTCGAGCGCAAGGGCGGTGATTCCGTGGTCGTCGGAGAGTCGAGAGAGCCAGACACCCACGGTACCGTTGGCAAGAATGGCCGGCTGAAGGACGTTGGGTGATGTCTCCCGAACCGTGAGCGGATTTTGCCGCGTCGGTCGCCAGCCGAACGCCTGAAGAACGTCAACCACGGCCTGAACACGCGGCAAGGCCAGACTTGGGCGGTCGCGTTCGTTCGAGGTCGAGGCGAATTGCCAGGCTCGTGTTGGGACACCAAGGCTGATCGAGCTAATGATTGGTCGTCCGCCATCAACGTCGAGGTTGATCTCCTCGGTCTTCAACGGTTTGCCGGTGGCAAGAAACAGCGAATCGACGATCTGCTCGGCCGAGAGCCGACGCCGGGGAGGGCTGGCGAAGGTGGGGTCGGGCTCCGTCAGGTCGGGATTGGCGGCCCGCTGATAGGCGTCGGACTGAAGGATCAACCGGATCGGATGTTTCAGGTCGTAACCGCCTCGAACAAGCTCTCGGGCGAGGAATTCGAGCAACTCAGGATGCAACACCTCTGCTTTTTCCCAGTCATCGACCGGATCGACGAGTCCCTGACCCATGAGCCGGGCCCAGAGGCGGTTGACGATCACCTGCGCAAAGCGCTCGTTTTCGGGGGCAGTGATGAACGCGGCGAGGCGATCCCGAGGGCCAGCGTCGTTCGAGAGCCAGGGCGGCAACGCATCTTCGTGAATCAGTTTCGGAAATGCCCAGGCGGGGGAAACCTCGGTGCCGGGTTCCAGCGTGACCTCAATCAGTGGAGCACGGCCCAGACCGTGCAGGGCGTCCTTCGGCACGCTGCTGGTGCGAGGGACGGTAATCGGCTCCTCGGCCAGCATGGCGGCAATCGAAAAGAGTTGTTCCTGGGTCCATTCATGGGCCGGAGCGTCGTGGCAACGGGCGCAGGTCATGTTCATGCCGAGGAATGCTGAGCCGAGAATAATTCCTTTCTCGGCCATCGGCACATCGTTCTCCGTGGCCATGCCAAAGCCGGCCGGGCCACCGTTGCGGAGGCTCCCTTCCATCCGAATCAGCTCGGTGACGAACTGATCGACGGGGCGATTGTCGAGCATCGCCTCGTAAATCCACCAGCGGAACGGGCCGGTGTTGTTGAGCGTCGGGTTGAGGATGTTCGGGTTCTCCGCCAGAACATCTTGCCAGTAGCCGACCCAGTGATCGGCCCATCGGGGATCATGGAGCAGGCGGTCGATGGCCAGGGTGCGCCGGGTGTCGGGAGGATCGGCGAGGAACTGGGAAACTTCCTCCTCGGTCGGGATGACCCCCACCGTGTCGAGCGAGAGCCGACGGAGAAAAGCGAGGTCGTCTGCCGGAGGTGTGAACGGAATCGGGGCCGATTGAGCCGCCCAGGACGCCCCTTCCTGAATCCAGGTCCGAAGGCTGTTGATTTCGGCCTCACTGAGCGGAGGTCCGGTCGGTGGCATGCGATCCAGATCCTCGTCGCTGGTGACGCGGAGGATCAGTTCGCTCTCGTCGGGATCGCCGGGCACAACGGCCGGGAAGGTGGAATCACCCCCGGCAAGGGCTCCCGCCTCGGTGTCGAGCCGGAGGCCGCCGCGAACCGTTTCGCCCTGGTGACAGGAGAAACACCGAGCGGCGAGGATCGGGCGGATTTCGGTCGGAAAATCGATCGTCCCAGTCGTGGAAGCCCCGACTGACGCAGCCTGATGGGCCACAGCCAGGAAGTGGTCGATCGCGTTCGACGCGGGATAACCGGGGGGGCAATCGGGGATCGTCGGTTCGGGGGTTGCCTCAAGCCATCGGCGGGCATGATCGCGACGCGCCGCCCACTCCGGGGCGTGTTGCTGGAAGGCCATCGCTCGGCGTTCCGCGTCCATCTGGCTGAGCCGGGCCTCTTCCTCCTCCGCAAAGGCAGTCCACCCGAGATCGTTGTACGGGATTGTCGTCTCGGCATCGGGAGTGAGCAACCGGAACGATTCCGAACCCTCGGGGGACCAGGCCACGACGGTCTCCCCCGGCTCGGGACGCAACGGATTATTCCCTCGACGGCCGCCGATGAGCGTTTCCAGAATGACGAGATGCGTACCGCCAGGGGTTTCGATCGTGGTCCAGTCTTCGCGGTTACCGGGAGGGGCGAAGCGGAAGTCAGGACCGAGATTAAGGAAGTCGTCCGGGATCGGCGAATGACCGTCGGTGATCGGGGGCGGGAAGGGCGTCGCAAGCAGGAGCGCTCCATCCACAAACAGCCGCGATGCTCCCCGAGCCCGCAGCAGGATGCGATGCCGCCCTTCCGGCAAGGTCACGGTGGCACTGGCACGAATTAGGAGCGGGTTGGCGCGGTCGGCTCGAACCCCGGTTTCAATGTAGCGATGGGGCAGCCGAAAAATCCCAAAGGCGGGAATCTCGTACTGTTCTGAAGACCCGGGATGACCGGAAGGCCACTCACGGTCTGCCGGAATGCCATCCTCGCACAACTCGACCCGAACGAGATCGGAGGGAACCGAGGCAATATCGACCGGCGGAGCAGTGGGTTCCTCTGCCCGAATCCCATCACGGCCAAGCAATCCGAGGACAAGCCCGGCCAGAATCAGAGGAAGCAGGCACCGTCGCCCGAGGCGCAAGGGGTCGAACATCCGATTGATTCCCAAGAAAAAATCCAGGTTCGCACGAGGAGGACATCAGAGAGCTTCAATGATAACCGAAGGAGCAATCGGTGTCACCCAAGTGTTTAACAGGCACCGAAGGGCATCAAAGCCGTGCCAAGTTGATCAGGCGAGCACGAGTGACCACCGTGACCGAGCTGAGCGACATGGCCAGAGCCGCGAACATGGGGCCGTAGGTACCGAACAGGCCAAAGGCCGCGACCGGAATCCCGACCGCGTTGTAGAAAAAGGCCCAGAACAAGTTCTGGCGGATCGCTCGCAAGGTGGCCCGTCCCAGGGCCAGGGCGCGGGGCACGCCTCGTAAGTCTCCGGTGGCGATCACCACATCGGCCGCGGCCTTGGCCACGTCGGTGCCGGAACCGAGCGCGATGCCCACATCGGCCGCGGCGAGGGCGGGAGCATCGTTGATGCCGTCGCCGACCATCGCCACCCGGCGCTCTCGGGCCTTGGCCGACGCATCAGACCCGGCCGATTCACGACGAAGCGACGCCACGCGGTCGGCCTTTTGATCAGGAAGGACGCGGGCGAAAACATGATCGATCGGAATCCCAACCTCCTCGGCCACGGCATTGGCCGTTGAGGAGTGGTCGCCGGTCAAAAGGTAAACCTCAGCTCCCTGGTCACGAAGCGCGGTGATGGCCTCTCGGGCGTGGGGCTTGGGAGCATCGGTCAAGGTGATCGAACCGGCATAGGCTCCATCCACGGCCACGTGAACGACGATTCGACCGTGGCCCAGGTCCTCTGGCTCGGGCACGGAGACGCCTTCCTGATCGAGAAACGCCGGCGCGCCGACGAGGACGCGAGCGCCATCGACCGTGGCCTCGACCCCTCCTCCCCGGACGGCCCGAAACTGTTCGACCCGGGCGGTTCCGGCATACTCGGCGAGGGCGTGGGAAAGCGGATGCTCGCTACCGCGTTCGGCGGCGCCGGCGATCTGGAGCAAGCGGTCGTGGTCCCAACCGGGCTGGGGGAAGACCTCGGCGAGGGTCGGCTTCCCCTCAGTGACGGTGCCGGTCTTGTCGAGCACGACGGCCCGAATCCGGTCCATCCGTTCGAAGGCCGAGGCGTCTCGAACGAGCAGGCCCTCACGGGCCCCCCTGCCCGTTGCCACCGCCACCGCCACCGGTGTCGCCAGGCCAAGGGCGCAGGGGCAGGCGATGATCAGGACGGCCGCGGCGTTCAAGACCCCGAACCGCCAGTCTCCCCGAATCGTTCCCCAGCCGAGCAAGGTCAGTACGGCGATCGTCAGCACGACCGGCACGAAGACCGAAGAGATCCGGTCGGCCAGGCGCTGGACTCCGGCCTTCGACCCCTGAGCCTCCCGAACCAGGGTGACAATTTGCTCCAGCACGCTGTCCTTGCCCAGGCGGGTGGCGCGAACGAGGATCGTTCCCTCGGCGTTGCGAGAGGCTCCGGCCACACGGTCGCCGGGCCCTTTGGAGACAGGCATTGACTCGCCGGTGAGCATCGACTCATCGACATCCGACGCACCCTCGACCACCTCGCCATCGACCGGGATCGCCTCGCCAGGACGGACGCGGACGACGTCTCCGAGGGTGACCTGAGCGAGCGGCACGTCTTCTTCTCGCCCGCCATCACGGACGATCCGGGCCGTCTTGGGGGCGAGGTCGAGCAGGCGCTCAATCGCCTGCCCCGCGGCCCCCTTCGATCGGGCCTCCAGAAACGAACCAAGGGTAATGAGGGTCAGAATGATCCCGGCGTCCATGAAGAAGTGGGCCTGCCGCGTGTCACCGATCAGCAGGTGATACAGGCTGTAGACAAAGGCCGTCGAGGTGCCTAGGGCAATCAGCGTGTCCATGTTGGTCGATCCGTGCCGAAGCCGGCCGAGGGCACCTCGGATGTACGGCCCCCCGAGATAGACCTGAAGGATCGTGGCGGGAACGAGCATGGCCCATCCCACCCATTTCGCATGATGCCAGGCACCGCCAAGGAGCATCGGGCCGAGGCCGAGGATGATCAAGGGGGTCACGAAGATCACCCCAACGATCAGCCGGCGTCGCCAGGACGCAATCCGTTCCTCCCGTTCCCGGCGCATGGCCGCGGCGGTCTGGGTCGGGTCGGCGCTGGTGTCGATCGGACGGGCTTCGTAACCGGCCTCGGAGACAGCGCGTTCGAGCGATCGGGGATCGAATCGGGAGGGGTCGATGCGGATCGAGGCTCGTTCGGTGGCAAGGTTCACCCGGGCGTCGCTCACTCCGGGAACGCTGGCCAGCGCATGCTCCACGCGAACAACACAACTGGCGCAATGCATGCCCGAGATGGCCAGTTCCTGGGCCGAGCCCTCATCGTCATGCTCGGCCCCGCCGGAGCGAGGGGTTTGGGGGACCAGGCCGATCGAGACAAGCGGCTGGTTTGCCACGGGAGCTGGAGTTTTTCCGTCAGGGTCGGGGTCCTCGGCGCCGGCTTCCGAATCGCCGCCCTCGGAGGCATCGACCGGATGGTCGGAGCCCGAGGAGGCGTCGATCTGGGCCTCGTAACCCGCCTTGGACACGGCCGAGGTCAGGCCGGTGTTGTCCACCCATCCCGGCATGACTCGGACCTGGGCCGACCCGGAACTCAGGTCAACCTGGGCCGATCGCACGCCCGGAACGGCTTCAATGGCCTTGCGAACCGCCCGGACGCAATGGTCACAGGTCATGCCTGAGATGTTCAGGCGAATGAGCGTCCCATCGGTTTCGGTCATGACTCCTCCCAGGAGAGTTGGCCCGATTGCAGTCCCTCGCCCTCGCTCACGCTCATCGGTCCTATAGCCTCGACGTGCCTGAACGATTTGGGAATCCGGAAACCTGCCTCAGTCTTGCGATTCAGGCTCGCTGGTCTGAGGTCTGTCCGTGGTCGTCCCGTGAATCAGGGCGATTGCAACTTCCAGACCGGAACCCGCTTCCCTGGCAGAGTACCGATTGGGATGGGGTCGCTGAGGAAATCGCGTCCCTTTGAAGCGGCCGTAGCTTTGAGCAGTTCGATCACCGGCCAGCGAAAAAGGGGGAAAAAGGGTTGGAAGCCTGACAGGCCGCTGCACCAATGACCAGACTATTATTGCGGATGCTCAGGACGTCGGACCAGCGGTGACCGGAAAAAAGGCCTGAACGATCCGCTCAACCCTCATGGGCGGCATTGACCCGCCGGAACGGGCCTCGCGATAATAGTTTTCCCTCGAACCACGGCGGTTCAACCCACCTTGCACCCCACCCGACGGATGATCTGTGTTGGAACTCCGCCGGGCTGGCCACCCTTGCGATCGGCATTGCCTGCCGTTTCCGAAACGAGGACCAACGGTTGGTGATCACCCTTGAGAGTTTGCGTCCCGTCCCGGATTCGCTGCGTCGTTCGGTCCTTTCGATCGGGAACTTCGACGGAGTGCATCGCGGCCACGCCGAGTTGATCGGTAAGCTTCGATCCGTCGCCGATGCGCTGAACGCTCCGGCAATCGCCCTGACCTTCGACCCGCACCCGATTGCCGTACTCCGCCCCGATCAGGCCCCTGCCCCCCTGACCTGGACCGAACGCAAGGCCGACTTGCTCTCGAAGGCCGGCGTCGACGCGGTTGCCATTTTCAAAACCGGCCCCTGGTTACTCGGGCTGACCGCGAGGGAATTCTTCGACCGGGTCATCCGGGAGCAGTTCGACGCCGTTGGGCTGGTCGAGGGGCCGACGTTTGGTTTTGGTCGCGATCGCGTGGGAACGGTCGAAACGCTCGATGATTGGTGCGCCGATGCGGGACTGCGGTTCGAGATCGCCTCCCCCTCCGAGCACACCGGACGGATCGTCTCCTCGACCCGCATTCGTCATGCTCTTCTCGATGGTCGGGCCGACGAGGCCAGCATCTTGCTCGGCCGTCCCCACAGGCTTCGCGGGACGGTCGTCCGGGGCGAGGGCCGAGGGCGAACCATCGGCTTTCCAACGGCCAACCTGGGCGGGATCGACACCTTGATCCCCGCCGATGGCGTCTACGCAACACTCGCCACGCTCGACGGCGTTCCCGAGCCGATCCCCTCGGCCACTCATATCGGCCCCAATGCGACCTTCGGCGCTGAGGTCCGCACCGTCGAGGCCCACCTGCTCGACTTCGACGCCGACCTGTACGGCCGCCGCATCGAACTCGACCTGCTCGCCCGCCTCCGACCGTCGATGGCCTTCGACGGACTTGACCCGCTGCTCGCCCAGATGGGCCGCGACGTGGCCGAGGCCCGCAAGGTGATCGCCGACCATCGGCTCGTCTGACCGACGCTCTGGACCGATCTGGTTCGACTCAACTCGAACCGATTCGCTCCCGTGCACTTCTCCCGACCGATTGACCGCCGTCAAGCGTCCCGGCATCGACCCGAAGATGCTTTGCCACCACGGAGGGAGACGGTTCGGAACGACTCAACAATTTGGTCAGCGTTTCCACAATCGTCTCCGCCACCCGGTCCCAGCGATAGTGGGCCTCGAGCGGAGCCTGGGGAATGGTGATCGGCGATGATCGCCGGAAGTCGTGCCAGGCGCGATCCACGGTGCTCGGGTCGGACGGATCGAAGAAGTGAATGCCCGGCGTGTCGAATTCACGGAGGGCGCTGTTGTAGCTCGCTAGCACGGGGGTGCCATGGCGGAGCGAGTCAAGGACCGGGAACCCAAATCCCTCGTAGAGCGACGGATAGATCGACCAACCGACCGTTCGATAGAGCCGACAAAGTTCCCGATCGGGCACGACTCCGAGGAACCGGACCCGACGGCCTCGGGGAAGGCGCCGGTACTTCTCCAATGCCTTGCGGGAGGTGAGCCATCCGAGCGGCCCGACCCACCAGAGTTCGGCCCCTTCGGGAAGGGCATCGGAATCGCGGAACCAGTCGAGCAGAAAGAACGGATTCTTACGAGGCTCAAGGGTCGAAACGACCAGGCCGACGTCCGGCCGACGTTCCGCGGGGCCGTCGTCGCAGTGGGATTCGACGCAAAGACTCGGCCCCGAGTGAGCCACGACAATCCGGTCTTGCGGAAACGGCGTCAGCCAGCCCGCGTCGGCCTTGGTCGCGTGCGAGACAGCTAGAGCGCAGTCGGACGAGAGCAGGCTCTTGGCAAAGAAGCCGCGGAACATCCCCCGCGTTTTCTCGTAATGGGTCCAGGGCACCACCAGCGGGGTGAAGTCGTGCAGGATGCTCATCTCGACCGGGAAAAGCTTCTCAACCGGCCTCAGGCAGCCGAACAGGCCCGCGCTTCGAGCCGAAGGAGGAGCGAGCGGAACCCGTCGGCTCGACCAGATCCATCGACCGAGGGCGCCGAGATCCTGGTCGAGGTTCGGGTCAAGCTCCCCCTTGAGCAACAGTTCCTTCCCATTCGAGAAGAACCGCAACGGGACGAGACGCGCCAGCGACAGCACCACTCGGGCCGTGTAGCGGCCGATTCCCGTCAGGTGCCGATCGGCCAGCGGGTTGGCGTCGATGTAGAGCGTGAATCCAGGATCGGCAGCAACCCCGGCCTCCGAGCGATTCGGGGTCTCGTCCATGATGCGTCCCGTCCGATTCGAATTGTCCGAGGAGAACCCATCCGGGACGTTCGCACGCCCTCGATTCCCCTTAGACTTGCCCAACCGAACCGATCGGTCAACCGCGATCGAGGCCCGGCACGTGGAGTTTCACGTCAATCGGCAAGACGGCCCCCGGTCGGCTCGGTCAGGTCGTGGGTGAGGAGCGGGACCACGCCAGACCGGCCGCAAGCCCCCCGATCAGGGCAAGCCCGCCGAGAATCGCGTTGCGATGGATCGAGAGCTGAAGTTCCCAACGGCGGTCCCTGGCCTGCTCATCAAACACGCCGTGGGCTCCTCGATCGCCGGGAAGCGGCTCCCAGAGGTTGTGCGGCTGGTTCGGGTCCTGGGGTTCGTCTCCCATCTGGGCCTCGACTCCGTTGCGGGCCAGATACCAATCCCCCAGTCCGGGGAGGAACTTGTTCCCCAGGATGGCCTGAATGGTGGGCAACCCGACATGCAACTCGCGGCGGTCGTGCTCTGAGGCCCAAACGATCGCCTCGGCGGCGATTTCAGGCTGATAGATGGGAGGCACCGGCTGCCCCTTGCGGGGGAGTCTGCTTTTAACCCAGCGAAACTGAGGCGTGTTCATCGCCGGGAGATGAACAGAAGTGACGCGCACGTTGCTCCGATCGTGCAGGAGTTCAGTTCGAAGCGAGTCGTTGAAACCCTGGATCGCATGCTTGGCCGCACAGTAGGCCGACTGGAGCGGAATGCCCCGATAGGCGAGGGCGGAGCCGACCTGAACGATCTTGCCCCGATCCCTCGGTTTCATCCGCTTCAAGGCTGCAAGCGTCCCGTGGACCGAACCGAGGTACGTCACCTCGGTCACTCTGCGGTAGTCGTCGGGGGTCATCTCCTCGATGGGGGAGAAGACCGAGACCATCGCGTTGTTGACCCAGACGTCGATCGGCCCCAGCTCTTGCTCCACGGTCGCCGCCGCGTCGTCAACCGCCTGGGCATCGGCCACGTCGCAAGGAAGAACCAGAGCCCGTCCTCCCCGACGTTCAACGTCGCGCCGGGTCGCCTCCAGCCCCTCCTTGCCCCGGGCAATGAGGCCGATTCGCGCTCCCCGATCCGCGAAGGCTCGGGACGTGGCCCGTCCCACCCCGGCCGAAGCTCCGGTAATCACAACGACCGGCGCATGTGTTGCTTTGTGTCTCATTGTGTTCCTTCAATCATTTCAAAGGGCGCGGGAACATCACTTCTCGTTGATCAAGAGATGTCGAAGACCGTTCATCCTTTTGTTCAGAACATCGAATTGATGAACGGGGACGGGCTTGCAACCTTCGGAGGAAACGGTGCATCCCTGGTTTTGGCATTGCAGAAACCCGAAGCACTTGGGGATGATGCGAGCAAGTCGCGTGCCCCGATTGGTTCGCGGGACACGTTTGAGAACGCTCTCACGCCTCCCAGGGCTCGGACCTGCGGTCGATGAGGGAGGCGAGTCACGTCGCAGAGGTTCACCACCGATCGGGCAAGGTCACTCCCGCGACCCTTGACCGTCGGGCCGAACGCCTGAGGAGGGTTCGGCTCATCGTTCTCGCTTCAAGGCATCCAAGGATCAGCGCTCTTCCTGATCTTCGTCGAGGATCTTCTGGCCATGGCGCATTCGCTCCATCCACATCCCTCCGTCCGGCTCTCGCGAGTTGTCCTCGGGACGCTCGTCTGGGTCTTGCCGACCTTCGCGTCACTTCGAGCAGACGATGGTCCCGCCAACCCGGACCCCTCGCGATTCGCCGAAGAAATCGAGGCGTTCGAACAAGCCGACCGCGACAGTCCTCCCGAGCCGGGTGCGATCCTCTTTCTCGGAAGCTCCAGCATCAAGCTCTGGGATCTGGATGCCTGGTTCCCTGAGCAAGGGCTCGTGAATCGAGGGTTTGGGGGCTCGCAACTCTCAGACGTGATTCACTACGCCGATCGGCTCGTGACTCCCGTCCGTCCTCGGCGGGTGTTTGTGTATGCGGGAGATAACGACATCGCGGCCGGCAAGTCGCCAGAACGTGTTCGGAATGATTTCCTCACGCTTGCGGATCGCATTCGCTCCCGATCGCCGGACGCCTCGGTTGTCTTTCTTTCCATCAAGCCGAGTCTTGCCCGAAAAAATGACTGGCCGTCGATGCAACAAGCGAATACGCTCATTCAAGAGGCCTGCGACACCGTCGACCACCTCCACTATCTCGATGTCGCCAGCCCGATGCTCACCGATCACGGAGCCATGAACCCCGAACTGTACGTTGCCGATGGGTTGCATCTGAGCCACAAGGGATATGCCATCTGGGCCAATGCAGTCGCTCCCCTGCTCAGTGAGTCGATCGACCCTTCGTCCGCCCGCTAAGGCACTCGCACGACAGACTCTGACGCTCACTCGACCCCAAGGGATGGATCGTCTCCGGAGGTGGTTTCCGGTGGTCGCGTCTCGGTGGATTCCAACTCGTGCGAACCGCGTTCGAACCCATCTTAATCTCAGGTCGATTCGAGCCTGAACGATGCTCTTGCGTTCCCGGCGATTCCTGACACAATCGGTTCGAACCGTTCCGACGAGATGAATCCGAGCGACGTTGCTCATCATCTCGGGGAACGGAACGGGACTCGAAATTTATGGATACGACAGATCCGAAAATCCTCGACACAGGCGACTTTCCCGCGGTTCCCCCGGCGTTGCCGCCGCTGGTCGAGGTGACCTCGGCAGCTCGGAGTGACGTCGGGAAAATTCGACAGAATAATGAAGATCACTTCCTCGTTGCCCGGCTCCGCCGCGCGATCAAGATCGACGCAACGAACCTTGATTCCTTGCGGATTCCTCTGCTCCGAGAGGAGGGCGGCCACCTGCTCGCCGTAGCCGATGGCATGGGAGGCATGGCCTCTGGCGAGGATGCGAGCTTCCTGGCAATCAGTGCCGGCCTGGAACTGCTCCGAGACGCGGCCAAGTGGTACCTGGACGTCTCCGGCCCCAATGAGATCGAGGAACTGGTCGAAACCTGCCGCAGTTACATCAAGCAGATCAATCATCGAGTCTATTCCCAGGCCTCTCAGGATCTTACCAAGGAAGGCATGGGGACCACGCTTTCAGTGGCCTACAGCGTGGGACTTCGGCTGTTCGTGATTCACGTGGGAGATTCTCGAGTCTACCTCTCCCACGGTGGCACCCTGCAGCAGATCACCCGAGACCACACCGTCGCGCAGGACCTGGCTACCACGGGGCGAATCACGCAGTCGGAGGTCAAGTCGCACCGCATGCGGAATGTGCTGACCAACTACATCGGCTCACCCGATCAGGGGATCAAGGCCGAGATTCACCGGCTCGAATTGCACTCCGGCGACCGGCTGTTGCTCTGCAGCGACGGGCTGAGCGATCAGGTGGATGATGCCGAGATCGCCCGAATTCTTGCCGACGAAACCGATCCGGAAGCCGCGTGCGACCGTCTGGTCGACGCGGCCTTAGCTTCCGGCGGGCGGGACAACATTACCGTCATCGTGGCCGATTATCGGGTCGCGTCGTCCTGATTCCCGAGGTTGCGGGGACGTGGGGCGGGCGAGGCCGCGTTCACTTCCAGGGTTGCCTGCGTCTGGGGTTGTGGTGCCAACAGGGCAACGCGAGCTCGGGTCGGATCGTTCGCATCAATTCCGAACAGGAGCAGTCGATCGCTCGTGGTCATGAGTCGAGCGGCCTTCACCTCGATCGGAAGGTCCTCCAGCATGGTGCTCCAGACCCCGGTCTCGGGGTCGTACACCTCGATCGATTGGGCCGGCTCGAAGTGACCGGTCGAGTCGGCCGCGAAGCCGCCTCCCAGGTAAAGCTTGCCCTCCAGAACAACCAGGTCGGCGAAGACGCGAGGATGCCTGGGAGCAGGAATGGTCTGCCATGCTCCGGTCTCAAAGTTGAACACATCACCAACCTCGACCAG
Source organism: Tautonia marina (assembly GCF_009177065.1). Lineage (NCBI taxonomy): Bacteria > Pseudomonadati > Planctomycetota > Planctomycetia > Isosphaerales > Isosphaeraceae > Tautonia > Tautonia marina. The sequence continues at coordinate 166,357 of NZ_WEZF01000002.1, forward strand.
CTTCTGATCCTCTCTCAGTCCGCCGACGAGGTAGTAGTTCCCGTCGAGTTCGGCCCCGGCGAAGGATCGACGAGCCCTCGGAATCCGATGGCCGGTCACGTCAAACGTGCTTCCCTCGCGTTCGAGTTCCCAGCGAAGCACCTCGGTCGGGAAGCTCCGATTCTCGGCCTCGGGCCGGGGGTCGAAGAGACTGCCGCCGAATACCCAGATTGCCCCGTCGTGCACCGTCGCGCCGAACATGCCGCGATCATCGGGAATCGTCACCTCAAGGGATTCCCACGTCGATTCCGACGCCTTCCGTCGAACGACCGAGCCGAGCGTCCGCACCACTTCGCCATCATCGGCGATTCCGCCCAGCAAATAGGTGTCGAACCGTCGGCCATCGGGCACCGCAACGACAACACTTGACTGCCTCGCCGAGGGAAGAGCCGCATTCGACTCGGCTTCGGTCCCATCAAGACGGATCGTAAACACCTCATCCGTCAAGAGATCAGCCTTGAACACATGTGGTTTTGTGCTTCGATTGCCTCCGGCAAGCATTACCTGTGATCCGATCATGCCGACCGCGTGCGATTGGGCCGCCTCTCCCGGCAGGTGGATTGACCAGGTCACCGCATTCGCCGCCGGCGCAGAACCCTCAAGGGAAATCGACTCGATGAATCGAATGGGGACGCCCGCAGAGTTCCCCCCGACGATCAGAACATCGTCATCAATGCCAGGCAAAAGGCGATGGGTAATCCGGGGAACCGCCTGTTCGGCAACGCTTTCCCAGGCGTCGGCCGATTCGGAAAGCCGGTACACCGTCCCGTTGCCACCGCTGGCCAGCAGTCGGCCGCCCACGCTGAAGGCCGAGGGAGCAAACCCTTGAATCGGTTCACCAGGAAACGTTGGGCCCTGGGTCCAGGTCTCGGCTTCGGGGTCGAAGATCAAGACGTCTCGCGTCGTGTCGCTGTTCTCCAGCAGGCCGCCCACCACGAAGATTTTTCCATCGTGTGCCGCAACCGCCAACGCTCGTCGAGGGGTCGGGAGTGGCGGCAAGACTTCCCAACCGGCCTCGGGGTTGGTCAGATCGAGGCGCAACGCATCATCAAGGAAGTATGCTCCATTGGAGTCTCCCCCAGTCATCGACCAGCCACCGACCACATACAGGTGATCCCCCAGCACCGCGGCATCGTGCGTGGACCGAGGTTCCGGCAGCGGAGGAAGTTCGGTCCACTCCTTCGTCTCGGGGTCGAATCGAGCCACCTCATCGACGGAGATCAGATCGTGCGGCTCCCCTTCGTCATTGCGAGCCAGCATCCCACCGACCCGAATCAAGGTGCCGTTGTGAGGGACCAGCGCAACCCCTTGAAGCGCGGTACCACAGGGAAGTTCCTCCCAGGTGGTTCGATCCCGGAGGTTGAGCCGGTAGAAGTGCGGGTTTGTTGTGCCAGTGTGGTATCGATGCGTGGTCCCCGTATGACCACTGTAAACATAAAGCGAATCACCCACGACTGCCCCGCCGAAACTATTGATCGGCTCGGGGATTAAGGCGAAGGGCCTGGTCAGTCGGCAGGTCTCAGCCACGGCCTGGGTGTCCTGGGTGTCGAGAATCGGAGTCACCGTCAGGGTCGCATAGTGCCGCGATTCCGTATAGGGGGCACCGTCCAGGTCACCGGCGATCCCATCAACCCACTTTGCCAGCAGACCGGCTTTCCCTTGAACGACTTCGGGGGAACGGATGCGGCCCTGGTCATCCGCGACCAAGGTGCGCAGATCGCCATCTTCGTGGAACAGCTTGACTTCGGCCCGAGGAGCAGGTTCGCCGTTGAATCGAACCTGAATCATTCCCGGAGTCTCCGGATCCCCGACCCAGTGCATCCGCAAGCCGCCGCTCGATTCGGTCGCTCCGGCCGGAACCGGTCCGAGCTGAAGTCGAGAGGTATACATGAGACGGAAGGTGACCTCGTCTCGGGTCATGAGGCCGAACTCCAGCTCGGCATCGACCGCCCGAGGCGGATGCTCAGGGAATCGGGCGAACTCGGTCTCCTCGCCTCGATCAAGGGTGATCGATTCGCCGTTGATCGAGTAACGCGCCCTGTCCAAATACTTCAGAAACATCGGCAGTTCTGGAACGGGTTGCTCTGCGAAAAACGCATGAACAACCACCGAATCACTCGGCTCCTGTTCGGCCGAGAGCCAGAGAAAGTGTGCCGAGGCTGATGGCCCCGTCGTCAGGAGCGCGAGAAGGGCGATGACCCGCGGAATCGTGGTCCGCCGGTTGACTGATCGATTCATGGAAAAACCTCTGGTGCGTTAGGGGGTATCGGTCAGGGGATGGCGAGACGTTGAGGGAGTCGGCGCAGAATCGGCATCGGCGAGTTTGAGGTTCGGCCCTCGGAGGAATCGCGCCTCGTTTTGCTGATTTTCACGTTGCGCCCTGGCTTCGTCTTGCAAGGCACGAGCATAACGGGCGGGATCCTGATCGGGAGTCGGCGACCGCGATCCCACACGTGGCTCGCAACCGGAACCGAGGCTCAGGACGATTGCCAGGGCAGGAAGACACCGGAAGATGTTCATGCCTAATTCATCCTCTCAGGGAGTGTGACCGTGATCTTCGAAGTCACTCTTCTGGCAGGGATTGGGCCGCCTTCCCCAGGGCGGCTGCTTCCGCCTCACGAGCCTCCCGCTCGGTCTGTTCTGCCTGAGCAATCGCTTGCTCGTACGCGGCAGGATTTTCGTCGGATCGTGGCGAACGATTCCCGCTCCCGGCAGCATCGCCACATCCCGAGGCGCCAAGCCCCAGCAGGATCACACCGATCAGGCCAACCTTTGAGGTTCGATCATTCATGAAGGCAAATCCTTGAGGATGCGAATTGCGAAACGACCGAGGAATCAATACTGGTCGGACGAGATCACTTCACCCGCCGCGACCGTGGACAGTGCGGTGTAGGCCAGCGGGTTGATCGTGTCCTTAATGAATTTCACGCTTCCGTCACCAAACAAGAAGTTCGCTCCCCCGGGATGCACGCTCCGGAAGTTCGGCAAGGTTTGCCCGGAAAGCGTGTTGGCAGGAGCGAAATGATCGGTTGTCGAAGGATATCCGCAATCGTTCACGCCGTAAAAAGTCCCCAGTCGGTCGGTCGTTTTGCCCATCAACCCCCCGACGATGTACTCCGATCCCCAGCTTCGTCGACGACCAAACGCCATGAACATCACGTTGTCGAAGTGCTGAGCCTGATCGAACTGTTCCAGGGGGACGCAGACCCGGTTCTCGGCAAAGCCCACGGCAACGAACGGGTTGGCGTCGTTTCCGCCAGCGGCCTCACCCATGAGCATCGTCTGGCTCGTCCCGTCTCGTACGTCCGACAGCCGGGTGAAGACGTCAATTCCCGACATGCCTCGGAGGTTCCGGTTCAGAAAGGGTTGCGAAACGTAGTTGTCGGACCCGGCGCTGAACACGTAATCCGTCACCGCAACCTGGCTCAGTTCCCAGGAAACCGCCCCGAATTGAAAGGTCGATCCCACGTCGCCCTGCGTCCGGTTCGACGGGCAGAGGAAGGTGCTCACCTGCGTGGCAATGCCCGTGGTCTGATCGGGGAGCGACCATCCGAAATAGGTTCCGATCCCGGCGGCGTAGAGCCCCTGATCAAAGTTGAAGGCCGACGACAACGCCGACTGTTCGAGGAAGGGCAAGATCGAATGAAACCCCGTGAAATTGCCGTAAACGCGGCCAAACCCGCCGTGCATGGCCGCCGGGAAGACCTGATTGGTGCTCTCATAATTGTGCAATGCCAGACCAATCTGCTTGAGATTGTTGACGCATTGCGCCCGCCGAGCCGCCTCTCGGGCCGACTGGACCGCCGGAAGGAGCAGGGCAATCAACACCCCGATGATGGCAATCACCACCAGCAACTCGATCAGCGTAAAACCGCTTCGATGACGCGTCCAACGTGTGTTCATCGTGTTGATTCCGAGGGATCACTTGGGGATCTGCTTGAATCATCTTGGGTCGTTGCGTCATGCAACGCCCACCCTCGGGACCGTGATGCAACGGCTCCTGAAGCCTCTACCGGCCTGATCGGCCCGGGAGGCACGCCGCCGGGGAGTGGTCCCGCATCCTCCCGGAACAACCGGGCCGGATGCCTCCCCGGCAGTCGTGCCGGCCGTCACGAAACCGGATGGCTCCGGCAGCATGACGGTGGCTCAGGGGTCGACACGCTCAAACCTCGTCTCCGCGTGTCGCGTGTGTCGATGAAGATGACCGTTCCTCACCAACGCTCCGGGATGCTCACAATCCGGCGGGACCAGCACCGAATCATTTCACCCCGAACGATGACATTGAGACTTCGTCTCAACAAAACTCCTGAAGAAGGGCCTCCGGAGCGCTCCCCGAGAGGCCAACATCGGGTTCGAAACCGTCATGGAACGCGATTGCCTTGCGAACGTCTCCCAGCCACGATGTCATCGCAGCGGAAACGCCCCAGAGCTCACCGCAATACTGAGACTCAGTCTCAACGAGTTCGTACGATACGATCCTTCCCCCTCCCCTGTCAATGAGGGAGTTCCTGAGATCGGAAAAATGGAGGGGCGATGGCGTCCGAAGGCTCGGGGGGGAACGGTAGACAGGCCAGGGCTGATAACCGGTGGGGCGGGGATCAATAAAAAACACCACGCCCGACCGAGGTGGGTTTCTCGATCGGTCGTGGTGGGATGAAGGACGATGCGACGGCTCATGAGGATGGGACCATTCGTGGGTCAACGATCCCCACGGACTTCCTCGCCCGGCGCGGCCTCGGCGTCTTGCTCCTCGGTGGCTGGGGAAATTTTTCGAGGTCGTTCATCAGCTTCGGCGATCGCCCAGCCAAGCCGGTACGCGGCTCGGGAAATGCGAATAGCCTTCCCCACATCCGCCTTTTCGAAATCATCTCCGGGGCGGTGGTAATCGTCGTGGATTCCGGCGAAGAAGAAAATGACCGGAATCCCCAGGCGGGCGAAGTTGAAGCTGTCGGTTCTGGCGTAGAACTGGTCGGCGTCAAAGTCAGCTTCCATCCCTTCCAGATCAAGCGCGGCGATGGCGGCGGGAATGATCGTCGAGTAGTCGGGATGCTCTGGAGAAGGGGTAAGGCTCACCCGATTCGGATCGTTGCGCGACACCATGTCCATATTAATATTCGCCACGACTTCGAATCCTTCGGGCAGCGTCATGTGCTCACTCCACCAGCGCGAGCCGAGCAACCCTTTTTCTTCGCCCGAGACCCAGAGGAACGCAACCGAGCGTCGGGGCCTTGGTCCCTGGGCGATTGCCTGGGCGACCTCCAGCAAGGCACTGGTCCCCGATCCGTTATCGTCGGCTCCGTTGTGGATCTCATCGTTGACCACGCCCACGTGATCGTAATGGGCGCTATAAACGACGACCTCGTGCTTGAGCTCCTCATCGCGACCGGGGAACATGCCGATCACGTTGCGGTCTTCGATCAGCTCGACCGTGCTGGCGAAGGAAAAGCGGGCCCGCGTGCCGTCGAGTTCTCGGGGGGTGAGGGGATCGTCGGCCAGCGTGAGCGACTCATGGATCGCATCGCGGAGATGGTCTTCGAGGAACAACAACGGGGTCCCTTCGTTGGACGATGCGCCGAGCGTCATCGAGCGGCGGCCGAACATCCGGAGGGCGAAGGGGTTCGACTCCGCGTAGGGACGAGGCTCCTCGGCATCGAACGGATGAACGACCAGCAGGGCCAGCGCTCCTCGCTCCCGGGCCGCCTGCAGCTTGGTGAACGAACTGGCCCCAGACACCTGAGCATTGCGGCGGCCCTGATCTTCCGGCTTCTCTCCGGGAGGAAGCCCGTCCAGGACCAGCACGATTCGGTCCTTGACCTCCACCGCATCAAAATCATTCGGCTCATCACCGGTGCCGGTTCGCCCGTAGCCGAGGAAGACCACCGGAGCCTCGATCGCTCCCGGGGCCAGATTTCTCGGGACCAAAATGAAATCGTCCTTGACCTTCCCCGCGATTTCTCGGACTGCACCATTCTGTTCAATGGTGAGGGTCAGCTCGGTTCCTTCGAGTTCTGGGGTCGTGAATTCGAGCGGGAAGTGGGCAAAGTAGGTCGGGGTGTCGCCGTCGAGGTCACCGACGGGCTCGGCTCCGAGGGTTGAAAGGCGGGTTGCGAGATACTCCGCGGCGATCCTGATCTCTGGGCTGGCCGTGTCTCGCCCCTTCATCAGGTCGGACGAGAGAAATTGCAGGTGTCCGGCCAGTTCCGGCTCGATGATGGTTTCCGTCGCAGGAGCCGCCTCGACCAGCGCGGCCGGTTCGGAAACGACGGGGGCATCCGCTCGGAGCGGTTCGAAGGGGACGCAGACCCCGAGGACGAGCGCGAGACGGGGTAACACTGGAACGTGCATCAGGGGTGTTTCACTCCGGTTGAGATGACGGCGTCGAGAATCCGAAGCTCCTAGGATATCGAGCGGTTCGGCTGTTCCAACAGTCCCCGGCCGCAATCATGACGCATTGGTGAAGACCGGAACGGGGCGTGGTGGCCCCGGCACGGTTCGGCTAGGATAAGGGCCAGCACCGGCCGTCGAGCAGGTATCCCTGATCCTTTCCTGCGGGAGGGCGGCCGATCCGTCTGGAGAATTCCGGCTCATGCCCGTCAGCTTCGTGATTGACATGGATGGCGTGATCTATCACGGCCACCGCCTGATTCCCGGCGCCCGAGAGTTCGTCGATCGCCTTCGGAGCGGGGGGCACCCCTTTCTCTTTCTCACCAACAACAGCCAGTGGACCCCTCGCGATTTGAAGCACCGATTGGAGCAACTGGGCATCGGGGTCGAGGACTCGGCCTTCCACACCTCGGCGCTGGCCACTGCCGAGTTTCTCAAAACCCAACGGCCCGGCGGCTCCGCCTTTGTGATCGGAGGAGCAGGGCTCACCAATGCCCTGTACGAGGCGGGATACCATCTCACCGAGCGCGATCCAGATTACGTCGTCGTGGGCGATACGCGCCGCTATGACTACGAAACGATCGAGCATGCCATCCGCTTGATCCTCGGCGGAGCGAGGTTCATTGCGACGAACCCCGACCTGACCGGCCCTTCCGAGGCCGGCCTGCAACCGGCCTGCGGCGCCCTGGTGGCTCCGATTGAACTGGCAACCGGACGCAAACCGTATTACGTGGGCAAACCGAACCCGTTGATGATGCGGACCGCCCTGCGCAAGCTCGGCGCTCATTCGTCCGAGTCGTTCATGGTCGGCGATCGCATGGACACCGACATCATCGGCGGCACCGAGACGGGGATGCAAACGATCCTGGTTCTCTCGGGCGTCACCGATCGGAATGAGATCGAGTCGTTTCCGTATCGACCAACCTTCGTCTTCGAGTACGTGGGACACATCCCGGTGGATCAGCTCGTCGCGCAGCAGCGCGAATCGTCCGAATAACCCCGACGGGAGCCCTGGACATCGCCCCCAGAGGGTCTTGCAAGTCCCAATGCATCCGGCGGAGGCCCGATTCCCCGTGGTGTGGGGAATCGGGTTGAGAGCTTCTGGTCGACGCCTCTCAGCTCGCGTCGAGCGCGAAGCCGTGTTGCTCGCGGTGGTAGGGACCGTCGTACTGCTTCGACGACTTGTAGAGTTCGAAGCGGCCGTCCCCGGCAACCTGGACGTACTCCTCTTCCAGGGCCAGCCGCTCGGCCGGGTCGAGGGGGACGAAGTTGCGGATCATCTCCAGATCTTGCTGGAGAATTTCCGGCGAGTCGATCCCGCAAACCAGCGTGGTGATCGGCAGCGACCAGACATAGCGGCGGCATTGATCGACGGTTAAGCCGGTGTTCGAAGGGATAATCCCCCCCTTGATCTTCGGACCACCGCCCAGGCTCTTCATGCCGATCGCCGCGATGCCTCGCTCGCGGAGTACGGGCAAGACCTGATGCTGGAAGCTTCGGTAGCGACCGTCGAGAACCGTCAGGGGCATCTGGACAGAGTCCCACTCGAAGCCCATGTCGAGCATCTTCAGATGGATCGACGGGTCCTTATGCCCGGTGAACCCGATGTAACGGACCTTGCCCTGCTCCCGAGCCTTGCGTGCGGTTTCGATCGCGCCACCGGGAGCAAAAATCCAATCAGGATCGTTGTCGTAGTTGATTTCGTGAAATTGCCACAGGTCGATCCGGTCGGTCTTCAGGCGTCGAAGACTCTGTTCGAGTTGCTCCTGAGCGGTCTTGGCGTCTCGGGCGCAAACCTTCGTCATGAGGAAGGCCTTGTCGCGGCGTCCCCCTTCGGCAATGGCCTTGCCCATGCGTTCCTCGGAGCCGCCGTCGTGGTAATCCCAGGCGTTGTCGAGGAAGGTGATCCCCTCATCAATCGCTTGCTGAATCAGGCGAATGTCATCCTTCTCGTCATTGGCTCGGCCAACATGGTGGCCACCGAGGCAGATGGCGCTAACCTGCTCGTTGGCATGGCGGCCGAAGGGTCGCAGGGGAACTCCGCCGTCGTTTTTCGGCGTACTCTGGTCGCGAGCCGCCCCAACGATTCCTGCGGTGGTCAGCCCCACGACACCTGCCTGAAGAAATGCACGACGGTTCTGATTTGGCTTCGGTTGCATGGCGATTCCTGAATTGTTCCTCGGTGATGTCATGCGATCCGGTCGAGCGGCCCGGCTCGACCCGATCGTTGTCGGTTGCTGCCCTCATGGTGTCCTCATAAAACCGATGCCGCAAGGCCCATGCCGAGCCAGCGGCACAGGTCTTGCAATGATTTTGGAATGTTGCGGGAGTTGCGTTCTGGTGATGCGACTTCGAGGAAGCGTCCTCAAGCGATCGGTGGAGATCGTGAGTCGGATGCGCCTCAACACACACTCACAAAGGAATGAATCATGTCAGACGAAATGCGACGTCCCGATCCGACCGATATTCTTGCGGTTCGAAGTCGGGTGAGCTGGCAGGCCATCTTTGCGGGAGCAATGGTCGCGGTCACCTTCTATGTGGTGTTGATGTTGCTCGGACTCGCGCTGCTGGGCGAAGCGGTTGCTCGCAATGCTCAAGGAACGCAAATTGGTTTCGGTACGGCCATCTTTACGGCCATCACGCTCCTGATCTCGTTCTTCTTCGGCGGTTGGGCCACCAGTCGCCTGGCCGTGGGAGAGAGCAAGCTTGAGGCCGTGCTGTATGGCCTCATTCTTTGGGGATTGCTCTTCATCGGCATGCTGGCCCTGCTCGCCTCGGGCGTCCGCGCCGGCTTTAGCGGAATGGTCGGCGGCGCCACGGGTGCTTACACAGACAGCCAGGTCGCTGCGCCTGGCACGAATATTGACCGGATGGCCGGCTGGATGGAACAAGCTGGATTCTCGGACGAACAGGTCAGCCAGTTCCGCACCTTTGCCGAGGACCCGGCCAACGAGGTGAATCGCGAGCAGGTGACCCGAGTGTCTCGGGAAGCGGCCTGGTGGTCCTTGCTGGGGGTCTTTGTCTCGCTCGCCGCAGTGATCTTCGGATCACTCGTCGGCTCGGGAGAACTTCCCCTTCCCGTCCCGGTGATCGGAGTGAAACGGACCACCCTGGTCACCCGTCGTTAACGGTTCGACCATCGCTGCCGAAGCAGCGGCTTCTGTGCCACGCCCCGAGTCGATCGGGGCGTGGCATCGAAACGCTCATCCTGGTCACTTCTTGACGACTCGACGTTCTTCTCCGACGTGTTGAGGATCCCTCCCTTGGCAGATCGAACTGTTCGCCTCCGGATGAACGATCCGGTGATTGTGATCGTCCTGATCCTGGCGGTCATCGCCTTCATGTATCTCGCGGCCGAGGTCCTTCGTCCGCTGGCGCTGGCGGTCCTGTTCAGTATGGTTCTGGCCCCGATGGCCTCGTGGCTCGAACGCCGGGGAATCCCCCGAGCCCTGGCCACCGCGGCGTGCGTCCTGGTGGTGCTGGGTGCGCTCGGCGGAATCAGTTCGATGGTCTTCATGCAGTTCGGACAACTCGCGGAAGAAGTCGTTGCTCAAAGCGATGAGATCAAGCTCAAGGTCCGAAGCCTGTTTCGGGGCCAATCTCCCTCCGCTGTCGGTCAGGTCGGTCAGGTCGTTGAGGAAGTCACCCGAGAAGTCATGGAGGAGGAGATTCCCGAGGACTCGGAGGACGGCCCCCCGAGCGAGATCGTCCTTTCCGAAACGCCGGCTCCCCCTGGATTCAGACTCCCCGAAACCAGCCGATCCACCCTTCAGGGCGATCCGATCATCCCGGTCGAAGTCGTCGATCGTCCCTCGATTCAGGACCGCTTTCGGAACGCGGTCGGCCCGTTGCTGGGACCGGCGGCCATCTTCTTCCTGGTCCTCATTCTCACGCTCTTTATCCTCCTGACCCGAGACAACCTGCATGCTCGCCTGATCCAGGTCATCGGCACCAGTCACGTGAGCCTGACCACCCGAACCCTTGAGGAAGCCGGCCAACGGATCAGCCGTTACCTGACGATCTTTTCCCTCTACAACGCCACCTGTGGCGCGATTCTCGGCCTGGGGCTCTACCTGATCGGGATTCCCTATGCCGTCCTCTGGGGGTTCCTTGCGGCGGTCCTTCGCTTCATTCCTTATGTCGGGCCGTGGTCGGCCTTCGTCTTGCCACTGGCCTATTCGATCACACTCGGTGAGGTCGGTGACGGCTGGCAAGAACCGCTCCTGGTCATCGCCCTGTTCGGCACCCTCGAAATCATTTCCAACTCCATCCTTGAGCCGATCATCTACGGGCGCACGGCCGGCATTACCGCCGTCGGATTGCTCGTCATGGCCATGTTCTGGACCTGGCTCTGGGGTCCGATCGGGCTCTTGCTCTCAACCCCACTCACGGTCTGCCTGGCCGTCCTCGGCAAGTATGTCCCCGCGCTCAATGTCTTTGCGACGATGCTCGGCGAAGATGTGGTCCTGGAACGCAACGCTCAGTATTACCAGCGACTCCTGGCACAGGACTCCGACGCGGCCTACGAGGTCGTCGAGGAAGCCCTCGATGACGGGTTCTCCCTGGAACGAATCTTCGATGAGATCCTGATTCCCTCTCTCTCCCGCGCCGAGTCCGATCTGGCCCGAAGCGTCATTGAGGAATCGGACGAGATTTTCATCTGGACCACCACCCGCACCATCCTCGACGATCTCGAAGCTCGGGAGGAGGGGGAATACCGGGCCGATCTGGTTCCGTCGAAATCCCGAGCAAGCGGCAAGGTGCTGGGCATCGCCACCAACGACGCCGCCGATACGATGGTCCTCCGGATGGTTCAATTGTCATTGCGACCGCTCGGCATCCCGGTCGAGATCATCAATGCGTCCAGCTCTCCGCTGGAAGCGTCCGAACACCTGTCGGGATCAAAAAATCAGATCGTCCTGCTCTCGTACCTTCCGCCGGTTGGGCTAACCTCGGCCCGCTATCTGGTGCGTCGGATCAAGGCCCTCGACCCGAAGCTCCCCCTCTGGGCAGGCCGTTGGGGAGAATCCGGGGGAGAGAAGGCCCGCAACCGCCTCACCAAGATGGGGGCCGACCGCGTCGTGTTCAGTGTCGCGGAGGTCAAGGAGCACCTGCCGAAAGCGATCGATGGGCTCCGAACTCGCCCCCCGAGCGACCCGAAGCCCAGCGCCGAGGCAACCTCGTTACCCTGATCGGTGAACCTACCGGCCAGCCGGGCAGGCTCGTTCCTTCGAATCGTGGTTCCGATCAACCCCACGCAACAAACCTTCGGAATCGGTTATGATGGAACCTTGCCTGGCTCCGAACGACATCGCCTTTCGACGGCCCCGGAGTCACTCGGCAAGCCCTACCCGACCGACCGGAGGCGAATTCGATGCGCGTGACCCTCGACTACGGACGCACCGGCCTTGAGGTCGAGCTGCCCGACGACCGGGTCATCGGCCCTTTGGAAATCCAGGACGTTCCCCCGCTCGACGACCCCGAAGCCGCGGTCGTCGCGAGCCTTGAAGTTCCCATCGGCTCCCCTCCGCTCCGCGAGGTCGCCCGGGGGAAGAAGACGGCCTGCATTCTCATCTGCGACATTACCCGACCCGTCCCGAACGAGCTGATTCTTCGACCGACCCTCAAAACCTTGCTCGAAGCCGGGATCGCCCGCGAAGACGTGCTAATCCTCGTCGCCACCGGCCTGCACCGGCCCAGCACCGAGGCCGAGCGGGTCGAAATGCTCGGCGAGCAGATCGCCCGTGATTATCGGGTGGAAGACCATCACGGCACCGTGCTCGAAGAACACACCTTCCTCGGCACGACTCCGAAGGGGGTTCCCGCCTGGATCGACTCCCGCTACGTCAACGCCGACCTGAAGATCGCCACCGGGCTGATCGAGCCACACCTGATGGCCGGCTACTCCGGCGGTCGCAAGCTCATCTGCCCCGGCATCGCCGCCTTCGAGACGGTCAAGATCTGGCACGGCCCCGACTTCCTCGAACACCCGAAGGCCGATTGCGGCTTCCTCGACGGAAACCCCGTCCACGAGGAGAACACCCGAATCGCCCGCATGGCCGGCTGCGACTTCATCGTCAACGTCACGCTCGACAAGCAGCGCCGGGTGACGTCGGTCGTCGCGGGAGACATGGAGAAAGCCTTCCTCGAAGGGGTCCGGTTCATCGAGCACGTGGTCACGGCCAGGGTCCGCGAACCGGTCGACGTGGTCGTCACCAGTTCGGCCGGCTACCCGCTCGACACCACCTTTTACCAGGCGGTCAAGGGGATGACCGGTGCCCTGCCGATCGTCAAGCAAGGCGGCACCATCATCATCGCCGCCAGCCTGACCGAAGGGATCGGCAGTCCCGAGTTCCAGAGCCTTTTCCGCGAACACGAATCGCTCGACGCTTTCATGCAAAAGGTCCTCGGCAAGGAGTACTTCGTGCTCGACCAGTGGCAGCTTGAAGAACTCGCCAAGGTCCGCCGCAAGGCCCGCGTGAAGATCGTCTCCGACGGCCTTCCCGCCGCCACCCTCTCCGAGCTGTTCGTCGAGCCCGCCGAGTCGGTCGAATCGGCCGTCTCTTCCTCGCTCGCCGACTACGGCCCCGACGCCCGCGTCGCCGTCATTCCGAAGGGGCCGTACGTGCTCGCCACGGTCGGAGAATGACCGTCTCCACGGGTGGGTCCGCGCAGCGAGACCCACCCGTCGATCGTCTCGATGAGCCCCTGGTCCAGGTCCGATCGCTCGATTCGTCTCAAAACGTCGAGGGCATCCCGGAGCCTCCTTCCCATGCAGCACCGCTCGCTCGATTTCCGCGACGCCGACGCCGTGATCGCCGAGATCCGCCACTTGCAACACGGCGGTTACACGAAGCTCGGGAAGTGGAACCTCGCCCAGATGTGCGACCACCTCCGCCAGACACTTCGCATGGGCCTCGACGGCTCCGATCGCCGCTTGCCCTGGGTTGTCCGCACCCTGGTCACCGGGCCAATCTTCCGCCGTGTCATCAAGACGCGACGAATGAAGTCCGGGATTCCCGTTCCCAAAGAACTGGTTCCCACCAGCCCCGACGGCCCCGACGATCCCGCCGCCATCGATGCCTGCATTGCCACCTTGCAGGAGGCTCGGGACGCCTCCGGCCCGCTTCCCAAGCATCCAGTGGCCGATCTCACGGTCGATCAGTGGAAGCAGTTGAACTGGATTCACTGCGCCCACCACCTGGGCTTCCTCATCCCACACGCCCAGCCCGTTGCGGAAGCCCCGTCCGGCATCGAAACCGCCTCCGGCCCCCCTTGATCAATCTGTCTCGGAGCGACTCGACCAGGCAAACAAGGTGATGGGCGTCCCTTCCGGATCAACCAGGCGAACCTCTCGGTATTGTTCCTCGGTGTTGTCGCTCGGCTCGCTGACCGACACGCCGAGCCTCTGCAACCGAACCCGATCGGCGTCCGGGTCGTCTACCTGGAAAACCAGGCGACAGCCTCGGCGTCCCTCCTCCGATCGCTTCAACGCCAGGCGCCCCCCGCCGGGAGCCTCCAGCAACACAAATCCCTTCGGCTCGTCTCGCAAGAGAATCCGAAGGCCCAGCACCTCGGCATACCACCGAGCGATCCGATCGGGGTCAGCCGTGTGCAACTCGGTCATGAACAACGTCATCGGCCCCTCGTGACTGCACTCCGATTCCCCCCGCCCCATCGGTTGCCGTTGACCGTCCGGGCAGGATAGCTAAAATCTGCCTCATCTTACGCAATCAACTGATCGATCCGCCGCACCCGAAGGTCCGAGGATGTCCGAGGAGAAGCAAGACGACCTGGAAGCCGTCCGCCTGGAGAAGCTCCGGCGGATCGAGGCGCTGGGAATCGACCCCTGGGGTCAGCGGTTCGACGACCACCTGGCCATCTCCCAGGTCCGCGCCCGAGAGCCCGAGGCCGCCCAGCCAGGGGACGAAACCCCCGGCCCCCGCGTCCGGATCGCCGGCCGGATCATGCTCCGCCGGGTGCAAGGGAACGTCCACTTCCTCGACCTCCGCGACTGGACCGGGCGTATCCAGGTCTTCCTCGGCAAGAAGCAGGTCGGCCCCGACGCCTGGCAGCTCGCCAAGGAACTCGACCTCTCCGACCTGATCGGTGTCGATGGCACCCTCGGCTTCACCAAGACCGGCGAGCTGACCGTCTTCGCCGAGTCGATCACCTTCCTCGGAAAGAGCCTCCTCCCACCTCCCGAGAAGTGGCACGGCCTGACCGACGTCGAGGCGCGCAGCCGAATGCGCTACCTCGACCTGTTCAGCAACCCCGAGAGCCTGCAGACCTTCCTCGGCCGCTCCAAGATCGTCTCGACCATCCGCCGAGTGCTCGAACAACGCGGGTTCGTCGAGGTCGAAGGGCCGACCATGCAGTCGATCGCCGGAGGAGCCGCCGCCCGGCCCTTCGTCTCGCATCACAATGCGCTCGACCTCGACCTGTTCCTCCGCATCGCCCTCGAACTGCCCCTCAAGCGCCTGCTCGTCGGCGGCATGGAACGGGTCTTCGAACTCGGCCGTGTCTACCGGAACGAGGGGATCAGCCGCAAGCACAACCCCGAGTTCACCATGCTGGAGGCCTACCAAGCCTATGGAGACTACCACAGCATGATGGACCTGACCGAGGCCCTCATCTGCGGTGCCATCGACGCCATCGACGGCAACTACCAGCGCACCATCCACGTCGGCTCCGAAGGGGAGATCGCCCCCACGACCGTTGACTTCACCCCCCCCTGGCCTCGCAAAACCTACAACGAGCTTGTCCAAGAACATGCCGGTGTCGATCCGACCGACGCCGATGCCGTAAAGGCCAAGGCCGAATCCCTCGGCCTCGAAACCAAGGGGAAAGATCCCGTCGTCATCCTCGGCGAGCTGTTCGAGGAGGCCGTTGAGGACAATCTGACCGGCCCCGTCTTCGTCATCGACTACCCCGCCCCCCTCTGCCCGTTGACCAAGCGGAAGGCCGGGCACCCCGAGATCGCCGAACGCTTCGAGCTGTTCGTCCTCGGCATGGAGCTGGCCAACGCCTACACCGAGCTGAACGACCCGAACTTGCAGGAAGATCTCTTCCGCTCGCAGCTCGCCGGGCTTGCCGAGGACGAGTCGATGGCCAAGATGGACGACGACTTCATCAAGGCCCTCAAGCACGCCATGCCCCCCGCCGGGGGACTCGGGATCGGGATTGATCGCCTCTGCATGCTCCTGCTCGACAGGCCGAGCATCCGGGACGTGATCCTCTTCCCCTTGCTCCGCCCCCAAAGCTCGGGAAGCGGCGGCGGCTGAGTGTCCTGTTCGACAATGATCGGGCGGATGACCGATCGTGGACGCCTTGATTGACAGGCTGGCGTAAGGAGACGCCCGACCATGTACAAGTACCTGCTCTGCTGGCGCTATCTGCGCACCCGGTACATCGCGCTGGCGAGCATCATCAGCGTCATGCTCGGCGTGGCGACGATGATCGTGGTGAACTCGGTCATGGCCGGCTTCTCGACGATGATGCAGGAGCGCCTGCACGGCACGCTCTCCGACATCATCATCGAGTCCTTCAGCCTCAACGGCTTCGACAACCCCGACGAGGTGATGGCCGCCATCCAGGAGGCCGTCGGCGACCGCGTCGACGCCATGGCACCCTCCCTGCAACTGTTCGGCTACGCCATGATCCCCGTCGGCGGCGGCGAGCACCTGACGCGCGAGGTGCAGATCATCGGCGTCCGCCCCGAGGACCGCGCCAAGGTCGGCGACTTCGCCCAGTACCTGGTCCACCAATCGCGCCCCGGGCAAGACGAACTTCCCAGGGCCGAGCCGACCTTCCACGTCCCCGACGAATACCGCCTGAACACTTACGCCGGACAGGTCTACCAGCAAACCGACCCCGATGACCCTTTCATCGGCCTCCTCGAGCAGGACATGGAATCGCTCGTCCCGGCCGACGGCATGATCCTCGGCTACGCCATCGGCACCGTCCACCGGCCCGAGACGGGCGAGGACATGTTCATCGCCCCCCAAGGGTCGAAGGTCATCCTCCACTTCCCCTCGGCCGGCCGCACCCCCGAGGCGAAGACGGGCGAATTCACCGTTGTCAGCTACTTCAAAAGCGGGATGAGCGAATACGACTCGATGCAGGTCTACGTCCCGATCGACCGCATCCAGTTCCTCCGCGGCCAGGATGGCTTCGTCAACCAGATTCAGGTGAAGGCGAAGCCGGGGACCGACCTCGACACCCTGGCCCGAGACATCCGCCTGGCGATGGAAGGCAAGTGGCCGACCCGCTTCCTCGTCTCCACCTGGGAGCAGAAGCAAGGCCCCCTGCTCGCCGCCGTACAGGTCGAGCAGAACATCCTCAACATCCTGCTCTTCTTCATCATCGCCGTGGCCGGGTTCGGCATCCTCGGCATCTTCTCGATGATCGTGGTGGAAAAGACGCGAGACATCGGCATCCTCAAGGCGCTCGGCGCGTCCGATTCGGGCGTTCGCGGCATCTTCCTCGGCTACGGCCTGACGCTCGGAATGGTCGGTAGCCTCGTCGGCATGACCGGCGGCCTGCTGTTCGTGAAGTACATCAACGAGATCGAGAAAGGGTTAAGCACGATCACCGGCCGGAAGGTCTTCGACGATTCGATTTACTACTTCCCCGAGATCCCGACCCTGGTCGAACCGTTGACCGTGGCCTGGATCGTCGTCGGCGCCCTGGTCATCGCCGTGGCCGCCAGTGTCTGGCCGGCCCAGCGGGCCTCTCGGATGCATCCGGTGAAGGCCCTTCGGTACGAGTGATCGGTTCCATCCCCCCCGCTTCTGCACGACCTGTTGTGTGCCCGCGGTGCGGCGAGCGCATCGCATCCCCTTCCTCCGGAGGCCCCGATGGTCCCCCATCTCTCGACGCTCGGCCTGTCCAAGTCGTACCGCAAGGGGCGCGAGTCAGTCCCGGTGCTCGACGAGGTCGATCTGGAGATCGACCAGGGAGAGTTGCTCGCCATCGTGGGAGCGAGCGGATCGGGCAAGAGTACCCTGCTCCACCTGATCGGCCTGATCGACGGCGCCGACGGCGGCCAGATCGAACTCAACGGCGAGCGGATCGACAACCTGCCCAACCGTCGCCGCGATGCCCTGCGCAACCGCACGTTCGGCTTCATCTTCCAGTTCTACCACCTCCTGCCCGAGCTGACTGCCCTGGAGAACGTCCTCATTCCGTTAACGATCCGCTACGGGCCGCTCGAATATCTGGCCAAACGCCGGAGTTTCCGGATCGAGGCCGAGGCGATGCTCGACCGCGTCGGCCTGAGCCATCGGATCACCCACAAGCCGAACGAACTCTCCGGCGGCGAGATGCAGCGGGTCGCCATCGCCCGGGCGCTCGTGGGGGGCCCGTCCGTCCTGCTCGCCGACGAACCGACCGGCAACCTCGACGCCAACACCGGCCGAGAGGTCCTCGACCTGCTCCGCGACTTGAACCGCGAACGGGCGCTCACTATGATACTCGTCACCCACGACCTTGGGATCGCCTCGAAGGCCGACCGGGTTGTGCGGCTGGCCGAGGGACGGCTGGAAGAATGGTCCCCGGTCCTCGCCTGATATCCCTCCCCACATTTGATTGACGTCCACCGCGGGGCCTTGGTCCGACCCTGGCCCCCCTGCCCGCTCGTCGAGGAGCCCCGCCATGAGCCTGAAGGTTTCCATCAACGGCAAGCTCTTCGACAAGGCCGACGCCAAGATCAGCGTCTACGACCACGGCTTGCTTTACGGCGACGGCGTCTTCGAGGGGCTCCGCTCCTACAACGGCCGGGTCTTCCGCCTCGAAGACCACATAGACCGGCTCTATGCCTCGGCCCGCGCCATTCATCTCGAAATTCCGATGGCCCGCTCCGAGCTGGCCGAGGCGGTCATCGAGACCTTGAAGGTCAACGACCTGACCGACGCCTACATCCGGCTCGTCGTCACCCGGGGGGCCGGCAGCCTCGGGCTCGATCCCCGCCGGACGTCCGACCCTCAAGTCATCATCATCACCGACACGATCTCGTTGTATCCCGACGAGCTGTACGAACACGGCCTGAAGATCATCACCTCCGGGACGATCCGCAACCACCCGGCGGCCTTGAACCCCCGGATCAAGTCGCTGAACTACCTGAACAACATCCTGGCCAAGATCGAGGGCACGAATGCCGGATGCCTCGAAGCCCTGATGCTGAACCATCAGGGGCACGTGGCCGAATGCACCGGCGACAACATCTTCATCGTCCTCAAGGGGGTCATCCACACCCCTTCGGTCGATTCCGGGATCCTGGAGGGAATCACCCGCCAAGCGGTCATCGACCTGGCTCGCGAGATCGGCCTGACCGTCATCGAGCGGACAATGGACCGGCACGACATCTACACCGCCGACGAGTGCTTCCTCACCGGCACCGCCGCCGAGGTGATTCCCGTCATCGATTGCGACGCCCGCCCCATCGGCGACGGCCACCCCGGGCCGATCACCAAGGATCTGCACCACCGCTTCCACGCCCTCGTCCGGGGCGAGGCCGAAGCCTGATCATCCGCTTCGTCGACTGTCTCCCTGCCCCGATCGTCTCATCCATGACGCAATCAGAAACAAGACGACGGGGCCCATCGCGATCAGAATCGCTCCCAGGCCGATCATGAGCCATTGCCAGGCCATGAGCTTCCTCCCTATTTCAACAGAGTCACCTCGGCCCCGATCCGAACAGGCGGGGCTCTTGATTCCGCCGGGACTTGGCCGCATCTTAGATGCCAGGTCCCGGCATCGCGCCGTTCGGAATCGGAGGTGGAGGCCGAGACTCCCCGGCCCTCGGTGGTCCCATGCTTCAGATTGATCGAATTCTCGCCCCGACGGATTTTAGCTCCCACTCCGAGGGCTCGGTTCGCTTTGCCTGCGAACTGGCCGAACGCCTCGGAGCCGAGCTGCATCTGATCCACGTCCTCTCCGATGTCGTCGTGCCCGCTGGGCCCGACCCGATGCTCATCTCCAGCATGCCGCCGGAGTACTATCGGGAAATCGAAGATCAATCGCGCCAGACGCTCGATTCCCTCTGCGCCCCCGACTGGCCTCGCCCTGCTCAGATCGTGACTGAGGTGCGCTGGGGTGATCCGGTCGATGAGATCAACGCCTACGCCACCGAAAAGGGGATCGACATGATCGTGGTCGCCACCCACGGCCGAACCGGGCTGGCCCACGTCCTGCTCGGCTCGGTCGCCGAACGAATCGTCCGCGAAGCCCCCTGCCCCGTCCTGACGATCCGAGACAAAAAACCCTCCTGATCGACGAGTCAAGGCTCCCTCCCCGATCCTCCCCTGACCCGCTCCGAGGGCCCGCCCTTGCGACTCGCGCCCGCCGCTTCCATTGCTCCCTCCAAGATTCGAGCCATCGCCGCCCTGGCCGATGAGTTCCCCGGCACCCTCCGCCTCTTTTACGGCGAAGACACCCTGCCCACCCCCGACTTCATCAAGCAGGCCGCTCACGCCGCGATCGACGCTGACCGCACCTACTACACCCCCAACCCCGGATATCCTGAACTTCGAGACACCATCGCCCATCAGTACCATCAGTTGCACCGCGTACCCATCGAGCGCGATCAGGTAGTCGTGACCGCCAGCGGCATGATGGCGATCCACCTGGCCGTC
Source organism: Tautonia marina (assembly GCF_009177065.1). Classification (NCBI taxonomy): domain Bacteria; kingdom Pseudomonadati; phylum Planctomycetota; class Planctomycetia; order Isosphaerales; family Isosphaeraceae; genus Tautonia; species Tautonia marina. The sequence continues at coordinate 186,414 of NZ_WEZF01000002.1, forward strand.
GAAGCCACGGTCGGTCCCGGCGACTCGGCACTGGTCGTCACGCCCCTCTGGCCGAATTTCGTCGGCGCGATTCAGGTTGCGGGAGCCGAGGCCATCGAAGTGCCCCTCTCCCTCAATGTCGACGGCTTCCACCTCGATCTTGACCGGCTTGAGTCGGCGCTCCGCCCCAACACGCGAATGCTTGCCCTCGCCAGCCCCGGCAACCCGACCGGCTGGACCGCGTCACTTGACGACTGGCGAACACTCGTGGCCTTCTGCGAGCGGCACGACCTCTGGCTGCTGGCCGATGGCGTCTACGAGCGTATCGTCTTTGGCAGCGGATCGAGCGTCGCTCCCAGCCCGATCGAACTCGAAGCAGCCCGCCCTCGCACCATCATTGCGCAAAGCTGTTCGAAAGCCTACCGAATGACCGGATGGCGGATCGGCTATGCCATCGCTCCTCCTGAGGTCGCCCCGACGCTCGCCTTCCTCCAGGAATATGCCGTCAGCCACGCCTTCGGGGTCGCTCAGGAGGCCGCCCGGGTCGCCATCCGAGACGGCGACGCCTTTCTCGCCGACGCCCAGGCCCGATACGCCCGGCATCGCGACCTCGCCGTCGATCGTCTCCGGCAAATCGACGGGGTCCAGGTTCCTGTCCCTGAGGGAGCCTTCTACGTCTTCCCGAAACTCGACGGTCTGCGCGATTCGGTCCCCCTCTGCGAGTCCCTCGTCCGAGATCACCGGGTCGGCGTCGCCCCAGGCTCGGCCTTCGGCGAAGGGGGAAAAGGTCATGTCCGCATCTGCTTCGCCGTCGATGAATCAACCTTGCTCGATGGGCTCGATCGCTTCGAAGCCGGTTGGCTCACCTTTCGAGACCGGGGATCACCCTCATGAGCGACCACCCGATCGGACAGGATGACCGGATTCTCTACCGAGGCCAGAAAATCGATCTGGCCCTCCGCCCCATTGCGCTCGCCGACGGCTCCACCGCCGAGCGCGAGGTCGTTCTACATCGAGGAGCCGTCGCCCTCCTTCCGCTGCTCGACGGCGACCGCATTTGCCTGATCCGCAACCGGCGCTATGCGATCGGCAAAACCTTGCTCGAAATTCCCGCCGGCACCATCGACCCCGGAGAGCCCCCCGACGCCTGCGCCGCCCGCGAACTCCGAGAGGAAACCGGCTACGTCGCCGGCCGCATCACCCTGCTGACCGAGTGGTGGGTCTCTCCCGGTCTGTTCACCGAACGCATGTATCTGTTTCGCTGCGATGACCTGCGCGAAGGTCACCACGCCCCTGAGCTGGACGAGCAGATCGAGCCGGTCGTCGTTCCCTGGCAGCAGGCCGTCAGCATGGCCCTCGACGGCCGAATCGAAGACGCGAAATCGATGCTCGCCATTCTCTACTGGGACCGCCTCCGAAACTCCGAATCCCGCTGAACCGCCCCCCGGCACGGTGGTCGCCCCCATCAACAAAACCGATGACTCACGACCGTTTCGTCGCGAGCCATCGGCCTTGGTTGGTTGCTGGGAATCGAAGGGGGACCGACTGCGACGGGCCGATGCCGGGGCCGTCAGTCCCGAAACCGCATCACACAGGGAGTCAACACGGCGTCCTGAAGGTGCACTCCCGGCCCCGTTCGGTCACATTGGTTGAGATAGATATCATAATCAGACGAACTCACCCATCGGGTCCGTCGCCACTCGACCCGCCCATCGGTGAACAGCACATTCTGACCGGCCCCCGCGTGGTTGGGGCTGTTCCCCACCAGGATAACGCCGCCGTTGGACGCCGAACCCTTGGCCGTGTCGAGCCGGAACGGAGGCTGATCGGCCACCAGAGGGACGCGGTTTTCGACATTGAACGGCAGGGGAATCAACCGTTTGGTCTCCGGGTGAAGATTCCCAAGGTGATACGCATAATCCACCCGGAGGTCTTCCCGGCAGGATCCAGGCCCGTGCTGCTCCTGGTCGAGCAATTCGGCGAACCGAGGAAGTCCCCGAGTCGGAATCGGTTCTCCGTCGCACGGGCAGTCCAGTGTGCGGTGATCGTGCAGCAGGCCGACTTCATTCAGAAGCACGTAGGCCGAGCCAACGTACGAGGCAGGGCAGGCCGGATCGACGTAGGGAAAGCTCTGGTGCGTGGCAGCGTACTGATTCATGGCCAGTCCGATCTGGCGGAGATTATCCGTGCAGATCAGCTTGTCAACACTCTGTTGCTGATGACGAACCGCGGGAACCAGCGACATCATGCCAATCAGCATGACGGCCGCGGCCACTCCCACGTCCACCCATCGCATCCGAGGGCGCGAGGGGGCAAACTCCAGGATGCGGGGTTCGTCCGCATGGCGGAGCATCCGGGCCGTCGTCCGAGCCGCAAGATCGGAGGGAGGCTCGGGATCGTCCGTTTCGAGCAGCAAGGAGACGGCGCGTCGGAGCCGAGCACGCCGATCGGACAGGGAGGGGTCGGAAGCCGCGGCCAGGTCGAGCTGCTCTCGACGGTCGTCATCGAGCTGGCCGAAGGCCTCGTCAAAGAGGGCGGCGTCGTTCATGGGACCGAACCGTTCTCAGTGGGACCAGCCGCTTTGGCCATTTCTGCGAGTTTGGCCACCGCGGCGTGCAGGCGAGATTTGACCGTGCCCACCGGAATCTTGAGGATTTCGGCGATTTCTCGGTACTTGAGATCCTGGTAGTACGCCAGGATCAACGTCTGGCGAAGGCCCTCGGGGAGCTTGGCGATGCTCTGGCGAACCCATTCCCGGCGCTCTTCACTCTGCATCTCGACCAGCGGGCCGGGCTCGTCACCCGTCAGCAGATCGATCAGCGCTCCCGGGTCGCGATCCGCCCCTTCGATCCGCTGATCAAGGCTCACCGTCGGATGACGGCCTGCCTTGCGCAACGCATCGACCGCCTGATGCGTCGCAATGGCATATAGCCAGGGACGCAAGGGTCGCCCGTCCTCGTAAAGCCCTCGCTTCAAATGCAACTGGAGAAACGTGTTCTGAAAAACGTCGTCGGCAAGCGCCCGATCGCCCATGTACCGCGCAAGATAGCGGTACAATTCGCGCTCGTAACGTCGAACCAACTCGTTGAAGTCCTCAGTCTGAGCCTGCTCACGATACCGACTCATGAGCATCTCATCCGATTGCTCGGTGAGGGCGTCGGCGATTGCAGGTCCAGTGGCCTTCACCATGATTACGATCAATCCCGGGGGGGAGTTCGCTCCCGCCGCCCGAAAGTGTGAGAATCGCAAGAAACGGCCGCGATCGGCCCGGCCGATGGCGACCGTTGAAGCGTTCATATTGTTCCGGGAGACCCGCGGCACCGTCAAGTCAGACCCACCCGCGGATCACCCCCATCCCAGCGGCCCAATCGCGGATCGAGACCCAATCAGGCCATCACGCGAAGAGCCCCGAGAGGACTCGGCCCCCCACGTCGGTCAGGCGTTCGTCTCGACCACTATGCAGGAAGGTCAGGCGCATGTGGTCGAGCCCCATCAGATGCAGAATCGTCGCGTGCAGGTCGTTGATGTGGGCAGGCTCCTCGACGGCGTTCATCCCAATCTCGTCGGTGCTGCCGAACGTCGTCCCTCCCTGGATCCCGCCCCCGGCCATCCACATCGTGAACCCCTTGGCGTTGTGATCGCGTCCTCGGCTACCGCCCTCGCTTACCGGGGTCCGGCCGAATTCGCCCCCCCAGATTACGAGCGTTTCGTCGAGCATCCCCCGACGCTTCAAATCGGTCAGCAGGGCCGAGACGGGCTGATCGGTCAGGCCGCACATTTTTTCATGATTTTCATTCACGTCACTGTGGGCATCCCACTGCATCGCCACGGGACCACCCCCCGAGTAAACCTGCACGAACCGGACACCGCGCTCGACCAACCGGCGGGCCAGCAAACACCGCGTCCCGAAATCATTCGTCCTCGGGTGGTCGAGCCCATAAAGCCGTCGCGTCTCCTCGGTCTCGGTCGAGAGATCGACCGCCTCGGGTGCCTCGGCTTGCATCCGGAACGCCAGTTCGTACGAGGCGATCCGGGCCGACAGTTCGGTATCGGCCGGGTCGAGGTCGGCCTCGTTCATTTCTCGGAGCAGGTCGAGCGTCCTGCGCTGCTGGCCTCTCGAAAATTCTCCGGTCGCCGGTTGCAGGTCGAGAATCGGCTTCGGTCCCGGACGGAAGAGCGTCCCTTGATACGCGGCCGGCAGGAATCCGGCCCCCCAGCACGGGGCCCCACCTTCGGGGGTTCCCTCCGGCTGAGCCATCACCACATAGGCCGGCAGGTTCTCATTCTCGGTCCCCAGACCGTAACCGACCCAGCTTCCAAGGCTCGGGAACCCCATGAACACCCGACCGCAGTTCATTTGATAATGTGCCGGAGCGTGAATCACGCTATCGACCTGACACGATCGGATCAGAGCGATCGAATCGGCGTGTTCTCTCATGTGCGGCACAAGGTCCGACATGTCCATCCCCGACTCGCCGTACTTCCCCCATTTCCGGGTGCTTCCCAGGCAAATCGGGTCCGCTTCGAGAAACTGACTTTCCAGCTTCCCGAAGCTCGGCGGCAAGGGCTGACCGTGCAGGCGGTTCAGTTCCGGCTTCGGGTCGAACATGTCGATGTGGCTCGGCCCGCCGACCATGAACAGGAAGATGCACCGCTTCGCCTTCGGTGCGAAGTGCGGCACCTTCTCCGCCAACGGGTTGAGGCTTGCCCTCGCTCCGTCCGACGCCTTCGCGTCACGCTGCAACAGATCCGCGAGCGCGAGCATCCCAAAGCCCGCCCCGGTCGATTTTAAGAACGCCCGTCGGTCAATCGGCGGCAACGGTTGCGGTCCAGGGCATCGGCGGGTCGGTCGGGACATGGGAAAGCACTCAAGGGATTCGGGGTTCGCGTGGATCGGGGTCGTCGAAGCAGATCAGTCTTGGACCTGATCGAGTTTGCTGAAAAGATCGCGTAGCGCCAGTGAAAAACCTGGCAGGACCAGTTCTCCATCGAGCGTGTCCGTCTCGCCGAGCAGAAGATCGTCTCGGTCCTTACGGATGACCCGCACCGTCCGCCATTTCGGATCAATGCTCCTCAACGCCTCGCTCGACCAAACCAGAGCGTCTCAAGGAACATAGACAAACTCATTCCGGTTCAGCATCGCCACGGCGAAATCGACCCAGGCCGCCGCCTCGGCCGAATCAACCCCCGAAGGCTCCGGAGTCGGAGCCGCCAGGGGGGCATCTCCGTCCCGATCCTGACGATCCCTCAACATCTCGGCCTGAGAGGCGATGAAGTCGAGCGCCTGCGTCACCTCCGCCGCACTTGGGGATCGGGCCAGGACCAGGCGATACGTTCGCTCGACCCGGGCGGTGGCATCATTCGGCTCCTCGCGGAAGACACGGCCGGCCAGGGCCTTGGCCCGATCAATGGCGAAACTGCTGTTGAGCAGGATGAGGGACTGGAGCGGGTGAGTGCTGACGTCCCGAATGGCGCACGAGGTCTGCGTGTCGGGCGAGTCGAAGGCATCAAACAGCGGAAGCCGCACGTTCCGCTTCCGATGCAGGTAGAGCGATCGACGAACGTGCTGCGAGGGGTCGGGATGCTCCGGCCAGAGGTCCACTTCCTCCGCCTCGGTGAAGATCAGTTCCTCAACCTCGGGCGGGATCGGGGCGCGAATGCCGGGTCCTCCCATCTGCGGGTTCAGCTCTCCGGTGACGGCGAGCAAGTGATCGCGCAACGACTCGGCTTCCAGCCTGCGGCGATCGACCCGAGCGAACAGGAGATTGTCGGGGTCGTCCTCCGCCTGGCTCCGGAACACGTCTCCCAACCGGGCGATCTCCGCCGGATCCTCCACCACCGACCGTCTCGGGTCGGAGGCTTGCCGGTAGGTGGTCGAGGTGACGATCAGGCGGTGGATCGGCTTGAGCCGCCAGCCGTTGACGATCAGTTCCGAGGCAAGCCAGTCCAGCAGCTCCGGGTGAGACGGGAATTCCCCTCGGACCCCAAAGTCGCTCGGCGAGGCCACGATCCCCCGGCCGAGGTGATGCTGCCAGAGCCGGTTCACGATCACCCGAGCCGTCAGCGGATTCTCAGGACGGGTCATCCACTCGGCTAGTGCTGCTCGTCGGCCGGTTCGGCCGTCGATCGGCTCGACCCCTTCGTCAAAGGCGTCCGCTCCCATGTTCGCCAGGACGACCCCCAGGGGCCTCGGCTCGACCTTCGGGCCCAGGTTGTACGGATCGCCTCGGCGATACACGAAGGTCTCGGGCGCTTCCACCGCGCCGTCCGCCTTCGATTCGGCAAGGGCCATGACCTTGGCCGGGGGCGGTGGCAGCGTTTGCTCGATCTCGAAGATCGCCCGCTTCAGCCGTTCTCGTTCGGCATGATCTTCCGGATTCTCAGCAACAGCCTCGGCCAGTTCTTCCCAGGGAATTCTCAGCGCCCGCTGGGCTCCGGCGGCCATCTTCTTCTGAATCGGCGTGCGATCCTCGTCCGGAATGGCCAGCACGGCCCGTTCCTCGTCCGTCAGACCCGATTCCTTCTGGGCGAGCAGAGCGGCCCGATACGGGGCCTCCAGTGCCGCCTTGGCCTCCTTCAAGGGCTTGGTCCGGGCCGCCACCTCCTCCTCGGCCGCCTTGTAGGCGGCCCGTTCCTCGTCGGTCGAAATCGGAAGCTCGACCATCTCGGCGGCCTCAAAAAAGGCCTGGAGCCGGTAGTAGTCGGTCGTCGGGATCGCGTCGAACTTGTGGTCATGACATTTCGCGCACCCGATCGTCAGACCCATGAAGACCGAACCGACGGTCCCGGTCACTCCCGACAATTCCGACTGCCTGCGAACTTTCGGGTCAATGTTTCCTCCCACGACCTCCCGAGGTCCGCATCGGCCGAACCCGGTCGCAATCAGGGCCGATTCGTCCTCCGGAGCCAGCTCATCGCCGGCAAGTTGCAGGGAGAGAAACCGGTCGTACGGCAAGTCATCGTTGAGGGCCTTCACAACCCAGTCCCGATAGCGCCAGGCGTCGGGACGGTCGGCATCGAGTTCGAAGCCGTTCGAATCGGCATAGTGGGCCAGGTCGAGCCAGTGCTGCGCCCATCGTTCGCCGAAGCTCGGACGTTCGAGCAGGGATTCGACCAGCCGCTCGTATGCATCAGGTCGATCGTCCTGGAGGAACGCCTCCACCTCCTCGGGAGTCGGCGGCAAGCCGGTCAGGTCGAACGTCAGGCGACGGATCAAGGTGATCCGGTCGGCTTCCGGCGCGGGCTCGAACTCCAGCGCCTCGATCTCAGAGAGGATGAAGCGGTCGATCGGGTTGCGGATCCAGGAGGGGTCGCTCACGTCCGGCGGCTCGGGCCGCTCGACCGGGAGGTAGGCCCAGTGCGTTCGCTGTTCCTCGGAGAAGGACTCCGCAGGAGCGAGTGAGCTCTCCGAATCGCTTGCGGTCGCTCCGAGAGCAACAGACACAGACACACCGAGCAATCCAACCAGGATCGAACCCAGACCGATTCGATCCCCTCGCCAGGGGTGGCGATCGAGGCGCATGGGCCATCTCCGAGAGCGTGACGGGCGGGAAGTGCTCAGGCGAATGGGGAGGGGCATCGCCCGGCCGGAAGGAGTCTCAATGCAGAACGGGCAGGATTCGTGATCTCTCTATTGTGACGACCAATTCCCCTCTCGCCAAGCGCCGAGTTCGGACGAGCCCCCAATTGCCTCGCCTCGTTCGCAACGCCGGGGATCGGTCGGTCCCGTTCCTTGAACGAGGCGCAAGGTTTGGCCTCCTCGACGATTGAGGCCCCTCCCCTCCTCAACCTGCCTTCTGTGTTCCTTTCGATTGTCCTGGCACCGGTTCTCCCGCAAAACAAAAAAACTGGCCTCATCTCGCCCTGAAACCGAACCGGCCGACCCTCCAAGTTCGCAAACAAGAACACACCAGGCAATATCGACACAAACCCAATTTGAAAGAAAACTTACGCAAAACAATCCGATCGCAACACCACCGCTTGCGTGGTCAACCGTTCTCTGCTGGTCACCACGTCCTCGGCAGGGGATTCCGTGGTGATTCAATAAACGGAACGAAGCCAAACCGATCGACAAAACCTTTTTAAGATTCAAGGGTTTACGACCATGACATCGAGCGATCCCAGGCGTTCCGGACGTGGAACGACCGGGGTGATCGTGTCCTCGATGTCGAGTCAGGCCGGTCTTCCAGGCAATCCCGGGGAGGAGCGGTGGCAACCGGGTTAGCTCCCCCGTAAGATTTCATGATCCGGTAACCTTTGTCGCTTCATCTCTTCTGATCCAACCGCCACTGATGGCTAACTTCTCCCGATCCGAGACCGGACCGGCTTCGCTCCTGGCGACCCGACGCGCGCTCCTGATGCTCTCGACCGTGGTCCGGCTGGGCCTGATGGCCGTGGGTCTGGGATTGGTCCTCGACCGCACGCAGACCTTGCTGTCAGACATGCAGCTCACCTGGGGAGAGCGGGTGGTCATGGGGATCGCCCTGGTCGCCTACGGTGGTGGATTCGCCCTGGCCGGCTGGGTGGCGGATCGGTTGCTCAAGGCCCTGGCTGAACTCATCGGCCTGATGGTCGATCAGGCCGAGTCCTCCGCCGTCACCGCTCGCCTGCTCGAACGAGAGGTCGCGCCGAGCCTCGCCCGGATTGCTCTGGCCGTTGAGCGGCTTTCATCGAACCCGGCTCCGGGAGCGGATCAGGCCCTTGAGCAGCGGCAAGCGATCGCCGTCGCCGGGGTCCGTCAGGCCATCGACGAGGGTCGTTGGGAGCGGGCCGATCGTCTCATCGCAAGCCTTCGGAGAGACTTCCCCCAGACTCCCGAGGCCGACGAACTGGCTGAGGAAGTGACTCAAGGCCGCCAGCAGACCATCGACCTCCTCAAGGGTCGTCTCGATGCCGCTCGAACCGTGAACGACCCTGATCAGGTTCTCACCTATCGCGACGAGCTGACGCTGCATCTTCGAGGCGAGGAGCTGAAGCAGCTTGATCGCCAGGTCGTCGGCTGGCTGATCATGCTCATCCAGAAACGGCTTCGGGCCGGTGGCGTTCAGGCCGAGGTGGTCGAGCTTGCCACTCGAACCGCCGAGAGCTTCGGAGATACCCCCGAGGGTGCCAGCCTGCGGGCCTCGCTGCCTACCCTTCGCCGCAGCGCGGGCCTCTGCCCGAAGTGCTCCCGAGCCTATACCGGCACCGAAGATGCATGCCCCGAGTGCCTCCGAGCGGTTCCGAGTCGAGCCGCGGGTTCCCCCTCGATCGGGTCCCCCGCCCCGGAGAACGCTCCATGAAGTTTCGACGGACGTGTACCCACTGCCAAGGCACCTTCCTCGTCACGGAGGAACGTCTTGGCCAGCTCGTCACCTGCCCGAAGTGCGGCCAGGAGTCGAGATTGCCCGCAACCCTCGGCGAGCTCACTCAAACTTCCCCCCAGAGTGATCCCGAAGCGTCCCCGACTCCCTCGGTCCTGATCGGCCCGGCTGAGCTTGAGGCCGAGGAGACCGAACCCTCGACCGCCCGACGCCGAAAACGGCTGATCCCCTTCCTGCTGGGAGCCATCGGCGGCCTGCTGGTCGCGGCCTTGATCTTCTGGCCGATCTTCCGCTGGTCGGCCCCGGATGCGCGGGATCTCGCGGATCTGCCCGATGCTCCCCGCCCGATCGACCCGGTCGAGCGGACGGCCCGGACGTTCCTCGACGCGCTCGTTGCCCAGGACGCGGAGACCATCGATCGACTCGCGGTCCTGACCGATCCTCCGGCGATCGCCTCGTTCGAGGATGTCCAGCGCGATCCGAGCGAAGACGAGACGATCCGAGGATCGTTCGCCCCATTGGCCGAGTTGAACCGTCAGATTGCCTCGAACTACACCTACGATCCCGCGATCGACCGCTTCCGCAATGCCAACCCGCTCGGCGTCGCGGCTGACTTCATGGATGACGCCGAGCAGCTCCGGCAGGAGAACGAGGCGGCAGACATCTATTCCCGGATCGCCGGCGGCACGGCCGATGAGCAGCTTGACGCGGCGGTCGAGTTCGCCGAGCAATTCGCCAAGCTGACGCAGAACGCCTTGCCTCGTAAGGAACTGGTGCCGACTTACGCCCAGCTCGTCGAGGACGCCGACCCACCGCTCCCCCCCGAGGCCGAAGCCCTCGCACTGACCTTTGGTGAGGAGACGGCGACGTGGGAAGAGTTGCTGGATCGGCCCTTCTTCACGATCAAGGCCGACGGTCCCTTCGTCCTCGATCGAGCCGAGGCGGTCGCGACGATTCAGGATCGGTTGGCCTCGCCGGGCGACACACCTCGGCGGTTACGGCTCGGCCTGGCTCGATTTCGGCTCGATGCCATCGACACCGGCTGGAAGGTCGTTTCGGCTCGCCGAGAAGACCCCGCTCCTCCGACCGATTCCACCGAACCATATCGCTCGCCCGGACTCGAGGAGGGCCCTTGATCCGCCGTCGAGACCGGAATGGCGGGGACGACCGGTAGCAATCGGTCACTTCGGCAGGTTCGAAAACTTGACCGACCCCAAGTCGTCGGCTACGAATCCTTTGTCATGTTTCGAGGTTGCAACGCCTTGGGACTCCCCTGGCTCGCCTCCTCTCAGTCGTTCCGTTGGACCTGTTGCCACCTCACCCGACCCGATTGCCGCAGAGGACTCGTCCCCATGATTCGCCGACTCGCGCTGGCCTGGGCGGCCCTCGGCACCCTGGCCCTGGCCGTAACTGCCGATGGCCAGCCCATCGAAACCCATCGGATTCTTCCCGACCGAACCGCTTTGGGGCGGGTGGGTCTGGAACGCTCATGGTTTGCCACCGTCCCCCTGCAATCCGGGCTGGAGCAGGTCGACCATCTGAGTCTCACGACCGACGGGACGCAAATCTTCGCCCAGACGACCGAAGCCAACCTGTACTGCTACGACTCGGAAACCGGTCGGATGCTCTGGAAGGCCAACCTTGGACCTGCCAGTGGCCTGGCTCAGGATGTGGGCACGAATTCAACACTTGCATTCGCCACCAACGGCAACTACATCTTCGCCCTCGACCGGGCGACCGGCCGGCAGGTCTGGGTGGAGCGGATGGAAGCCAATGCCTCCTCTCCGATCGTGGCGACCGACGAACTTGTGTTTATCGGTGAGGACAATGGCAAGTTGCTGGCCTTCTCGTTGAAGCCGGCCGAGGACCCGCGATTCCAGAAGGAAACGGGCGCTCCGGGCGGCTTCGCCTGGAATTTTTCGACCAACGGGCCGATCACGGCCGAGCCGGTCGCCACGCAGTTCGTGGTGGCGTTCGCCTCAACCGGGGGCAAGCTCTACGTCACTCGGTATGACCCGCCGTCGATCCTGCACCGTTCTCAGGACATCGGGCCCCTGACTGCCTCGATGGGAACCTACGGGTCCGGCCCGGAAAGTCTCCTGGTCGTTCCTTCAATGAATCGGAATCTCTACGGGATCAATCTCTTTACCGGAGAGCAGAAGTGGGTCTTCTCCACGCGATCGCCAATCTCTGCTCAGCCGCTCGTCGGAGGCGGTGATGTGACGATCACCCGCCGCGTTCCTGAGCGTCGGACCCAGACCATCATTGGAACCGACCTGAAACCCTATGAACAGGAATACACGGAGGTCGTCGAGCAAGACGAGGTATTGCCGATGCCTCCGACGGTCTACGTCCTCAGCGATGATGGCGACCTGTACGCCGTAAACCCAGACACGGGCGAGTCGCGCTGGACTTCCGTGGTTCCGATTCCCGGAACCGAGCAGGAACGGGTCGATCCTCGAACCGGTCGTACCGTGGTCATCCCCGGCACGGCCCAACTGGTGACCAACGCATCCACCGGTGAACCGGTGACGCAGGCCCGGGGTGTCCGGACCGGGGCCGAGCAGATTCTCGCGCTCTCTCCGTCTCGGGTGTATCTCAGGACTCAGTACGGCGATCTGGCGATCGTCGATCGTGAATCCGGAGAACTCGTGGCCGGTCCTTCCGCGACATTCCAGCGGGCCGGTGTTGATCTGCGTCGGTACGCGATCACGACGACCAACGATTCTCATGATCGCATGTACCTGGCCAGCCCTCACGGGTCGATCGTTTGCCTTCGAGAGTTCGGCTCGACCTCCCCGGTTCCGTTGCGGGCGGAATCAACCTCCCCGTTCGGCTATCTTCGAGACGAGGAAGGGTCCACCGGCGCCACCCCACCTCCTGTTCCGTCGGCACCGTTCGGCAACGATCTGGCTCCGGACGATAACCAACCCGCCGACGCGGACAATCCGTTCGACGTCGGCTTTGGGGCTCGCCCCTTGCCTCGGAATATCACCACGCAGCGACGCTAAGCGTTCGCCGCTCCCTCACGTTTCGCCTCCACTGACGTTTCTTCGAGTTCCTCGGATTCGGGGCGCCTGTTGCAGCAGGCTCCCCGAATCCTTTTGCGCGTTCGATCCCTGGACCGAGCAAGATCACGCGACCGGCAGCGGATCGACCCTGATGAATGAGGCCCCGAACCGCGATGTCTGACACCAACACCCCGATCCGCCGAGCCCTCCTGAGCGTCTCAGACAAGCGGGGACTTCTTGAACTGGCCCGGGCCCTCGCCGATCGAGGGGTCGCCTTGCTAGCCAGCGGTGGCACCCGAACCGCCTTGCTCGATGCCGGGCTTGAGGCCGAGGAAGTCTCAGCCTACACCGGCAGCCCTGAAATCCTCGGAGGCCGGGTCAAGACCCTTCACCCAAAGATTCATGGAGGGATTCTCGCGCGTCGGGACTTGCCTGACGACCTGACGACCCTGACGGCTCACGGAATCGAGCCGATCGACCTCGTGGTGGTCAACCTTTATCCGTTTGAAGCAACCATCGCCAGGCCGGGCGTCACGGACGACGAGGCGATCGAGAAAATCGACATCGGCGGCCCGAGCTTGATTCGGGGGGCGGCCAAGAATCATGCGCATGTCGTCGTCCTGACCGACCCAGACCAGTACCCCGCTTTCCTGGAACACCTGGCCCAGCACGACGGCACCACTCAGGAGTTCCGTCGAGCCCGTGCGCTGGATGCGTTCCAGAAAACCGCACACTACGATCAGGCGATCTCCTCGTACCTGGCCGGTCCCTCCTCCGACGCTGACCCGAAAGGGTTTCCGGACACGCTCGCTCCCCGGTTTGTGCTGCGGACCTCCTTGCGATACGGCGAGAACCCTCATCAGCGGGCCGCCTTCTACGTCGAACCGCAAACGGCCGGACCAAACCTGGCCTCGGCAACCATCAGGCACGGAAAAGAACTTTCGTATAACAATATCCTCGACCTCGACAGCGCTCTCCGGTTGATTCGATGCTTCGAGGAGCCCGCCGCCTGTGTCTTGAAGCACAACAACCCCTGCGGTTCGGCGATTGGCTCGACCCTGGCCGAGGCGTTTGAGCGGGCCTACGACGGTGACCCGGTCAGCGCATTCGGAGGGATCGTCGGCCTGAATCGCCCGGTCGATCTGGCGACGGCCGAACGAATGGTCAGCCCCGGCCGTTTCATTGAGTGCATTGTCGCCCCGGGCTTTGAGCCCGATGCCTTCGAAGTCCTGACCACTCGGCCGACCTGGAAGAACAGCGTTCGCCTGGTTGAGCTGGGCGTGCCGATTGGCCCCGGAGCAGGTCCGGCTGCAGGTCTCGACCTTCGACGCATCGAAGGAGGCTTGCTCGTTCAGGACTGGGACACGATGCAGGCCGATCCGCTGGCCGAGGGTCGGGTCGTCAGCAAACGCCCACCGAACGATCGCGAAGCGATCGACCTGGCCTTCGGCTGGAAGGTCTGCCAGTCGGTCAAGTCGAACGCCATTGTGCTGGCCAGTGACGGGCAGATTGTTGGCGTCGGGGCCGGGCAAATGAGCCGCCTCGACTCGGTCGAGATCGCCGTCAAGAAGGCGGGGCCCCGGGCGGCCGGTGCGGTCCTTGCGTCTGATGCCTTCTTCCCGTTCCGAGACGGTCCCGATGCGGCCGCAGCCGCCGGCATTACCGCGATCATCCAACCGGGAGGTTCCCGGCGGGACGAGGAAGTCATCGCCGCCTGCGACGAGCACGGCATCGCCCTGATCTTCACCGGCCGCCGCCACTTCCGGCACTGATTGCCCTGTCGGCGCAGTCTGTCCAGCGGGGACTCGGAAAGCGCATCAGCCGAGCGAGACGTCCAGCACCATCATGACGGCAAAACCGGCCATCGTCCCCAGCGTAGCGAGGTCGGTGTTGCCTTGCTGCTGACTTTCGGGCACCAGTTCCTCGACCACCACGTAGATCATCGCCCCAGCCGCAAAGGCCAGTGTGTAGGGAAGCAAGGGCCTGACGAACAAAACCGCCGCCGCGCCGATGACCGCGGCGATCGGCTCGACCACTGCGGAAAGCTGGCCGTACCAGAATGCCTTGAACCGACCGACCCCTTCGCCCCGAAGGGGAAGCGCAACGGCAACTCCTTCCGGAAGATTCTGAAGTCCGATGCCGATGGCCAGGGCAATGGCCCGGCCGAGTGAGCCCTCGATGGTTCCGTGTTCGGTGGCGCCGAAAGCGACGCCGATCGCCAGCCCCTCGGGAATGTTGTGCAAGGTGATCGCCAGGACAAGCAAGGTTGACCGTTGCCAATGAGTCTTGATTCCCTCGGCACGATCCCGCTTCAGACCGGGATGAAGATGCGGGAGCCATTGGTCGGCCAGCCGAAGCACCAGACCACCGAGCAGGAACCCGAGGGCTGCCGGTCCCCACCCCGAACCTCCGAGATCGCGGGACAGGTCAATCGCCGGGATGAGGAGTGACCAAACGCTTGCAGCGATCATCACCCCGGACGCAAAGCCGAGCATCGCATCGAGGACTCGACGATCCATCGACCGAGTGAGCAAGACGAGCGAGGCCCCAAGGGCGGTCACCCCCCAGGTCAACCCTCCGGCCATCAGCGATTGAACGATGGGATTGAAGTCGGCAAACGCGTTCATGGCTGGGTTGTACCCGCACGAAGCGGAATCAGCAACACCCCGATGCGGCGAGGGGTGATGCCCTCAAGAGGTCGAGAGCAGAGAGACGGGCGCGAAGCCCTCACCAATGATCGGAGCTGAAGGCACCCCAAGCCACTCGTCGAGAAGGGAGGCATAGAGGCTCCGGAAATCGGTCTGGTACTTGAGATCCCCCTCGTCGAGATCGTCGAGGCTCGGATGCTCTCCGATCAAACCTACCTGAGCAACAGGGCCAACCACGAACACCGGAGCGGCGGCCCCGTGGTCGGTCCCGTTCGAGGCATTCTCGGCAACCCGACGCCCGAACTCGCTAAAGACGAGCACCGCGACCCGACCGGCCTGGCCGTCCTGGGCAAGATCCTCGTGGAAGGCGGCGAGGGAATCGGCCAGTTCGTTGAGGAGCGCGGCATGGGTGGCTAGCTGATTGGCGTGCGTGTCGTAACCGTCTTGCCGGGTGTAATAGATCCGGGTTCCGAAGCCGGCCTTGATGATTCGGGCGATCTGTTCGAGCCGGCGAGCCAGGTTGAAGTTGGGATAATTGGTCTCCCCCCCCTGCCCCGCGGCGACCTCTTCGAGCCGGGCACTCGCCTCGTAAGCCGCCAGCGTGCTGCGACGGAGGAACCCGAGCAACGGGTCGTCGCTTCGATCGACTCCGGCGACCTCATTCAAAGCGGATCGGGTCGAATCCTGCTCGGCCGAGGAACCGTTTGCCTGGAGACGGAACTGGTCGATTTGCTCCATTGAAGGGACCTCGACCCTCCGGGCTCGGAGGGCGAGGGGAAGTCGGCCGCCACCGACATGAAGCGCGGGGGAATCGGAGCCGGGGCTGGGAGGATCGGCGTCGAGGACCCGGCCAAGCCATCCGGTTTCGAGCGCCTCGGGGTGAGAGTCCGTCCGGGCGGTTTCCCAGATCTCCATGGATCGGAAATGGGAGCGATCGGGGTTCGGGTAACCCACGCCCTGCACGATGGCCAATCGCCCGTCTTCGAGGAGCTTGGCCATTTGCCCCATGCTCGGGTGCAAACTGATGTCGTCGGTAACTCGATGGAGTTGCCCGGTCGGCAGGCGGAGTCGGCGACGATTGCGAACGTAGCCGTCGATGCCATGCGGAACGACTGTATTCAACCCGTCATTCCCTCCGACCAGCTGAACGACGACCAAAATCCGGTCGTTCGACTTTGCCGCGCCCCGGGCGGCTCGGGCCGATTGTGCCAGGAAACCAGGAATCGTGACGCCTCCCATCGAAACCAAGGAGGAGGCAGCCAGGGAGGAGCGAAGGAACTGGCGGCGATGGAGGCTCATAGTTTGATCCTTGGAGCGATTTGAGTTTCGGACATTCGAGGCAGGCCCGCGTTCTGTTTCGATCAGGCGAGCTGATATTCGGGGGAAGTGAGCACGAGGGTCGCCACCTCGCGGGCCGATCCCTTGATGCGGTTGCGAACCTCGGAAGACAACGTCTCCTGGACGAGCAGCTTGGTGTAAAAGGCCGCAGGGTCATCGGCCTGACCGTGGCGGGCAGGAAGAGCTTCAGGATCGAACCGCCGCCGGTCGTTCATCAGAGCAAGGATGGTGTTCGATCGAGCGAGCGTGGTCGTGGTATTGATCCAGGCCGGACCGCCATCCCAGCCGGCGACGCTGGGAGGGGCAAACAATCGCTGTCCCATTCGCGAGCAAGCTTCGGCAAGTTCGTTGGTGGAAACCGTCGGCGAGACAATTTCCAGAGCGCGGATGGTGCCGACGGCGAACTCGACCGGACTCTTGACCCGCTTGCGTCGCATCGAGGGATCGAAGAACAGGCGGGAATGGAGGATCATGGACACGGGGACCATCGTGTCGTAGCCGGAGTTGCGATAGGCGTCCGCCAAGGGGTCGATCAAGGCGTCGGACGGCTCGTCAACCTCGCTGAGCAAGAGCGCGAACAGTTTCCGGCAGAGGAACCGGGCACAGGCCGGTTGGTCCAGGAGAATTGAGGCCACCGCATCGCCATCGAACGACCCGGTCTGACCTAGAATGGATTTTTCACCGGCGTCGAATTCGCGGGAATCGTGGCGGTATCGCCCTTGAACGACGAAGGTGCCGGTGAAGGCTCGGGCGGCCTCCTGCACATCTCGCTCGCTGTAGTGACCCCGTCCGAGCGTGAACAGTTCCATGACCTCCCGAGCGTAGTTCTCGTTCGGATGCTCTTTCTTACTGGCGGTGGCGTCGAGCCAGAGCAGCATGGCCGGATCTTTCGCCATCGAGCGGAGCAAGTCCGCAAATGAACCGAGTGCGTGCCGCCGAAGCAATTCGTTTTGCTGACGCATCAAGGACGGTTCGTTCACCTTTTCAACGGAGGTGGCAAAATGATCATGCCAGAACAAAGTCATCCGTTCCCGAAGGGGAAAGGGCGTGTGAATCATTCGGTAGAGCCAGGAAGCTTGCAAACCGGTCGGCCCAGCCGCGGCTCCCGGCCCTCTGGCCAGCGCGTCCATGAGGTTGTCAAACGATGCGGCGGGCGAGCCGTCGAGGGCTTCCGGCTCACCGTGAAGCAAGCGGTCGATGCTGGCCTCGGGCCCCTCCTCAAGATCGCGCTGAAGGACCTCCCAGGAAGGGGAAAATCCGGCCCGCCGGTGCAGATGAGCGACCCGATCGAGGTCCCAGGGATCGGTGTCTGACGCCTGGAATGGTGTCCAGGCATGACGGGGATCGTCCTGCAAGGTTCGCAGACGCATGATGACTCCACCAAACTCTCAGAACCGAACGCTTGGATAGAACCGGTGCGAGCCTCGCGGTTGCTGTCTGATGCTGATCGACAACCGCGAGCCCGCCTTCGACCGTCGATCAGTCGTCAAGCTCACCGAGCTGGAATTGCAGGGACAGTGAGGAATGCTCGGGGGTGTCCACGAGACGCATTTCCCCCTGGCCGAGGTATCGAAGCAGGGCGGCCAGAACGGTCACATCGCGCTCGGCGGTGGAGCGATCATTGCCGCGTTCGAGCATATTCTGAAGGATCAGGCGTTCCCGGTTCACCTGAACCAGATCGGCCAGGGCGGGACCGTCGGCCGTCATGAGGAGGGTGGCGTCGATCGTCTCGGGATCGGGTTCGGCCTGAATTGCGTCGATCAGGGATCGGGTCAATCCGACGCTCGAACTGAGAATGAAGCGGCCGTTCAGCTCGGCGATGGACGGGCTGAAGTTGTGCCGGTAGTGGACTTCGGCCGGTTCCGCCTGGTCGTCGTCGGCGGCGGGGGGAGGAGGCATGAAGGTCGCCAGGGAGATGGACTGATTCTTGTAGGTCTCCGATCCGAGCATTAACGGCGGGGCTCCGGTTTCCGAGGCGCCGAGGTTAACAAGCCCCAGGAACGACTGAAACGCGACCCGCAACCGCTGGGCGAATTCCGGTCGATCGGGGTCGAGCTCAACGACCAGGGCGAAGGCCGGAAGCTTCAATTCGGGTAAGGGGTCCATCGCCTCGTAGTCCTGGACCGCCGCGACGAGCTGCCAATGGTGGCCAAGCGGTTCGAGGACCGAGTCGCCAAACTCTCGGCCGCCGAAAAAGGTCCCGGCGAAGGAATCGAGCTGGGCGAGGTTTTGAAGGGCTTCCGGGGGCAGCAACTCCTCTCGAACCTCCCAGAGCGCCGACTGATCGCGCCAGAGGTTAATGGTGGCGAGAAGTCCATCGACCTTCAGCGGAGCCGGGGCACCAGCGCCCTGAGGGGGGAGGAAGCGGGCCATTGCCTCCGATCGGCCGTCCTCGGGGGTGTCGAGGGTCAGATTCAGGGCCAGGAGATCGTCGGTCCAGTCGAGGGTTGCCGAGGCGAACGGGGTCTGGCGAATCAGGTCGATCCAGGCGCCGAATAGGAGCATGGCACCGGCGTCGGGCTCATCGCCGGAGAAGCGATCGGGGTCGAGCTCCCGGAGGCGATCGACTCGAGCAAAGGCCCAGGCCAAGGGGTCAGGCTCGGGCCTCGAATCGGCGAAGGCGGGGGAATCGGTCAGTCGATCCTGGTCATCGAGGTGGCGGTCGAGGATCGCCTGCAATCCGGATCGGCTATTGGAAAGGATCAAGCGGCCATCAACGATGGCGTGGGCTTCTTCATTCGAGAGACTGTAGCCGGTCATTCCTCGGTGATCGAACTCGGCGATCGGATCGGGAGCCCCTTTTCCCTTGGCGTCTTCGCGGGCAAGCGAGACGAGCGTCGAATGGGCCTTTTCGAGAAACGCGGCGTCTGACGGCGTGACGACGAGGACCAGCCGAGGCGGGTCGGCCTCCTCGATCCCCAGAACCACTCCGCCACCGATGAGAGTTCGTAACCCTTCCTCCCAGGTGGTGCCGAGCTGTCCAGCGACGAAGGTGGCAACCTGACGCAGCTCATTCAATTGCGGATTGTCGAGCGCATCGGCATAGCCGGGAATCGTGCCGAGGAAGGCTTGCACCCGGTCGGAGGTAATCCGGTCAAAAAGCCGCTCAGGCTGAGGAACCTCCAGGTAGACGAGCGGGTTTGGAGGAAGAAACGCGGCGCCGGATGTGTCGTGATCGTCTCGGGCGAACCCAGGAGCGCCATTGGCCAAGACGAGTGAGGCCGACGCCACCACTCCAACGACGAGGTGTTTGATGATGGAAGTCATGGTGCTTCGTTCCCCGGTGCGAGCCTGACCTCCGACCCCAGGCCGGGATCGGGCAACGCGAGATGTTCGGCGATCGATACCGGGCCGGCGCTTCGGAAGTTTCAAGAACACCAATCGGAAGCGTCCCGGAGCCTCTCATGAGGGACGTTTCGCAAACGCACCCATAAACCTTGCTCGATTGTTGAGATCAGGTTAGAATTCTTGCGTTCCTTCTCGTTGAGCAGACCCACAATCGGGTGTCGGTCCTTTGAGGAGGGCAGCAGACCTCCTCGCGTTCCAGAACGTTGTGTTCCGCGAACCCCAGGATGCGATGAAAGCCGAATTGATCCCGGAGAACGGCGATCCTCCGATCCCGGTCACACGAGACATCACGGTCGTTGGCCGCCGGAACGGATGCGATCTCTGGATCGACCACCCGTCGATCTCGAAGCGGCATTGCGTGCTGGTGAGAACCTCGGGGCTGCTGATCTTGCGCGATCTGGCCTCGACCAACGGCACGAAGGTTAAGGGCCAGCGTGTTCGATGGGCCGCGCTGCTTCCGGGAGACAAGGTAAGTCTGGGAAGTTACAAGTTCCGGATTTACCTGGGGCCGGATGATGCTCCAAGCCCGTCGGAGCTTCAGTTCCGAGCGCCGGAACCGATCATGACCGGATTTGCTCCGCCCACGCCGCCGATCGCACAGGCGGTTTCCGATCTGCCGAATCCCGATGCCCCGGAACTTCCGGTGGACGACGAGGACGGTCAGAATGACCATCCGCTTATGGGAGACGACGACGGACAGTGGGAAAAGCTCCCCACGCCGTCGGGCGGCAATCAGTTCTTCATCGAACTCGAATGAACCGAGATGCCGGCGGAGGTGCCGAGCATCAAGGAATCTCACGGGCGACTTCGGGTCAGGCGAGCCCTCGGTACAAACCGGGGCTCGCCCGCGCTGCTGCATCTCTGAGAGGGGTTAACGACGAGGAGAGCGGCCGACTGGCGTGAGTTTCGGCGGGATCAAGGCCCTTCGGGTCGTGGCCGTCGCGACTCTCGCCGCAGCGGTGGACCGTTCAGGCGGTCGATCCGGCGGGCCTCCTGGGGATCCAGGCGGCTGGCTTGCCGATTCTCGCGCTGGATGGCCTCGTACACCTCCTGACGGTGTACGGAGATCTCGATCGGGGCCGCGATCCCCAACCGGACCTTATCGCCCCGTATATCCACCACGGTGATGACGATGTCATCGCCGATGATGATGCTTTCGTCGCGGTGTCGGGACAGGACCAGCATGGACTAGGCTCCTTCCTCCTGCCAGCGACGGACGTGCCCATCCCTGGCCACGTCGTCCGTATTGTCGGCAGACTTCAACGGGGCCGCCGGGCGGACCCGCCGTGGGCACACCTTCAGAGCATGCCCCCTTTGCCAGTTGCCCGGCGGATACCTCCGCGTCACGCAGTGGCGCGAAGTGCCGTGGGTCCGGGCAGCAGGGTCGGCGAATCTTCCGGCTCCCCCAGCGGGAACCGGACGGCGTAGCGACTTGAGGTCAACACCAGTTGCCGGCCGAGCCGGCGAGCCAGGTTGAATACCAGGGGCCCCTGGAGGTTGACGGTCAGCCCCTGTTCACCGTGGTTCAGGATGACGTAGACGAGCGGTTCGCCCGCTTCATCCAGCTCCAAGGCTGTCCGATCGCCGGGACGAAGCTCGACCCGGTAATCCGCGACGGCCACCTGCGGCATCACCATCGCAAAGGCCAGGTCCGGGTCGGCGGTGGACTGGAGCCAGACCAGCCCATCCACCTCCGAATCGGGCCAGAGCACAAACTGCGTGGTGCCTCGGAATCCGACCAGGCCCTCGGGAATCTGAACGATGTCCAGTTCCCGTACCTGAATGGGTCCGAAGCGTGTCGTGACGATGTTCACTTCCTGTTTCCCTCCCTGGTCGGACGGCCCGGCGATCCGGCCCGATCCGATCCTGGCACGCCCCCGATCGAGCCGGTCCGAGGTCCGATCCCCAAGAGTGATCGGTCCGGTCGGTGATCGCGGACGGCCACGACGCCTTGCCGCGGAGACGGGCCCGCACCTCGCTCGGCTCCTGCCGAAGTCGGATGACGGGACTGACCGCCGGTGTTATCGACCCTGAAGGCTCGGGCGGCCCACCGCCGAATCGGGGTTTTTGCCGACCATCGACCACCTGAGAAGGCCGCGACGATCGGCCCGGTCGTAACGGTCGGTCGAGCCCCCCGGGTCATGGCGCAGTTCGCCACCGGATCGGGAGAAACCTGGGTCCGGTCGAGAGGATCAGGAGGATCGGATCGTGAGAGAGACGGTTGGGGACTCGGCAAAATCGCGCCAGCCCCGTTCATTGAGCGCTTCGTTGGGATGCCCATCGTGAATCAGGACACGGTATCGGAAGACGACCGGCGATTCCGTTCCAATGGTGACTGACTCATCGTGGCTGGGCACGAAGCAGAAGAAGGGAATCCGGGTCGGATGAATCCGGGCGGGGGTCGGGTGGTGCAGGTTCGTCGGGTGGTCGAACATGGCAGCCCCGGCGTATCGGTCGGAGCCCTCGGTGAC
This sequence comes from Tautonia marina, assembly GCF_009177065.1. NCBI lineage: Bacteria > Pseudomonadati > Planctomycetota > Planctomycetia > Isosphaerales > Isosphaeraceae > Tautonia > Tautonia marina. Next base: position 208,511 of record NZ_WEZF01000002.1, read on the forward strand.
AGGGCCGGTCAGGTCGACCCAGCGGGCCGGCTGCTGATCTCCTGCCACCCGGTCGAGGCCCTCGCTGGTCAACACGTCGAGGACCCCTTGGGGCAAGAATGAATCGGGGCCGCGATAGGCCATCCCCCCGTATCGGTACGGAGGCAGGACCAAAGGGGTCTCGGTCGCCTGCTGGGTGCTGGTCAGGTCGAACAGGCGGTAGGGAGTACCTGGAATGTCGAAGACCTCCACATCCCAGCGCTCCCGAAGCACGACGACGGGATCGTTGTCGGGGCGGCTGGCTTCCCAGCGATGGAAGGTCGAGAACCGGGCGGAGACGGGGCCGGTGGTGACGGGGCCGAGCCGATCGAAATGGATCTTGCCCGAGCCGTTCTGGATATTCCAGAAGTCTGGCTGGAGATCGCCGACCGAGGTCTTCGTGTAGGCGAGAAAGAAGCCTCGGTGATGGGGGTGCGACTCGGCCGAGTAGTCTCCCGTGACAAGTGCTCCCGAGGGGGCGAAGGCGGGATGAATGTAAGCCGATCGCGGCTGGTTTGGATTGGGGTGATCGGGATGCCTCACCGGCGCCATGTTGTAGCGGAAGACGGGATCGTCGCTTCGGAACAGCTCCAGGTGTCCTTCCGAGGTCGTCTCGAACCTCCAGACAACCGGGGGATCGGTTGGCGGAGTCCCTGGTTCAAGACGGAACGTCCGACGGGCACCGGCCGAAGTACGGGCGGGGAGAATCCAGAGCAGTCGCACATGGTCGATCTGAGCTTCCGGCCGATCGACCTGCGCAACCACGGTCTGGCCGGGATTGTCGAGGTCCTTGAACGTGACCTGCCCTCCTTTGGTGGCGATCGGGTCAAGCCAATCGGCCCAATCCTGAGGAATTTCGTCTTTCTGGATCGAGATTTGCACCGGAGTCTGTACGCGATCGAACCGGCCCGCATCGACCGTCAATTCGAGACGCGACGTCGGAGCGTCTGCTCGGACCAGATTCCAGGAACCAAGACCAAGCGCAAGGGCGGTCACAAGCCCGCCGAAATCCGATCGCAGTCGTCCGAATTGTTCCATGGCTGTCCTCGTCGCCGCGGTCGATCTGAGAAGGAATGGTTCCGCCCGGTCGGTTGCCTGACGGGCCGCACTCGATGAGGATACGATGACGGAAGCGACGGCGGGAGAGCCTTGCTTGTTGCTCGTGAATGGGACTGAACCACGAAAGGATTACGATGGCCCTCCTCGAAGGCTTGACGAAGAACCAGGCCGAACTTCGGCCAGATGCCTCAGATGATGATCTCAGACCGCTCGCCCTGTCGTTGCCTCCGGTCCACGCGGTGACCTGGGCTCAGCGCATCATTGCCGGATGGCCGCGCTGGAAGGTCGAGGCGGTTTACGAGGATCGCGCGATGATCCACGCCACCCACACGACTCGCCTGTTGCGCTTCGTGGACGATGTGCATCTGGTGTTCGAGCCGGATTCCCGGGGATCGCTGCTGATGGCCAAAAGCCAGTCCCGGATCGGCAAGGGAGACCTGGGGCAGAACGCGAGAAATCTCAGAGCCCTCGTCCGAGGACTTCAGAAAGAAGATCAGCACCGCCGAGCTCGATTGGCCGAGGGGGCAGAGATCAATACCTCGTCGTGAGATCGAGGTCGCTCGTTCCCCCTCCCGTCCTGGTTGGTCAGTAGCGCTGAAATCCGTAATCGGGATTGGTCGGATCGAAGTCAAGCGACGAGAAGGTGACATCGAAGTCGACGTTCTCGTAATGATAGCGCTCGGCCAGTTGCAGTTCGCCGTCGTCACATCCCGGCTGCGGCCAGTCGTAGCTCACAATGTGGAGGGGGATGAGCAACTCGGGGCAGTAGCGGATCTCGACGTAGGCGAACGGGCGATCGTCGGCATAGGACGCATGCGAGTGCGTTGAGGAGTACCAGAGTTTACCGTTCTCGTCGATTTCTCGGTCGAGAATGGTTTCCGCCAACGGGTCGTTCAGGTCGAGTTGGCGGTAGTGCAGCAGCTTGCGAGCGAGGTGTTCCAGACCGGCCTCGGTGATCGGATGCCGATTTTCCGCCAGGGCGATCGGCCCGTGCGGATCAACCTTGAGGCGAGGAAAGAACCGCCGGGTCCAGTCACCATTGTGGGCGAGCAGGTGATTGTCAAAACGCCCCTCATGGTAGAGCGCTTCCTTGCCGGGCTTGGGAGCTTCGAAGCGAAGATAGACGGCAAAAGGGTCGTGCTTCACCTTGATTTGAAGCGACTGCTCGGGCCCCAGCTCACCCTTGATCCGTTCCTGGCGCTTCAAGCTGGCCGAATACCCATCCACCTGATCGAGCTTGCGAACGGCGTGCTCCATGAAGTCGAGCAAATACTGCTTGGCTTCCTGACCTTCGATCCGTTGCTCGGGCCAGTCGGGCAGGAGATCGGGCTGGTCTGAGGCCTCGGGCTCGGCGTTGAGGCCCACCAGGGAGGGCTCGGGGGATTGCTTGAGAACCGCCCGTCGAGCGACGTCTGGCTCAAGCGACTCAAGCGAAGGAGTCAACCACCAACAGACTCCTGCCACGAGGCCCATCGGCACCATAAGACTCGGAACCGCGACCCACCATCGGCGAGTTGTGAGACAGGCGGAGGCCCGATTCGCGACCATGCGAAGCTCCTCGAAGCCGGTGCCGATACCTCGGCATCCTGAGAGGGGGTCAGAACCACTCGGCCATGACGTCCTGATCATCTCTTGGTCGTCCACGGCTTTATCATACGGTGAAGGGGACCTGCAAGTCTCTGGACTCTTGTGGAGAATTGTTCGGATCAGCCGGATCGTGCGGGGTAGCGCACGCCGGATTCGTGAGTCCCAATCGGCTGAATTGACCCGCCACCCCTGAGACGGCTACGATGAGTTGAGTCATCATCAACCCCATGACGGTCTCCCCCCTTACCTCCCGTCTTTGCCTTCGTCCTGACCCGAGACACGTTCCGCTGCCGGATGTTTGCATCATGACTCAGATCGAACAGGCGCGTCGAGGAATCATCAGTCCTGAAATGGAGTTCGTTGCCCGGCGAGAGGGGCTCGAACCCGAGGTCGTGCGCGAGGAAGTCGCTCGCGGGCGGATGGTCATCCCGGCCAATCGGGAGCACCTGAAACTCGGCCTGCAGCCGATGGGCATCGGCATCAAGGCCGCGTGCAAGATCAACGCAAACATCGGCAACTCGGCCGTGACCTCCGACGTGGACAACGAGCTGGAAAAGCTTCGGACGTCCGTCGCATTGGGGGCCGACACGGTGATGGACCTCTCGACCGGCGGCAAGATCGACGAGATCCGCCGGGCGATCATCGCCGCCAGCCCGGTTCCGATCGGCACCGTGCCGATCTACCAGGCGATTCAGCAAGTCAAGAAGCCTGAAGACATCACCGAGCAAGGTTTGCTCGACGTGATCGAGCATCAGGCCAAGCAAGGCGTGGATTACATGACGATCCACGCCGGCATCCTCCGCGATTACGTTGCGATGACGGCGCACCGGATCACGGGGATCGTCTCTCGGGGCGGCTCCTTGATGGCCCAGTGGATGATGGCCCACAACAAGGAAAATCCCTTTTATTCCCGGTTCGACGATCTCTGCGACATCATGCGGGAATATGATGTCACCTGGAGCCTGGGCGACAGCCTTCGGCCCGGATGCCTGGCCGACGCCAGCGACCCAGCCCAGTTTGCCGAGCTGAAAACCCTTGGCGAGCTGACCCGAAGGGCCAAGGAACGAGGTTGTCAGGTCATGGTGGAAGGTCCCGGCCACGTGCCGATGGACCAGATCGCCATGAACATGGAAAAACAGGCCTACGAGTGTGATGAGGCGCCTTTTTACGTGCTCGGCCCGCTCGTGACTGACATCGCCCCGGGATACGACCACATCACCTCGGCGATTGGGGCCGCAATGGCCGGCTGGTACGGGGCGAGCATGCTCTGCTACGTCACGCCCAAGGAACACCTCGGCTTGCCCGAAGTGGAGGATGTCCGCCAGGGGGTCATCGCCTACAAGATCGCCGCCCACGCCGCCGATGTGGCTCGCCATCGCAAGGGAGCCCGCGACCGGGACGACGCCTTGAGCCGGGCCCGCTATTCGTTCGATTGGAACCGGCAGTTCGAGCTTTCGCTCGACCCCGAGACCGCCCGAAGGATGCACGACGAAACCCTTCCTCAAGAAGCGTTCAAGTCGGCGGCCTTCTGCTCGATGTGCGGGCCGAAGTTCTGCTCGATGCGGATTAGCGAAGACATCCGCCGGCACGCTCAACAGGCCGCCGGCCTGATCGAACTGACGGCTGAACCGGCAGCAGCCGCATCCTGAGCGGACGGCTCGGTCTCCTGACCTCTCGAACCGAGAGAGAAGGAGCCTTCCTCGTGTAAGTTTGGGTCCGCGAAGGCACGATTCGCGGACTCACTCAAGCCCCCCAACAGGCTTCAGGCGCGGTTAGGCACGCAAGGTCGAGTGCGAACGGTTGCCAATGGCCGCGCGGCGTGCTTGAACCGAGTTGAGAACACCCTTGACGGAGTCTTCTTGTGTCGGACCATCGCAAGGTCCTTTCGGCGACCGGCCTGGCGTTTATTGCGCTGGGCCTGGTGGCATTCAGTCTGGGGATGGTCAGTTCGTGGATGAACGTCCAACTCCCGATCCCAGCCTATGGAATGCTCGGCGGAGCCGGTCTGATCCTCTCGGGCATCGGCTTGATGATCGTCAATCGAGGTGATTCAGGCCGAGCGAAGTGAACGGCGGTCGATGCCCGACCATCGGCCGTGCTGACGGAGGTCAGAAGGACTTCAATAGGCGGGCCGGCCTCGGGTCGAGACGCGCCTCCTTGCGCATCCGACCCGAGCCGAACCCCTCAGTACAGGGCACCCGAACTGGCCGCGGGAGATGGTGCGGCCCCGATCGGGCAAGGATGTTGAACCAGGCTCAGGCCGCTTTGACCTTCGTCGGGAGGACCCGGCGGAAGCCACGGTCAGACGCCTGAATGAACGCTTCGAGGAGTTGCGTGTCGAGCGAAATGTGGCCTTCATTCTCAGGGTGCCACTGCACGCCGACGCACCACCACTCGTCCATGTCGTGATATTCGTAGGCTTCGATCAAGCCATCCGGCGCGTGGGCCGCGGGCCGGAACATGGCGGCGAGCTTGCGAATTCCCTGGTGATGGTAGCTGTTGACCCGGATTTCCCCCTCGCCGTAAATTTCTTCGAGCAGGGTTCCCGGTTCCATGACCACGATGTGCCGATGGGCGCCGCCGTGAGGATCGCGGTGCGGAATGGCGCGAGGCAAGTCTTCGGGGACGTGGACGTACAGGCCGCCGCCGTGCTCGACGTTCATTTCTTGCATGCCGAGGCCGATGGCCAGAGTCGGCAGGTGTCGCTTGGCGGCGAGGCGGCAGAGCAGGCGGTCGGAGGCCTCCCGACGTTCGGACATGACCTTGACCGACTGGTGCGGGGCCACATTTTGCTTGCGGGGGTCCATGTCGTCACCACCGGTGAGGACCAGACCATCGAGCCGATCGAGGATCGGAGCGACCTCGGGCTCTCGGAACATCGGGGGAATCAAGACCGGGATTCCACCCGCGGTCAGAATGGCGTCGTAGTAGCCGGTCTGGACGATGGAGTGCGGCAGCTGGCCTCGGCCAGTGCCTTGAAGGTCCATGTTGATCCCAATCAGCGGCCGATCCTTCTCCTTCGTCATGGCATCCTTCCTTGATGACGGAGTGGTGTTGCCGGCACCCTGCTGGTCGTGACGATCGAGCGGCCGTGGGCCAAACGGTTGTCACGATGGCTTGCGACGAGAGCTTGCGTCCTGGACTCAAGGTTGGGAGCAGGTTCTCAGGGCAAACCGTGCCGACGTTCGAGATACGCGAGAAAGCCGCAACGGGGGAAACGAGCCGGTCCCGGGTTGTTCCATCAGTCTCGACCGGCCCGATCGAGCGAGGGGGAGTCTATCGCTCCGATCCGAGCGATACCAACGCTTTTTCTTGCACTTGAGGAAGATTGCGCACCTGACCCCAATTCGGGAAGCGAGGTGCGCGGTCTACCCTTCCCGGTGAGGTCATCGACCCCGGACCTTGTCCCGATCGGGCCGCACCGCGCACCCCGAGTTGAATCGGAGAGCGCGCTCGCACGGAGGGTTTCTTTGCGTCCGATCAAAACGAGAAGGACCCGGCGGCCTCGTTCGCAAGCGAGCGGGCCACCGGGTCCAGCGGGTCGTGATCAACCGAACAATCGCGAGATCAGTCGGTCTGTTCCGGGGCGTCCACGGCGATCGCAGCGGCTTCCGGTTCCGCGGCAGAGGCGTTCTCCGAGGCCCGAAGGGGGAGGAAGTCTCCCTTCAGCAATCGGATGACAACGTCCAGGTCTTCCTGGGTCAGCTGCCCCTCGAATCCGGGCATCTGCTCGTGATCGGCCAGGTAGCCATAAAGATCACGGGCGCCGGGTTCCTCAATCATGCGGCGGGTCCAGGTGTCCGAGCCCCATCCGTACAGGTTCGGGGCATCGACACCGGTGCCGTCCGCCCCGCCGAGCCCCCAGAAGTGGCAGTTCGCGCACTCGTTCATGTAGTGCTCGTAGCCGGGGTGCTGGTTCTCGGGGTCCTCGAACTGAAGCTCCCAGGCTGCCGCCGAAATGCCTTCACGGTACGGAATGACGTACTCGACGAAGAAGTCGGCCACCGCGTCGAGTTGCTCGGGGGTGAGCTGAGACTCGGCCTTCCATTCGGTCATGCCCGAGCATTGCGGGACGAGGCCGAAGTATTTGGGAGACGACGGGTCTTCCAGCAAGCCCCGAATCCAGTCGCGCGTGCCGAAGCCTTCCAGGTCGGAGGCCGACTGGATAGCCTCGGTCTGGACGATCACATGGGAACGGCCCTCGACCAGTTCGGCCTCGACCCGTTCACCACCAGCATTCCGACCCTTGAGAACGACCGTGGTCTGGGTGACATCGCTCGCGTCTCGCGTGATTTCTTCGGCGTCGAAGTCCTCGGGTAAGGCGAACGCCAGCGCCCGGAGGACGGAATCGGAGAGCGGTTCGCCGAGGTCGGCGAAGCGAGACGGATCGGCCGCGGCGAGATCCTCCGCCGAGGGCTGCGCGACCTGCATCTGGACCCGAACCTTGCCACCGTAGGCATGGCAGCTCAGGCAGTTCGCTTCCAGAAGGTTCATGCCCCGAGATAAGGGATCGCGGGCCATGAGGTAGCCTGCTCCTTCCGGAGGAAGACCGTGGGCCGAGGCGAGTTGGTCGGCCCGATCGCGCTGCTCGTCGGCCTCCTGGCGGGCAAGGATGAAGGCCGCGTCGTTCCAGTCAGCCACCAGGGCCTTGGTCATCAAGTAACCAGCACCGCCCAGCACCCCGAAAATCAGGGCACAGGCCCCGAAATGGATCAATCGTTTCGGAAAGAGTCGGTCGAGGATCGGCAACAGAAACAGGATCGTGACGATCGCGCCCGGAATGACCATCGTGCCGATGATCTCGGTATCGCTCTCGAACTCATTGAGAAGTTGGTAGAGCGCGAGGAAGTACCACTCAGGACGAGCGGGGTAATCGGTCCCGGTCGGATCGGCCGGGGCTTCAAGCCCTGCGCCACCCTCATAGATCACCACGCCAAGCAAGATCGCGAGGACGAGGCCGATGGCCGCCAGGTTGTAAAACGCCTGGGAGGGCCAGTAGGTGTCGGTCCGCTCGGGTCGATCCTTGCCGTTCAACCCATGACGACGAGCCAGGGCCCAGTGTCCAAGCAAGGCGAGGACAATGACCAGCGGCAGGACGCCGACGTGCAAACCATACAGTCGGGTGAGCGTCTGATTGCCGTACTCGATCCCGCCGACGAGGACCTGCTGCGCAAGCGGGCCGATCACGGGAGTCGTGCCGGCGATATTCGTGGCGACTCGGGTGGCCCAGTAGCCCTTCTGGTCCCACGGCAAGAGGTAGCCGGTCAGGGCCAGGCCAAGGACGGCGAACATCATGATCAGGCCAAGCCACCAGTTGAACTCTCGGGGGGCTCGGTAGGACGCCCGCACGATCGTTTGCACCAGGTGCAGGGCCAGCAATATGACCACGGCCGAGGAGCCGAAGTGGTGCAAGCCCCGAATGACCCAGCCCAGCATCATCTCGCGCTCGATGAACCAGACGCTCCCCCAGGCGTGGGAGGAGGACGGCACATACGAGGTCATGAGCAATAGGCCGGTGATGAGCTGAATCAGGAACGCTCCGGCCAGTGCCGAGCCGAAGACGTGTCGCAGCCCGGCACCGCCTCGGACCGGCTCCTCGGAAAGGCCGGAGACGCGCGAGACGAGTCCGGTCCGGGCATCGATCCACTCTGAGAACTGGCTTCGGTTACGCAAGGGGAATCTTCTCCTCGGTCCCGGTCCGGAAGCGGTGGAACTTGACCCGGATCTCGGCATTGGGGTCGTTGGGGTCGATCGGCTCGACCTCCAGGGTGTCCATCCCTCGGGGAGAGATCCGGTTCACCCTCGAACCGTCAAGTTCGAAGAAGCTGGCATGGCAAGGGCAGAGGAAGCCTTTGCCATCGCCCGAAACCTTGATCTTGCAGGCCAGGTGCGGACACTCGGCCGACAGGGCAAGAACCGGTTCGGAAGCTCCCTCGGGCTGGCGAACCAGCCATACGGTCCCGACCGGCGTGGCAGGATAGCTGACCCAGGCGTCGCGTTGTTCCTCGATAATCGAGAACGAGCGCGGCTGCCCTTCGACCAGATCACCCAGCCTGGCCAGGGTGCGGAAGTCGGAGTCATCCGTTCGGCGTTTCAGGAGGGGCGAAAGCAGGTAGGCCACGCCCGGCACGGCCAGGACCAGGCCGATCAGGGCGCCGATCGCGGCGGCCCCAAACTGGAACCATTGACGACGATTCATCGGTTCGCGGTCTCTCCGGTCGAGCGGGGAGGGACAAGGCGGGGGGATCGCGTGGGGCGGTCGGACCAGTCGAGCCGGCGTCGACGCCGGAGCGGGGCGGGTGGCCACGATCTGATGTAAGGATCGCGGCCGGGCGGGGGGTTCGAGGCGCGGCGGGTTATCGAACGCCTCCCCACGCGAAGACTTCAAGTAAACGCTATCGTAACGGTGGCAGATGGGGCGCCGCCAGGGGTTACTGCAACCTTTGATTCAGCGCACGATCGGGCAAGGAGGCTCAGGAGCGAACCTCAAGACCCATCATCGGTCGAAGCGCCCGGAGGACCCGCTCTCGGGAATCCGAGAGAGGATCGGGCATCAGGACCCCTGCGGCGGCCCGGTGTCCCCCGCCTCCGAACCGTCCCGCGAGTTCAGCCACGTCGATGGCGCTTCGGGATCGCAGGCTAACCTTCACTCCTCCTCGGAGCTGTTCAATGAGGAGCATGGCCACCTCCACGCCGTTGATGGCCGCGAGCTGGTCGATCAGATCCTCGGTGTCCGAGGGAATTGCCCCGGTCTTGGCCAGGTCGTCCTTGGTGACACTCGCATGCGCGACCCGACCATCGAGGGCCAGGGTCAGCCCCGAAAGGACCCGGCCAACCAGCCGCATGCGGGCGGCCGTGTTGCGTTCGAAGAGCGCTCGATAAAGCTCATGGATGGGAGCGCCGGCCTCTGCCAGTTCGGCGGCGTCTCTCATGGTTTCGGGGGTGACATTGGAATGCCGAAACCAGCCGGTGTCCATCGCGATGGCGGTCAATAATCCGTTCGCCATTGTCGGCGAAGGGGACGCGCCAAGGGCCCGAATGGCTCGGAGAACCAACGTTCCGGTCGATTCGGCCGAGACATCCTTGAAGACCAGGGCCCCGAGATCGTCCTCGCTGAGATGGTGGTCGATCACCACCTTCGTTCCCTTGAATCCTCGGACGAACTCGGCCATCTCACCGAGCTGCGACCAACTGGAGAGGTCAAGGATGATGAGGACCTCGCGGTCGGCCAGCGATTCCGGTCGAATCTCTGCAAAACGCTCAAAGAACCTGGGGCGAGGAGCCAAAAACTCGTAGCGAGGGGGAAGCGGACTGGCGTTGACCACCCGAACATCCTTGCCTCGCTGCTCCAGAAGTCCGGCCAGCCCCACCTCAGAGCCGAGTGCGTCGCCGTCGGGCCGAACATGCGTGGTGAGAAGGAACCGCTGGTGGGTGTCAATCAACGTTGCCAGGGAAGACCAGTCCAGTTCCATCACGATGCTCCGGGGCAGGCCACGATCAAATCGGCATTGTAAGACGACTCGCCTCGCTCTCGCAATGACGGCCGTTTCATCCGAACCACCGAGACGGCATCAGGTGGTGTACTCATTCACCCGGAAGCGGTGGAGGTTCTCTCGAACCCAGGCGATGGTCTCGTCGAGACCCTCATCGAGCGAGTACTGGGGCGTCCATCCCCAGAGTTCCGTTGCCAGAGCGGTTCCGGCGAGGAGTCGGAGAACCTCGCTGGCCGGCGGCCGGATGCGTTGCGGGTCGGTCTCCACCTGGAGCGGCGTGCCAAGCCGCTGGCCGATGCGATCGACCAGCTCGCCGATCGAAACGTCGTCTCCCCGGCCGATGTTCACCACCTGTCCGATCGCCCGATCGCACGAGGCGATCGAGACAAAACCGGCGGCGGTATCCTTGACATACGTGAGATCCCGTCTCGGCTCCAGGCTTCCAAGCCGAATCGACGGCCGGGTGAGCGCCTGGCTGATAATCGTCGGGATGATCGCTCGGGCCGATTGCCGGGGTCCGAACGTGTTGAATGGACGGAGAATCGCCACCGGCAGCTCAAAGGATCGGTGATAGCTGAGTCCCAGGGCATCGGCTCCGACCTTGCTCGCCGCGTAAGGGGATTGCGGCTGCAAGGGATGCGTCTCATCGATCGGGACTCGCTGGGCCGTGCCGTAGACCTCGGAGGTGGAGGTCAACACCACTCGGTCGAGTGCTTCGCTGGCCCGACAGGCATCGAGGACATGGGCCGTGCCCGTGACATTCGTTTGCACCACGTCGAGCGGGTTCTCGTACGAGTACGGGATGGCGATCGACGCTCCGAGGTGAAAGACCCAGGATTGCCCCTGAACGGCGCGGCGGATGGCCTCGGGGTCCTTGAGATCGCCTCGGCGAACCTCAACGGAACTCTTGATTTCATCAGGTAATGCGTCGAGATGCCCGCGATCGTCCCGGCCATTGTATCGGACGAAGGCACGCACGGTGTGTCCGTCTCTGACCAGCCGCTCGACGAGATGACTGCCGATGAATCCGCCGGCACCGGTGACGAGGACCGTCCTTCCCATCCCTAGGCACTCCCCTGCCCCGAGCCGACCGGGGCGCATCCTCTCGGAAGCGAATTCGACGGAATTGTCCTGAGCCTGAAGTTCGCAACATCCTACGGCGGATTGCCGAAACGGCCAACGCGAATCCGAATCTCGGCCCAATCGGCAATAATTCACTGAAGCCCCAAGCCGATGCTGACCGATGAAGTTGATGCGATACCGAGACGCTCCGCTCTCGGGTGGAGCGGTACAATCGAGGGTATCGTCACGATCGACGGCCTAAACCGTGACAGGGAGATTCCTGAATGGCCTTCCGCTTCCTCCTGGTGGGTGCTGTGGCTGCTCTTGGGTTCGATTTGCCGCAAGGCATCGACGTGGAGGCCTGGGCCCAATCGGGACGAGCTTGGTGGCACGCGAGAGCCGCGGAGTTCGAGGCAAGGCACGGGATCACGCTGGCCGGGCTTGAGGATTCGTCCTCGACCAGCCCGGCTGCTGTCGTTGAGCCCGAAGCTGTTGTCCCGGACGCTGATGCGGCCTTCGCCACGGTGATCGAGGATGTTGTCGCGGCCTTCGCGGCCGATGGGCCAATCGAGGAACGAGGGGAACCGGAGACGTCGTCGCAACTCGTCGCGGGTGTTGACGATGCCGCCTACGGTCCTGAGTTTGCCGATGCCCTGAACCGCTGGGCCGACGGGCTGTCCGAGCCGGAGGATCCGGCAACACTCGTCGCCGAGGCGAGTGACAGTGCCTTGGAATTCGGGGACGATCTGATGACCGCGTCGATTTCCGGTGTGGCCGGTTCGGCGTTTGCGTCTTCAGTCGATGAGGAGGAAAACGCCTCTGACCTGATCGCCTCAACGACCCTGGTCGTTGGGGATGGTGAGGAACCGGAGACGATCGAATCCACAGCGACTGGCGAGCCGCGATTGGTCAAGGCGGTTCAGTTGACGGGTCAGGCCCTTCAGGCCTGGTTCTCGTTGATTCAACCCGCCAGTCCCGCGGCGGTGCCGGCCTCCTGAATGGGGGCTTCATCCGCGATCGCGACGGATCCGGCACGCTGTTGAGCCCGCCGGAATCGGATCGCCCCGAACCTAGAGGAAACGGCCCGAGCGACTCCTTGTCGCTCGGGCCGTTTCTCGTGGTTCACGAAGGAATTGGGAATGACACGATGAGTATGAGCCTCCTCGTGCGCTGGAGATCAGGAACGATCCGGAGAATCGACCGTGCCGGACTCCCCCGGGACTGATCTGGACTTCTCGTACCCCAGTGAACGTGCCACGTCGAGGACCTCGCCGAACGAGGGGAAGGTTTTGCCGCTTCGCACCTTGAATTGCTGCATCGCGTTCATGAATTCCAACTCTTCGGGAGTATATTGTTTCTCGAAGGTTGTCGGATCAATTCTCCTCCTTCGCTCCTTCCGAGCGGGACGGGCTTGTTCCGGGACCTCACGACGTTCGTGAAAGCAGCTATTGGGAGGAAAGTTCTCGAAATCGAATTCGGACCCTCCTCCCAACGTCGATCGATTGTCGGCCATTGGCCGCGAGCCTCCCCTACGTTCGGACGGACACCGCCGAATCCAGTCGCGTCGACCGTGGGCAAGGAATTTTTTCTCCTGGACCACGACCGGCTTGCATCATCCGACTTCGGAGATGATTCCTTGGTGTTTTGTCCTCTGAGGGAGATCTAGGTCGATCGGCGACACCTGTCAAACCGACACGATTGACCCGGAAACCGGATTGGTGAGCTGAAGCAACGCGCGAGGTTCTGACCCGTGTGGCATAATGGTCAACAGACGAGCGGCGACCCCCGACGGAGCGTGGCGCGACGGCGGTGCGAGTCGGGCCGGGGTCGCCCTTCGCTCGATTCTGCCGAGAAGGCCGCTCGGGTTTCCAAGGTCCCGGCGTGGCTCGAATCTCGGTGATCCCGAATTCTTCAGGATGGTCCCATCGCGCCCCTACCGGTCCCGAACACACCGGCATCTCAAGCACCGGAGAATTTTAGACTCATGTCCCGAACCGCGCGATCGTGGAAAGGGGCCGGGCCCGCGACCCTGCTCGGCTGCCTGCTGACTGGTTCGATGGCTCTGGGTGGAACCTCGCCCGAGGGCCTCTCCCGTCAATTGATCGATCTGGGTCATCAGGCCGAAGCCCAGGGCCAGCTCGACCAGGCCGACCGCTTTTTCCGTAAGGCCCTGGAACTGGACCCGACCAGCACCCAGGCCAATGAGGGCGTCAAGCTTGTGGCCCTTCGTCTCCAGGATGCGGTCGCTCCGCAACTGGGTGACGAAGCCGGAGCCAGCATTGAACGAGCCCAGGGACTTCAGCAAGTCCTGGTCGATCAGCTCAATGCCGATATCCGAGGTCGGATCAACCGAGCCCGAGCCCTGCTCCGCCAGAACCAGCCGGAGGCCGCGGAAACCACCCTCCGTCTGGCCCTGACCGCCCTGGAAACCGCCGATCAGGTTCCGGATTCGGTCGTCGACCAGTTAGGTCGTGAACTCCGGATCGAGTTGCTTCAAACGATCCGACGTTCCGAAGAACTCGCTCAGCGGCAAGCGGAGCTGATCCGCCTGGAATCCGCCGCTCAGCGAGAGATGGATGCCGTCTCGGCTCTCCTTCGGACTCAGGCGACCGTCCGGGAACTGATGATCCAGTTCAACACCCTGATGAACGAGGGCGTCTTTGCCGTCCTCGACAACCGGGGAACCGGAAACATTGTCGAGAACTCTCAGCCGTTCTTCGATGCTCGTCTGCTGGCACAGTCGGCAAACGCCCTGCTGCCTCGCGAGACGGCGCCGAGGGCCGGGATGTTCGTCTCGACCTCTCTCGGATTCCTTTCACAAACTCGTGCCTACGAGGAATTGAAGGAATTCCGCTACATGGCGACCATGCTCGACGTCGACCGGGCCTCGGTTCCCTTCCCCGACCTGATCACCATCGAGTATCCGCCTGCCGATGTCTTCCGCGAAATCTCGGAAAAGCGAATCGCCCGATACGAGGTCGCGGACCTGGCCGAGCGTTCGGAACTGACGCTGGAAATTCAGCGTCGGCTCGAACAACCGATTTCGATGCCGTTTGATACCGATACCCCGCTGTCGGACGCCCTGGAATACATTCGCCAGGCGACCGCCGACGAGAAGCTGATCAACGGCATTCCGATCTATGTTGACGAGATCGGCCTTCAGGAAGCTGAGCAAAGCCTCCAGTCCCCGATCAAGATGAACCTGGACGGCATTCCGCTCAAGACGACCCTGCGGCTCATGCTCGACCAGCTTGACCTCTCCTACACCGTCTACGACGACCTCCTGGAGATTACCGCGAAGGGCTCCGAACGTCGTGGCACCCTCATCCGCGTCTACCCCGTGGCCGACCTGGCGATCATCCCCATGTCCCTGATGATGGGCGGCGGTGGCGGCGGCATGGGTATGGGCGGCGGCATGGGCGGCATGGGCATGGGCGGTATGGGCGGCGGCATGGGTGGCATGGGCATGGGCGGTATGGGCGGCGGCATGGGCGGCATGGGCGGCGGCATGGGCGGCATGATGGGAGGTGGCATGATGTCCATTCCCGTCGCTCCCGAGTCGACCGGAGATGCACTTGCTCCCCAGGAAAAAAAAAGCAACTGAACCCGCTGAAGTCTGGGTCGGACGATTCTAATCCGACCCAGACCGCCCAGTTTCAGGATCTTCAAGCAGGCCGAGCCGCCTATGGTCGTCAAGACCGAGGCGGACTCGGCCTGCTTCGTGTTGCGATGGTCCAGGAACGGGACTCTCCGGGACGCCGATCGGGGGCCGAGGGTCCGAAAGTCTCGTCACGATCCGAGAAGGCTGCCGAGGAGGAGGCTCCGCTGATCCGCCGCCAGCCGACCGACCAGGAGCTGGCGACCTGGGCCGCCCATTTCAAGAACCGGGAGACATCGGCAAGGGACCTGCTTGAGACGGTCGTTCGTCTCAAGAGCAAAGGGCAGATGGCGGAGGTCGAAGCCGCCTTGAGGGGCTACCTGGATCGGCCGGATGTGCCGAAGGAAGCCTGGATGTATCAAATGCTCGCGGTCATCTTCGACTACAACCAGGCGGACCCCGCCTTCGTCCAGCAGGCGCTTGGCTATGCGGCAATGGTGGCCGATCGTCCCGGGGAAGAGGGAACCCCGGAGAGCCTTCTGACGATTGTGGATCTGATGGCCGCCCGAGACGTGTTCGAGATCGAGGTGCCGCTCGGAAACGGCCGAAGCCGGACGATCCGGGTCGCGGAACTGCTTGACCACGCCGCCGAACGCTTGCCAGGCCGAGCCGATCCGTGGATCAAGTCGCTTGATCTGGCCGAGCGGCAACTCGATGCCGACCGCATGGCCCGAGCGGTCGAGGGCTTGATGGAACTCGGCTGGCCCGGCGTCGATGACGCCTGGCGCAACGAATGCCGACTCCGGGCCATCGCGCTGGCCAGGCGGCTCCGGGAGGCTGGTCGAACCTCGGACGCCGACATGCTCATCGCTCGTCTCGAAGCTGCTGAACCTCGTGATCTTTACGCTCGACTGAGCTGGAACGGCTTCGGTGATCTGGATCTGCTCGTCGATGAACCCCTGGGAGCCACGGCCCGCCTCTCGACCCCTCGAACCGTCTTCGGTGGCGCCTTGATCAAGAACGGCCGAGGGTCCGACGCCGAGGAGATTTACGTCTGTCCCCGAGGCTTCGACGGCACCTACCGCTTCCGGGTCGAAACAATCGTCAGTGACCCTGATGAGCCCATCACCGCGGCCACGCTTGAGATCATCACTCACGAAGGAGGGGCCGAGGAGCGGGTGCAGACCTTCGCCATCAATCCAAGCAACCCGATGCCCGTGGAGGTCATCCTCGAAGGGGGGCGACGAACGGAGGTCTTACCCTACGTGGTTCCCAAGGTAATGATTGTGGAGGATCCGGAAGAACCCTTGACCTCGGGCACTCCTCCCGAAGGCTCGACCCCGGAACCCTCGGAGCCTCGCTGAGGCTCCACCCCCGACACGGAAGGTTCTGACCGGCAGCCTCTCTCCGGTCGCTCGGGCAGACTCTTGGATCAGCCGGAAGGCTCCGCTATAGTGAGAATTCGAACCAGATGTGAGCCTTGCCGGTTCTCACCTCTGGTGTCTCGCCCTTGCCCGAGGATCGGGCTGAGTCGCGATCGACCAGGACGATCGACCCTGAGTCGGAAGGATTCCCAACGATGCGACGAGCCGACGACCCCCGACGCGACCGGATCGGTAGCTCAGGGATCGCCCGAACGGTCTCCGTGGGTCTGATCGTCCTGCTCATCACTCCGAGCATGCCAGGACAGGATGCACCGGACCTGGCATCCATTGCATCCGAGTTCCGACACGCAGCCGCTCGGGTCTTGCCAGGTGTTGTGGTCGTGGGTGGACACCATCCTGTCAGCCAGCTCAGCCTGGAACGCTCGATGCCTACCGTTTCGGGAGGATCGGGTGTGGTCATCGACGCGGGTCGTGGTCTGATCCTCACGGCCAATTCGGTCGTCGAGGAAGCGAGCACTCGCCCGGGGCAGACCCTTCGGGTGACCTTGCCCGATGGCCGCTCGCGGCCGGTTGTTGACCTGCGGCAAGATCCGGCCAGCGATCTGGCCCTGATCGAGATTGATCCGACGGGTCTGGATCTGCTCGCCCTGGAGTGGGGATCTTCCGAGACGCTGGAGCCGGGCGACCTGGTTCTGAGCGTCGGCCAGGCATGGGGATTTTCTGGCACGGTCAGCCTCGGGGTCGTCAGCGGTCTGCGACGCTCGTCCGGTTCGAGCGTCCACCGTGATCTGATCCAGACCGACGCTCTGATCGCTCCAGGAAGCGCAGGCGGCGCCCTCGTTGATGGACAGGGCCGACTGGTGGGAATCACGCTGGTCGTTCCCGGCGTCTCGGATCGTTTCGACCGGATCGGGTTCGCGGTTCCGAGTGATCGGGCCCGACGAATTGCATCGGACCTGACCGACCGAGGCCAGGTTCGCCGCATGGCGATCGGGGTGCGGGTCGCCGGGATCGATCAGGAGCAGGCCGCAATGCTGGAACCCACCGGCGCGGTTCGGATCGACACAGTGGTGGTTGATGGCCCCGCAGACCGGGCCGGATTGCTTGCTGGCGACCTGATCCTCTCTGTGGATGAACAGCCCATTGGATCCCCTGCCGATCTCATTGCAAGCGTCGAATTCGCCTCGGACGATCAACCGTTGGTTCTCGGAGTCCTCCGAGACGAGCAACGCATGACGTTGAACGTCCAGCCGGAACCGGTACTCACAGCCCTTGATCGAGGCTCAGGCCCAATGGGGAGCGTCCCGGCTCCGGTCGAGCCGAATCCGCCTCGTATCGATGATCCGACACCTCGCCTTCGACTCCCGGAACCGGCCACCTCGCGTGATCCGACCCGGTTTCCCAGCCTCGGCCTCCGTCTCGAGGAGCCTTCCTCAGCTCTGACCCAACGCTTTGGGTTGGAACCGGAAGTCTCGGGAATGGTGATCGTGGGAATCACCCCCGGAGGCCCCGCGGATCTCGGGGGACTGGAGCCGGGAATGGTCGTGACAGACGTCCTCGATCACCGCATTCGATCCCTGGCCGATTTTCGAAAAGCGGTGGCCCTTGTCCCGGTCGACCGGGATCTGATCCTCCGCATCCAGCATCGCGGGCGATCGGAATTCCGGGTGATTCTTCGCAATCTCGGCTCCGTGCCAGACCGCTCGCCAGATCCTTCTCCTTCCGGGAGTGACGGAACGCTGAATTGACCCTTTTTTTTGAATCCCGGAGATTCCCGGCGAGCCGTCTTTCGGCCTTGTCGTTGTCAACTCCCTTGGCTCGTTGCTCAACCAGACGATCGGACTCGGGAACGGCCGAATCCCAATCGGTCCACCCGGCAAGGAGTGCCCCCGCATGAAAAGCCGTATCCTGGTCGTTGATGACGAGGAATCTACCCGAGAGTACCTCAGCCTCTTACTGACGATGGACGGTCACGAAGTCGAGGCCGTTCCAGGAGCCGCCGAGGCGCTCGAGATCGCTCGATCACGCCCGATCCACCTGCTGATCACCGACCTCTACATGCCCGAGACGGGAGGAATGGACCTACTTTCTCGGGTCCGTTCCGAACGACTGCCGTTCGGGGTCATCGTGGTGACGGCCTACGGTGACCCTCAGATCGCCCTGACAGCGATGAAAGCCGGGGCCGACGATTTTGTGACCAAGCCGTTCGAACCCGATCGGCTTCGTCTTCTCGTCAACCGAACCCTGGAACGACGCCAGTTGCGGGATGAGCTGGAACACCTCCGCCAGCAAATGCGTGAGGACTACAGCTTCCTGAACATGGTCTCGAAGAACGACCGCATGCGCCAGGTGTTTGACCTCATCGAGCAGGTCGGCCCCCTCGGCTCGACGGTCCTGATCCACGGCGAAACGGGGACGGGAAAGGAACTGGTTGCCCAGGCTATCCACGCCGCCAGTGGTCGACGCGACCAACGATGGGTTCCCGTCAACTGCGCGGCCCTGAGTGACTCACTGCTCGAAAGCGAGCTGTTCGGCCACGAACGAGGGGCCTTCACCGGAGCCGATCGACGGCGGATCGGGCGGTTCGAAGCCGCCGACGGAGGCACGCTGTTCCTCGACGAGATCGGGGACGTGAGCCCTGCCATGCAAGCGAAGCTGCTCCGGGTGCTTCAAACCGGTAACTTCGAACGCGTCGGCGGAACCGAAACGCTGAAGGTTGATGTCCGGATCGTCGCCGCGAGCAACAAGCGACTGGACGAACTGGTCCGTCAGGGGGTCTTTCGTTCCGACCTCTACTACCGGCTTCGCGTCGTCCCGATCGACCTGCCGCCGCTCCGCGATCGTCGCGAGGACATCCCGCTCCTGGCCATGCATTTTCTCAACAAGCTGGCCGCGAGGAGCACTCCTCCGGTCACGGAAATCGACCCCGAGGCCATGCACGCGCTTTACACCTACGACTGGCCGGGCAACATTCGAGAACTGGAAAATGCCATCAAGGCCGCCGTGGCCCTGGCCGACGGGACCATGATCCACCGCTCGAATCTTCCGCCGTCGATCGTCCCCCGGGCCGATCGTCACTCAACGCTCCACCCGTCGGCCGAGACGCTCCTTGATCTCGACCGGCCGTTGCCCGAGTTGACCGAGACGATCATCTCTCGCGTTGAGCGCGATTATTTTGCCGAACTTCTGGCCCTCTACAAGGGAAACGTCGCCCGATGCGCCCGCCACAGCGGACTTTCTCGGCGTTGCGTGACCCAGAAGCTCGCCAAGTACGGGCTTGATCGGACGCAATTCAAGGAAGGATCGTCGGCTGCGATCCTGGATGACTGATCCGAGTTTCGAGATCCTCGGATCGAAGGCGACTCCATTCCACCTGCGAACGATCAGGGCAACGGCACGTCGGTAAATTCAAACTCCAACGGGAGTTCCAGCACGGCTCCCGGGGTTTCATAAACAAGCTGATAATCCGAAGGCTTGCCCGGCGCATCCACGAACAGGTATTGAAACGCCATCGAATTGGCAGATGCACCGATCTGATTGAACCCGCCGTTCTGTTCAAAACGCGAACCATCGGGCCGTTGAAGCCAGAGGCGATTGTTGAACAAGCCCTGACGGTACGTCTCAAACGCCTCGGATTGCCCCTCGTACGTGACGCGAACATCGACCTTCCAGACGAACCCGTCGACCTCAACCCGTCCCACGGAAACGGTCACGTCTCCTTGTTCCTGAGAAGGGGTCGGGGTTCCCAGGTCGAGCCGAAAGACCTCGTTGCCCGACGGGACGGTCAAGGTCGCCCGAACCTTCAGACGGTCGATTTGCTGGGCCTTGCGATCGGGCGAGGCCATGTTCAGATTCAATTCCGCAGTGGGATTTTCAGGCCGAAGGACCACCGTCCCAGCCTCCTCGGAAACACTGGGCATGACCTCCTGACCACGATCATCAACGATTTCGACATTCGACACATCAAGGTTCATCAACATGGGACGCAAGCGCGGCTCCCAGACGACCATCACCTGGGCGTTGGTCGATCGGGCTCCGGTCGTCAGGTCGTGTTGTGCGGCGATCTGATTGAGCGACACTCGAAAAGGGCCGGTGTAGATCGTCGGAGCCGACCCAGTTCCCTCTCCCTCTCCGTACTCCATTGCCCCTTGCGTGAGCAGGCCGATGGTTCCGTCTCCGGTGTAGAAGACCGGTTCAAGCCCGGCCTTTTCGGCGATCAGATCAAACGCCTCCAGAAAGGGAAGGTCGTTGATTTGCAGGTCCAAGGCGGGGTTGGTTGCATCCTGACCGTACAGTTCCCGGAGGTCGGAGATGCGGTTTCCCGACTGACGTTGCAACTCCCGAAGGACCTCAGACAATCGAATTCCATCCCCCTGGATCGTGATTCGAGAGGCCTCGGAGACGTTCTCGGTGCTCGCGACCTCCAGGGCCGAGCGAATGCGCGCGAGACGGTCCCGAAGGTCTGCTTCGTCAACCTCGGCGGGATCGGGCAGCAACGGCAGAATGCGAGCGCCAAGCTTCGTCAACGCCTGTTCGGCATTGTCGCGCGTCTCGGTTCCTTCCTCTCCCAGTTGCTCGACGAGCTGCGCCACCCGGTCGCGGAGCGCCGCGCTCACCTCCTGGGCCACTCCAAACGATGTCAGGGTCCCGAGAATCACCAAGGAGAACGCCACTGGCCCGATTGGGGTCGTCATCGTCGCCTCCTGATCGCGAGCATCGGCTTCAGAAGGAGCCGATCCAAGACCGCGTCCCAGATCGCGTCGGCCGGCTCCTGGTCAGTCCGAATCATATCGGCTTCCGCACGTGGTGGCCAGGGTCCGCGATCGAGGTGAGGGATCGAGCCACTCCAGCTGATCCAAGGACTCGACGAATCGGATCGGGCCGAAAACGCAGGCGGGTCGTATTGACGGCTGTTTCCGTCGCGAACTTCTTCAGCGCGAGCTGCGTGGGATCAATCCCCAGACCGAACGGAAAATCCCCCGCACGAGCCACCCCACAATCGGCCCGCAGAGCGCACCGAGCACCGAGCCGACTGCCGCGCCGGCCATGCAAGCGGTCGCAACGTGACCGGTCATTGGTTGTTCAAACCGTCGCAGGACCGCGCATCCGACCAGAAGGGCGGAAGGGATCATCGCCAGCATTCCCAACCGAAACGCGTCCATTCCCGCCCGTTCCGGATCGCGCTGAACCAAGGCCATCGAGGCGACCATCGTCAGCCCGATCGGAAGGATCATCAGCGGCCAGAACATCGCCCATGCACGGGTCCTGACGAATGCTGCGGCCACAATTCCCGTGACGAACCACGAGATGATCGCGATCCGAGCGAGCGTTTCGGGGCGATTGCGGATGAGTCGGCTCAGGAGGTCGGACTCTGGGGCTGCCCTCACCCTTGGCGTCCTCATTGCCGTTCGTCCGCGAGGACCGGCTCGACTCGAACACGATCGACCAGATCGAATCGGCTGCCAGCGTCGAGGATTTCGGTGCGGGGCGAATCATCGTCCGCGCGCTCACTTCGGGAAAGGACGTGGACCGCCCCTCGACCGACCACCTCTCCGGTCTTTCCCTCAACGATGAACGCCGTTCCCTCATCAATTCCAAGCCCCAGGATCTGGGGAAAGCGATTCACAACCTCCGCAAGATCCGGGAATCGATTGCGCTGGCTGAAGTGCTGGTCAATCGCCACGCCGGGGAGAAACGCGAAGCCTCGCTCGTAGCCTTCGGCCATCATGTCCCAGTTGCCCAGCGGATTGCCTCGAACAAGATACTCTCCCTGGATCGTTGCTCCTGCCGAGCTACCGCCGATCACCCCGCCTCGACGCAACACCTCATGGAACAAGGGAACAATTGAGGTTCCCTCGTAGCAATCCACAAAACGCCATTGCCGCCCCCCACCGAACCAGATGCCCGTGGCTTCTCGAAGCATGGCCAGTTGCTCGGGCGTTTCGATTTCCTCGGGCTGTCGCCCATAAAGGACTCCAACCGACCGCACTCCCCGCTCCTCGAACATCTTCACGCCGGGCACGAACCGAGGAATGGGGGGAATCCTGCCTTCGGAAGCGGTCGGAACCACCACGATTCGAGCTTCCGAGCCGCCTGCCAGGTCCACGAATCGATCGAGGACCTCGTCCGGTAGGGCTCCGCCCCCGACGATCACGAGCGCCCCGGCCTCGACCTGAGGGGGGGCCATGAGCGCTGGTGGAAAGTCGCCGGTGACGCGATCGCGGACGGAGCGGCGCAAAGCCGTCAGATCGGCCACGTCTCCGCCCTTGAGAATCTGCTCGGAGGCGGGCCGGGAGTTTGAGGAGGGCATCACGATCGTGACACTCGATTGCCCAACCACCGCCATTCGACGCCCGGCCACGATCAGTGCGGTCTGCTCATCAATCCCAATCCCGAACCGATCCGGGTGTTCGTTGACGACCCCTTGCAACCTCGGTTTGCGATTCCGGGCGAGAAGGTGCTGATCGATGATCGCATCGGGAAGCAAGTTGAACCCTTCTCCTCGTTCTGCCTTGGGGTTGCCGCCGGTGATCATCACCTGGGTCATGATCGCCGCCCCTGCCGAGGTTCCGCCGATCACTCCCCCTCGTTCCAGAACTGCAACGACCTCCTTTTCGACAGCGGTGCCGAGATAGGCGCTCGCCAGGCGCGACTGATCGCCACCGCTGAACCAGACCGCGGTAGCCACCTTCAGTGGCGCCACCAATGCGGGATCATTCGCCTGGTCTCGATCACGCGTATGGAGAACGGAGACATGATTGAAACCACGTTGATTCCAAAGGGTGACCGCCTCGTCGTCCGGTTCCTCATTGGCCGAGGCGCTGGCCGTGGGAATGACAACGAGCCGGGCCTCGGCTCCGGCAAGGGCCCGGAAGGCGTCGATCGCCTCCCCCGGAATGCGACCGCCCCCGACGATTACAAGAGCGCCGGCAATGCCCTCCGGATCGATCCGGGGCAGCGTCGCTCCTTCACGTGCCTCGATCGGGCTCGTGAGCGCGACCGAGATCCCCAGAACGATGGTTGCACAGCAGGTGAGGAATGATCGTGACACGTTGGGTTCCATCGCACTCTGTGATTAAGGGTCAGGCCAGCAGCTTGGTGGCCACCGTTCCTCCCACATCGGTCAGGCGGAAGTTTCGACCCTGCGAGGTAAAGGTCACGCGGGTATGATCGAGGCCGAGGAGGTGGAGAATCGTGGCGTGAAAGTCGTTGACGTGCATCGGGTCCTCGACGGCATGATAGCCGAGATCGTCGGTTCGGCCGTAGGTAGTGCCTCCCCGAACCCCGCCACCAGCCATCCAGGCGCAGAAGGCCTCCTTGTGGTGATCGCGGCCGGCGGTGCCACGATCCCCCTGGAGCATGGGGGTCCGGCCGAATTCTCCGGTAAAGATGACGAGGGTGTCATCGAGGAGCCCGCGCTGCTTTAAGTCCTGGATCAACGCCGCGCAAGGCTGGTCGATCTCCCTGGCCTTGTTGGGCAACCCGTTGAAGATGTTGCCATGGTGATCCCAGTCGGCATTGAACAGTTGCACGAACCGGACGCCGCGCTCGACCAGCCTACGGGCGAGCAGGCAATGATTCGCAAAGCTCGCGCGGCCAGGCTTGGTCCCGTAAAGTCGATGAATGTGAGGCGGCTCGGACGCCAGATCGACGAGTTCCGGCACCGAAGATTGCATCCGGTACGCCATCTCGTACTGGGCAATGCGCGTGGTGATCTCGGGGTCGCCGACCGTGTGAAGCCGTTCGGTGTTCAACTCGCGGATCCCGTCGAGGATGGTTCGGCGATCGGTCGATGACATCCCAGGAGGGTTTGAGAGGAACAGGACCGGATCGCCTCCGTCTCGGAACTCGACCCCTTGATGCACGGTTGGCAAGAAGCCGCTGCCCCAGAGATTGCTCCCCCCGCCCGCGAGCTTGCCGGTCAGCATGACAACGAAGCTGGGCAGGTCGTCGGCCTCGCTCCCCAGTCCATAGCTGACCCACGAGCCAAGGCTCGGGCGGCCCAGCTGACCGAATCCGGTTTGAAGAAACAATTGCGCGGGGCCGTGATTGAATTCCTCGGTCTTGAGGGTCTTGATCACCGCCAGGTCGTCGGCCACGCCCGCCAGGTGAGGAAGCAACTCGGAAAGCTCAAGGCCCGACTCGCCGTGACGATCAAAGCGAAACCGAGTTCCGAGCAGTTTCGGATGCCCCCGGAGAAAGGCGAAGCGCTGGCCTTCGAGCAGTGATTCCGGACAGAGTTGACCGTCGTACGCGACCAGTTCCGGCTTGTACTCGAATAGATCAAGATGCGAAGGTGCCCCCACCATATGCAGGAAAATCACGTTCTTTGCCCGAGGAACATGATGCGTCGGTCGGGGGCCTCGCACGTCCGCGGCCATCACGCCTCGATCTCGGTCGAGCATGGCCGACAGCGCGATGGCTCCCAGGCCCATCCCTGATCGTCGAAACAGTTCGCGACGGGTCAATCCGATGCGTAGGTGATCGATCGAGTTCATGGGAACGGGTTCCAAGGCTGAGGGGGTCCGATCAGCTCGCTCGGGAAGCGTCATTCCCTGGTAATCGTCTCGTCGAGATTCAAGAGCACATTCGCCACGCCGAGCCAGGCCGCCCAGGCAGCCGGATCGATCGTCGGATCGGTGGGATCGCTCAGCAGGGCCTTCGCTGCTCGGGGATCGTCGGAATAACGATCGTGCAGGGTGTTCCAAACATTGGTCAACGATTCAATCTCCGACGAGGTCGGCGAGCGGACCAGGCAGAGGCGAAAGGCATGGATCAGGCGGTCGTCGAAACTGTCCTCGGGGTGTTCCGTCAGGAGCCGGCGGGCCAGGGCGCGTGCAATTTCGACGTAGGCCGGATCATTGAGCAGGGTCAACGCCTGGAGCGGCGTATTGGTTCGCGAGCGTTGGACAAGACATTGCGAGCGATCGGAAGAATCGAAGGCAACGAAGCTCGGATAGGGAGCGCTTCGTCGCCAGATGGTATACAAACCTCGACGATGACGGTCGGGGCCGGTGCTGGTCCGATAGGTATTATCCACCAGGCCGGTCACGCGCCAGATGTTCTCCGGCTGAGGAGGGAAGACCGGCGGTCCCCCCATCGTTTCCGAAAGCAAACCGGCGGCAAACAAGGCATTGTCTCGGATCGTCTCAGCATCGAGTCGGAATCGAGCCCCTCGGGCAAATAACGCGTTGTCCGGGTCACGCTCGAGCAGTTCGCTTGAGACCGCGGAGGATTGCCGATACGTACGCGAGGTCACGATCAGGCGATGCAGATGCTTGGTTGACCAGCCCGATTCGACGAACTCGACCGCCAGCCAGTCGAGAAGATCGGGGTGCGAGGGCCGGGCCCCTTGCGTCCCGAAGTCCTCTGGCGTCGTCACCAGTCCGCGACCGAAGAAGGCGAGCCAGGCCCGGTTGACTGCCACCCGACCGATGAGCGGATTTGCGGGATCCACGAGCCATTGAGCCAATCCGAGGCGATTCCTCGGCGCCTCTGCTGGCAACGGATGAAGTATCTCGGGAACGCCCGGCTGAACCTGTGGGCCCGGGTCGAGAAAATTCCCCCTCTTCATGAGGAACGTCGGCCGGGGCTCATCCAGTTCAATCATGACGAGCGAGCGGGCCGGCGCCAGGGCTTCGAGCTGTTCGTCCAGTTCGGCCAGGCGTTGTCGAGCCGTCGCCAGCTCGGGATGATCGGCAACCAGGTGGTTCTTGAGCGTTTGTTGCTGGGCCTTGCTCCGATCCTCGTCAGCAATGGCTAGCACCTTCTGAATCGGTGCGGGAAGACGGGCAAGCCGTTCCGGATCGAGGCGAAGCTGCTCCTCCCACTCGAACCGGCCATTCCAGACCTGATCGGTCAGCGTGTTGAGATGTTCAACGAGGGGGCCGCGACGATTGGCCAATTCCTCGCGCCGGGCCACGACTTCGGCGGAGGAGGGAATTTCCATCGCCGGACCCGTGAAATCGAGTTCCGACGTGTTCCCCTCGGTCCGGAAGATGGTTTCGATCGGCGTATTGTTGAAGTAGGCGAAGAGTTGATAGTATTCGCGCTGGGTGATTGGATCGTATTTGTGATTATGACACTGAGCGCAGGCGATGGTCGACCCGAGCCAGACGGTCGCCATGGCATTGACCCGATCAACAACACCGTTGACGCGGTTTTCCTCCTGATCCACGCCCGCCTCGACGTTGACCGGATTGCCCCGGTTGAAGCCGGTCGCGATGCGCTGGTCGATCGATGCGTCGGGAAAGAGATCGCCGGCGAGTTGCTCGACGGTGAACTGGTCGAACGGCATATCGGCATTCAGCGCCTGGACGACCCAGTCACGGTAGGGCCAGACATCCCGAAACCCATCGCGTTGAAATCCGTTCGAATCGGCAAATCGAGCCAGGTCGAGCCAGGGGGTCGCCCACCGCTCGCCGTATCGAGGGGAGGCGAGCAGGCGATCGACGATCCGATCGTAGGCGTCGGGTCGTTCGTCCTGGAGAAAGGCATCCACCTCCTCGGGAGTCGGCGGCAAGCCGGTAATGTCGAGCGAGAGGCGGCGGATGAGGGTTGCTCGATCGGCCTCGGGAGATGGTTCAATCCCAACCTTATTCAGTCGGGCTCGAATGAACCGATCAATCGGGTTTCGACACCACTCCTGATCCCCAATGTCGGGCAAGTCCGGGCGAACCGGAGGGAGGTACGCCCAGTGATTCGATGCGGGTTCGTCGTCCCCAGGCCAGTCGGCCCCCTGCGCAATCCAGGCTCGAATCGCCTCGATCTGCGCGGGGGCCAGACGATTCCCCGAGGGAGGCATTCGATCGAGTTCGTCGTGCGATTCAACCCGGAACCACAACTCGCTCGCATCGGGATCACCCGGCACCAGAGCCGGCTCTCCCGAGTCTGTCGGCAGCAATGCCTCGCGTCGGGAGGTCAGGAGCAGCCCCCCCTTTCGGTCCTCCGAACCGTGACAGCCGAGACAGTGAGCCTCGAAAATCGGACGGATGGTCCGATCGAAGTCAATCGGCTCCTCGGCACGTGAGGGAATCGAAGCAACGATGCAGCAGAACAGAAGAAGCCGACGCTGTACCATCGTGGTTCATCCGGATCAGAGTCACAGGAACCTCAGTGTGAGGCAGGTCGATCGGCGAACGACGGTTCTTCTTCACGCTAACGTACGCCCCCGGATGTCGCAATTCTGGAGTCGAAAACCGTTGATTTTCGTCGGTGAGCGATTTCGTCTGCTGAGTGGAGGCACCGGTCTTCCTCGAAGTCTTTCTCCCGAGAACTCGAAAAGAGCGTCATCTCGCCCCGTGTGAGGCGATGCGTTAGGATAATGCCATCCGCGATTCTTTCTGACAGAACTGAAACCGCCCGAGATCGTTCGATGCCTGCCTTCCGCAAACTCCTGGTCGCCAACCGAGGCGAAATCGCCATCCGGATCTTCCGCTCGGCGCACGAGCTGGGAATCCGGACTGTTGCGATTTACTCGCACGAGGACCGCTTCGCCATGCATCGGCTCAAGGCCGATGAGGCGTACCATGTTGGGAAGCCGGGCGAGCCGATCCGCAGTTATCTCGGAATCGAGAACATCATCGCCTTGGCCGTCGAGAAAGAGGTCGACGCCATTCATCCCGGCTACGGCTTCTTGAGCGAGAATGCCACCTTCGCCCGGGCCTGCCAGGAAGCCGGGATCGTCTGGGTCGGGCCGAGGCCCGAGCTGCTCGACATGCTCGGCGACAAGGTCGCGGCGCGGAAGCTGGCCGAAGAAGCCGGCGTCCCCATCCTCGGCGGCACGAAAGAGCCGGTTTTGCCCGGCCCGGAGGCCCACGCCAAGGCCGAGGCGATGGGATACCCCGTCATCGTCAAGGCCGCGATGGGAGGCGGTGGTCGTGGGATGCGTGTCGTCGAGTCGGCCGACGAACTCGACAACGCCCTCGATCAGGCCCGGCGCGAGGCGCAAACGGCCTTCGATTGTCCCGACGTGTTCCTCGAAAAGTTCATTCGGCACGCGAAGCACATCGAGGTTCAGCTCCTCGGCGATCAGCACGGGAACCTCGTGCATTTGTACGAGCGTGATTGCTCGGTGCAACGGCGGCACCAGAAGATTATTGAGATCGCCCCGGCCGCCAGCCTTGACCCGAAGCTCCGCGAGGCCATCTGCGACGCGGCTATCAAGCTCGGTCGCCACTGCGGGTACGACAACGCCGGGACGGTCGAGTTCCTCGTTGATACCGACGCCAACTCCTTCTCGTTCATCGAGGTCAATCCTCGGATTCAGGTCGAGCACACGGTGACGGAGATGATCACCGGCGTCGATCTGATCAAGAGCCAGATTCTCATCGCCGGGAACACTCCCCTCTCCGATCCGGAAATCGGGCTCCCCAGCCAGGATGCCGTCGAGGTTCACGGCCACGCCTTCCAGTGCCGGATCACCACCGAGGACCCGGAGAACAACTTCACACCCGACTACGGGCGAATCACCTCCTACCGATCTCCCGGCGGCATGGGTCTGCGGCTCGACAGCGGCACGGCCATCACCGGAGCGATCGTCACGCCCTTTTACGACTCGATGCTCGTGAAGGTCAGCGCTCAGGGCAGGCGGTTCATCGACGCCGTGAATCGGATGAAGCGGGCGCTCGACGAGTTCCGCATTCGAGGGGTGAAAACCAACATCCCGTTCCTGCTCAACGTCATCGACCACCCCGACTTCGCCGCCGGTCGTTGCACGACAAGGTTTATCGATCAGACCCCGGATCTTTTTATCTTCCCCAAGCGGCTCGACCGCGCCAGCCGATTGCTCAGTTTCGAGGCCGATGTCGCCGTCAACGGCTTCCCCGGCGTGACCCGGCCGAGTGGCTACACTCCCGATCCCGAGCCGGATCCCCCGGCGTATGATCACACCGCCACGCCCCCCGATGGCTCTCGCCAGCGCTTCAAAGCCCTTGGCGCCGAGAAGTTCGCCGCCTGGGTTCGAGAACAGCCTCACCTGCTGCTCACCGACACGACCTTCCGAGACGCCCATCAGTCGTTGCTCGCCACCCGAATGCGGACCCGAGAGATGCTCCGGGTGGCCGCCGCCTACGCCCGCAATTGCCCCGAGCTGTTCTCGATCGAAATGTGGGGCGGAGCGACCTTCGACACTTCGATGCGATTCCTCAAGGAAGACCCCTGGGAACGCCTCGTCCAGCTTCGCGAGGCGATTCCGAACATCCTCTTCCAGATGCTCCTGCGCGGTTCGAATGCCGTCGGCTACACGAGCTATCCGGATAATGTCGTTCGGGCCTTCGTCAAGGAAGCGGCCGACGCCGGGATCGACCTGTTCCGCGTGTTCGACTCGCTGAACTGGGTGCCGAACATGGAGGTCTCGATCGAGGCCATCCGCGAGTCGGGTGCCCTCTGCGAGGCCGCCATCTGCTACACCGGCGACATTCTCGACCCGAAGCGCACCAAGTACGACCTGAAGTACTACGTCTCGATGGCGAAGGAGCTGGAAAAACGGGGTGCGAACCTCATCGCCATCAAGGACATGGCCGGGCTCTGCAAGCCCTATGCGGCCGAGCAGTTGATCAAGGCCCTTCGTGAGGAGGTCGGCCTGCCGATCCACTTCCACACCCACGACATCGGCGGCGCCCAGGCGGCAAGCGTCGTGAAAGGGGCTGAGGTCGGGCTCGACATCGCCGACGGCGCGGTTGCGTCCATGTCTGGCCTGACCTCGCAGCCGAGCCTCAACGCCATCGTCGAATCCCTCCGCTTCACCCCGAGGGATTCGAAGGTCAACCCCGCCCGCCTCATCGAGATGAGCCAGTACTGGGAGGCCGCCCGAGCCCTCTACGCCCCCTTCGAAACCGGCCAGAAAGCGCCCTCGGCCGAAGTCTACGCTTACGAAATGCCCGGTGGCCAGTACACGAACCTTTTCCAGCAGGCCAAGGCCCTCGGCCTCGACGATCGCTGGCCAGAGGTCTGCGCGATGTACGCCGAGGTCAACCTCTTGTTCGGCGACATCGTCAAGGTCACCCCCTCGTCCAAGGTCGTCGGCGACATGGCCCTGTTCATGGTCGCCAACAACCTGACCGCGGAAGACGTGGTTGACGAGAACCGCGAGCTGGCCTTCCCGGAAAGCGTGGTGGAGTTCGTCGAAGGTCGCCTTGGTCAGCCCCCAGGGGGATTCCCCCCGCTCGTCCAGCAGCGCATTCTCAAGGGCCGACCGGCAATGACCGACAGGCCAGGCAAGGACCTTCCTCCGGCCGACCTCGACGACGCCCGGCGGAAAGCGTCGGAGCTGCTCGGTCACGAGGCGACGGTTCGAGACGCCTTGAGCCTCTTACTCTATCCGCGTGTCTTCCCCGAGCTGGCAAACCACCTGAGAAACTACTCCGACACCTCGGTCTTGCCCACGACCGTCTTCTTCTTCGGCCCGGAGATCGGCGCGGAGCATCCGGTCGAGATCGAACAGGGCAAGACCTTGATCGTGAAGCTTGTGGCAATCGGCGAGCCCCACGTCGACGGCACCCGCACCGCCTTCTTCGAGTTGAACGGGCAACCTCGCGAAATCATCGTGCCCGACCGCTCGCTCGCCTCGGCCGTCAAAACGGCTCCGAAGGCCGACCCGGGCGATCCGAACCAGATTGCCTCCCCCCTGCCCGGCCTGGTCGTGGGCGTGGCGGTCTCGGCGGGCGATCCGGTTCGCAAGGGCCAAAAGCTGCTCTCGATCGAGGCGATGAAGATGGAGACAACCCTCTACGCCGAGCGTCCCGGTCGGGTGGCCGAGGTCCTCGCCTCGGTCGGTCTCCAGGTCCAGGCCGGTGATCTTCTCATCCGGATGACCGACTCCTGATCGTTCGCTTCCCGAGGAGATCACCCCCCGATGCCCGCCGGTTGGTCCGTCATCCGGCTTGGCGAGGTCGCTTCCACCAACGACCTCGCCAGGCAACACGCCCTGAATCCGATTGATCCGCCCACCTCTCCCCTGGTCTTCCAGGCCGATCGCCAGACCCAGGGTCGCGGTCGAGGATCAAACGCCTGGTGGTCCGACACGGGGAGCTTGACCTTTAGCGTCCTGCTCGACCCCTCGGCCTTCGGCCTGGAGGACCGGCACACGCCGCTTTCCTCGCTCGCAACCGCCGTGGCGGTGATCGAAACCGTCGAGCCGTGGGTCGATCGGGGCTCCGTCGCCCTCCGCTGGCCGAATGATGTCGAGATCGACCACCGGAAAATTGCCGGCATTCTTCCCGAGCGCATCAACGGCCCGATCGGCCCAAGACTGATTATCGGTATCGGTTTGAACGTCCGGAGCAACCTCGACGACGCTCCCGACGAGGTCCGTCGCATGGCCGCTGCGCTCACCGAGTTCTCAGATCGAGCGATCTCGCCCGACGAACAGGAATCCCTGTTCGATCACCTCCTCGAACGGCTCGATGCAAACCTCCGCTTACTCGCTCAGGACGATCCTGGCCTCGCCAGGTCGTGGGCCTCGCGGGACCAGCTGCGCGAGGCTCCCGTACGCATCGATCTGGGTGGCGAGATCGTTGAGGGGCTCGGTGGAGGGATTGGACCGGACGGGGGCCTTCGCATCCGGACCAATGCCGAAGATCGGGTGGTGTATGGGGGACGGATCCTCCGCGATTGAGCCGACTCAATGCGTACGCCTCGGTCGACGCCTCCCGGGGTGAGCCGCACCTCAGCCCTCGTCAAGAAGCAGTCCATTCTCGGAATCTTCGGAAGAAGTCCGTCAAAAAATGGCCCCACGCGCCGTAGAGTCGTTCGATACCCAGGGCCGACCCGCGAAGCGATTCAAGGGGCCCGCAAGGCCGATTGCGGGAGCCTGTTCCACGATTGTCTATTGGTGACTGCGTCTTCCTCGATTTCGAGCATCCAGCAGGGAGTGTCTCGTGCCACGCCTGGCCTACTTCGTCAATTCGTACCCGATGCCGAGCCAGACGTTCATCCGGCGAGAGATCGGCTCACTGGAGGCGCAAGGCATCCCGGTCATCCGCTACGCGATCCGGGATTCGGGCCTCCCTCGGGTCGATCCGGACGATCAGGCCGAGTACGAGAAAACCCGCCGCCTGCTCGACTCCAGGGCCTTCGGCCTGCTCGGGGCCCTCGTCGCCACGATCTTCACTCGACCGGTGCGGTTTGTTCAGGCCCTCTCGGCGGCCTGGCGGTTGGGCCGTCGATCCGAACGTGGCCTGGCCTATCACCTCATTTACCTTGCCGAGGCCTGTCTGCTCCGGCGCTGGGCTGATCGAGACGGAGTCAGTCACCTCCACGTGCACTTCGGCACCAACTCGGCCACGGTCGCCCTGCTCTGCCGACGACTGGGCGGCCCGACTTACAGCGTCACAGTCCACGGCCCCGAGGAGTTCGACGCCCCCCGAGCCCTCTCGCTTGCCGAGAAGGTGCGGCATTCCGCGTTCACCGTTGCCATCAGCTCGTTCGGCCGGAGTCAACTCTGGCGATGGGCTGATCCGGGCGACTGGGAAAAGATTCACGTCGTCCGATGCGGCCTGGCGGTTGATTTCCTCGATCGTCCCCCGAGCGACCCTCCCGAGGCCCCTCGGTTCCTCAACATCGGCCGACTCGCCCCCGAGAAGGGCCAGCTGGTTCTGATCGAGGCCGCGGCCGAGTTGCTCCGCCGAGGGCGCACCTTCGAGTTGACCCTGGTGGGCGACGGCACCTTCCGACCGATCCTGGAAGATCTGATCGATCGCCGAGGCTTGCGCGATCACGTGCGCCTTGCCGGCTGGCAAAGTAGCGCCCAGGTCCGGGAGGCCCTGGAAGGAAGCCGGGCGCTGGTGCAATCCAGTTTTGCCGAAGGGCTTCCGGTGGTCATCATGGAAGCTCTGGCCCTGCACCGCCCGGTCATTTCGACCACGATCGCGGGCATTCCAGAATTGATCCGCACCGGAGAGTCGGGCTGGCTCGTTCCGGCCGGATCAGTCTCCGACCTGGCCGACGCGATGGAATCGGCCCTCGACGCCACCCCCGCCGTACTCCGTCAGATGGGAAGCCTCGGCGCGGCCCGCGTCGCCGCCAACCACGATGTTCGCCGCGAGGCGGCTCGCCTGGCCGAACTCTTCCCAGGAATCGAACCGAGCCGGCTCCCGAAGGAACCGGCTCACCTCTCGGCCTGACGATCAGTCACGAATCAAAAGGGGCAAGACAGCCTCGATCGTCTCCTCGGCACCGTCACCCGCCTCGACATCGCGAACCAGCTCCCAGCGCTCGACGTGCTCGACCACCTCTCCCGGTCCGAGCCGGACGAGCGGCCCAAGGGTTTCGAGTTCGAGCATGTCTTCGTTGGTAAACGTCTCGTAATTGACCCCTCGGTCGGGATAAACCCTCCCCGAAAGATACGGAAACCGCTTGATGAACAGCGTTCCGTCGTTCAGATAGCCGACCACGCCGAGCGGGGTCGAGATCCCCAGTTTCGTGGGGCCTCGATCGCTCTGCGGGTCTTGCCGAAGGGTCAGGGCCTTGGTTCCGAAGGTCCAGCGTGGGTCCTGGAAATCGAAGTAGGACCAGAGCGTCAGACCGAGTTGCGGCGCGAACATCTCGGCCGTGGCGTTCTCGGCCCCGCCGGGATGCGGGGCTTTCGGCGGCAAGGGGATCACCTCAATCCCGCCCGGCGCCATCACCGACAAGGCCCAGATGGCCAGTTCGGTCGGCTGGCGGCTGGCGTTGCGAATGCGGTGGATCACCGTGGTCTCGGTCCCCGAAGGAGCGAGCGTGATCTCCATTTCCTTCTGGAACTGGAAGGTCGGGTCGGGCGGCAAGATGACGCGGACTTGCCCCGGTCCGATCTGTTCGTACTGGACCGGGCCGTTATCCGGAACGTAGGTCCGTGCCGGATCTTCGGGGCTGACCCAGAGGCGGTGCCCCCCCCGAATCTGCCAGCCGGACTCGCCGGAACCGCCGAGCTGGTCCTGGTAAAGCTTGAACACGTTCTCGCCGTCGGTCAGCCGATAACTGATCACACGGGGGCCGACGTCGAGCGTCACGATCAGCTCGGCCTCGCCATTGCTGAGCTTGACGTTGTTCTTCCAGCCGCGAAACTCGACGATCTCCACGGTGACGTCCTCCTGCGCGGCGGCCGGAACAGGCCCGGCGGCAATCAGCCCGGCGGCCGTCGCCAGGGCGCCGGCCGTGAGTCGTAGCGGTCGCATGGTCGCGATCCTCGGTCGTCTCGGGTGATGAAGTCCAGAACGAGATGCGGACGGTTGTCATCAGCCGGGCCTCGACCGGCTGCGAACCGCTCGCCAACGGTCGCACGGCGACCGCCGCTTGTCAAAGGGCCGGTGGTCGATTTCCGAAGGGTCAGGCGCCTCTGGCCTCGGCAAGTACGAAGGAGCCCGTCACGATGAGCCGTTGTCGAGCCGTCCGAGCCGGAATCATGTCGCTGGCGATTGCGCTGCTTGTGGCAATCGCCCCGGCATCGGCCGATTTGCTCTATTTCGCCGAGGGGGGAGAGGCTCGATTACCCGTCGAGATCGAAGGTGATATCGTTCAGGTCATCACCCCTGACGGCTCAATCCCGTTTCAGACCGAGGATTTCCGAGCCATCGTTCCCGGGTTCTGGCCGGAGCACGAGTGGCCCGGGCGTCGTCGGCAGGCCGAGGCCGGCGACGCCTCGGACCGATTCCGGGCGGCCTGGTGGGCCATCGAGCACGGATTGACCCTCGAAGGAGTCGCCCTGCTTCGAGCGGCCCATCAACTCGACCCGACACTTGAGCCGGCGCCCCGCCTCGTCTCGATCCTCGATCACCTGAATCAACCCGCCCAGACCCCAAACCTGACCGCGCTCCGCAAGGTCCTCCGTTCCAACTTCAAGGTCTCCGAGACGCCTCGACTGCTCCTCCTCCATCAGCACGACGATGCCGAGGCAACCGAGCGACTGGCCTTACTCGATCGCATCGTGACGACCTTTTATCTGACGTTCACCACCCTCGGGTTCGAGTTGCGCGTTCCGTCCGAGAAGCTTGTGGCCGTCTGGTTCGCCGAGGAATCCGATTACCGGGCCTTCGTGCGCCGAGAGGCGGGCGACGCCTTTCTGACGACCCGAGGCTATTATCATCCGACCCGTCGCGTCGTGTTCGTCTCCGACAGCCGAAGCCGGCCCGAATTTCAGCGATCGACCACCGAGCTTCGCCGTCGCCTCGACGAACTCGATCAGGCCGAGCGATCCCTCGCCGACGTGCCCCCTTCAGCCCGGTTTCGTCTCAGCCTGTCCGGCGAACGTTCCCGGGCAGTCAACCGGAGCGAGGCCGAGCAGCGCCTCGATGCGTTGCGACGCGACACGCAGCGGAAACTCCTGCTTCAAACCCTGGAACAACGGCGTTCGGATCAGGCCGCAGCCGTTCACGAACTGGTTCATCAACTGGTGATCGCCTCGGGACTGGCGCCTCAGTACGATCAGTTCCCGATCTGGCTTCACGAAGGGATTGCCATGCAGTTTGAGGCGTTCCGGGGAGACCAGTGGGCCGGACTCGCCGAAGCGCCAAGCCACCGGATCGACCAGTGGCGTCGGCTACGATCGGTTCCCGCCATCGACGCGATCGTGCGCGATCAGGGCTTCGGCCAGGGCTATGCTCCCGCGCCTTACGCCGCGGCCTGGGCCCTGGTCTTCCACCTTCGCACGAAACAGCCCGAGGGGTTCATCGCGGTGCTCGATCAGCTTCGGAATCCCCGATCCGGCAACGGTGATCAAGGTGCGGCCGCCTTCCAGGCCGTCTTCGGCCAGGATCCAGAAAATCTGCGTCGGGAATGGATTGAGAATCTCCGGACCCTTCGCACACCCATCGAGGAAAATGCACCGCCTCGGTCGAGGAATCGAAGCCCAGGGACTTGACACCGAGCGTCCCCCCGCAACCAGAGCTTCGTCGGGTGTCTTGCTCCCGGCGTTGTTTTTGGTAGATTAGACTCTTTGACTCGCACGGCTCCCCGTCTGCGCCGGTCATCGACGAACCGGATGACAGATTGGTGGCCGGAGCGTTGCATTGAGGCAAGCCGATGACCGACCAGATGACCTCCGACGTCCGGGCCTTGATGGACCGCGACCCGTTCGACCTCTCCACCGTGGTCGATTTGCGCGAGTTGCTCGGCCGCGATCCCTCGCGCTACCGGACCCTCCGAGAGGCCGTTCAGAACATCAAGGACCGCGCCCAGGGAGGTGAACTGGAGCCGGATCTTCAACTCCGCCTCGGGGTCGCCGAAGTGCTGCACGGCCATTATCTCCAGGCCCTCGAACACCTGGAGAAGGCCGGGGATAGCGGCATGGCCCACTTCCATCGCGGTCTGGCCCTGGAAAACCTCCAGCGCTGGGAAGAAGCCGCCGACGCCTTCGCTGCTGCCGGCGAATCGGACTACGACGCCAAGCTCGCCACCCTGCACCGAGCCGGTGCCATGCGGCGGGCGGGCAAGCCGGACGTGGCTCGATCGCTGCTCAAACAGCTCGAAGGTCAGGCCGACGGCAAGGCCGAATACCATTATCAGATCGGCTGCCTCTTGGCCGACGATCGCGAGCAGATCGAAGCCGCCGCCGCCTTCGAGCGCGCCCTGGAACTCGACCGCGACCATACCGGCGCCCTGTTCCAACTGGCTTACATCAACGACCTTTACGGCAACGATGATGTCGCCGTCGATTACTATCGCCAGTGCCTCCGCCATCCGCCCATTCCCCTGGCCGCCCTCATCAATCTCGGCATCCTGCTCGAAGATGACCAGCGGTATCGAGAGGCGGAAACCTTCTACAACCAGGTCCTCGATCACCTCGGCAACGAGCCCCGCGCCCGGCTCTACGCCAAGGACTGCCGCGCCAGTCGCGACATGTACTACGACGAGAGCCTGGAAAAGCAGTACGACCGGCTCCGCACCTTGCTTGAAATCCCCGTGACCGACTTCGAGCTTTCGGTTCGTAGCCGCAACTGCCTGCGAAAGATGAACATCCGGACGCTCGGCGACTTGACCCGAACCACGGAGGTCGCCTTGCTGGCCTCCAAGAACTTCGGGGAAACGTCGCTGTCCGAGATCAAGCAGATCATGGACACCAAAGGGCTTCGCCTCGGCATGGCTCTCGAATCGGCCGAGCGAGGCCCGGCGCTGTCCCGCCCCTCGCATCACGCCCCGGCTGCGAGTGGTCCTTCGGCGATTGAAGTTTCTCCCGAAGAACGAGCCATCCTGGGTAAACCGATCAGCGAGTTGAACCTGTCGGTTCGATCGCGCAAGTGCATGTCGAAGTTGAACCTCCAGACGATCGGCGACCTTGTCAGCCGAACCGGAGACGAATTGCTCGAATGCAAGAACTTCGGCGTAACCTCGCTGAATGAGGTGCGGGAGAAGCTCTCAGAGATGGGGCTCAAGCTGCGGAACGACTAATCGGATCAGAGGGCTGTTGGTGTCCTTTCGCTTCCCCAGCCCTCTTTCCCAAATGACCCGCGAGCCCGAAGACGCATGGCCGCCCCCGTTCGATTCGAATTGCTCGCGGTCGACTCCGGTTCGGCCGCGCGCTGTGGTCTGCTGCACACCCCCCACGGGACGGTTGAAACGCCGATCTTCATGCCGGTCGGCACCCAGGCAACCGTCAAGGGAGTTGTCCCCGATTTGCTCCGGGCGTCGGGCAGTCGAATGCTCCTCGCCAACACCTACCACCTGGCCCTGCGGCCCGGCGAGGCGGTGGTCGAACAGCTTGGCGGCCTGCATCGATTCATGGCCTGGGACGGTCCGATCCTGACCGACTCGGGTGGTTTTCAGGTCTTCAGCATGAGCGACCGTGTCACCCTCTCCGAACGAGGAGTGGCGTTCCGGTCGCATCTTGACGGTAGCCTGCTCGATTTGACCCCCGAGCGGGCCATTGCCATTCAGGAAGCCCTGGGTGCCGATGTGGCGATGGTCCTCGATCATTGCCCCGCCTTACCGGCCGAGAAAGCCGCCATCGCCGAGGCCACCGATCGCACCGTCCGATGGGCCAAGCGTTGCAAGGAAGCCCGGACCCGCCCCGATCAGGCCGTCTTCGGGATCGTCCAGGGAGGAGCCCATGCAGACCTCCGAGGCGAGTGCGCCGAACGCCTCGTTGAAATCGGGTTCGATGGCTACGCGATCGGCGGCGTCAGCGTCGGCGAGTCTCCCGAGGAGATTCGCAAGGCACTTGAGGTCAGTACCCCCCATTTGCCCCCAGACCAGGCCCGCTATCTGATGGGGGTCGGTCGGCCGCAGGATGTCCTCGATGCGATCGCCGCCGGGGTCGACATGTTCGACTGCGTCTTGCCGACTCGAAACGGCCGCAACGCCACCTGCCTGACCATGCAGGGCACGGTTCGCATGCGCAATGCCGTCCACAAGACCGACTCCCGTCCCATCGAGGAGGGGTGCCACTGTCCCGCCTGCTCTCAGTTCAGTCGGGGGTACATCCGCCATCTGTTCCTCGCCGACGAGATGCTCGGCCCAATTCTGGCCTCGGTCCACAACCTGGCATTCTTGCACCGGCTCGTTTCTCGGGCTCGGGAAGCGATCCAGGCAGGCCGTTACGTCCAATTCCGAGCGGAGACGCTTGAAGCCCTTGGCCCGTCGTCGGTAAAGTGATCCGATTGTCTGGCGGCGAACGGTGCACCGATCGCCGATCCAGTGACACCGTACCGTCCGACCGATTCGAAGAAACGACGATCCCCGACCATGCCCGGCACGATCTGCTCGCTCATTCCGGTGTGCTTCGCCCAGGCGGCCCAGGGGGCCGGTGGCGAGGCATCGATGTCTCCGATGATGGTGCTGCTCGTGCAATTCGGGCCAGTGCTGCTCCTGGCCTTCTTCCTGTTCTTCTGGCTGCCCATGCGTAACCAGAAGCGCCGCATGGCGATGATCCATGCCTTGAAGAAGAATGACCGCGTGCTCACGGAGTCGGGCATTTACGGAACGGTGGTGTCGGTCGATGAGAAGGCTGACAAGATCGTGCTTCGGATCGACGACGAGAAGGGGGTCAGGCTGACCTGCCGCAAGACGAGTGTTGTCGGCCTCGTCGACGCGGGAGCGACGGATAAGAAAGCCTCCTGAGCGGAAGCCCCTCTGACGGTTCTCACGCCGGAACCTCGGGGCGGCAATCGTCAAGGCAATGATCTTCAATGACGATCGGATCGGGACGGGGCTGGGCCGCTCCGCCCCGGGCCGGACGGGGACGCATCTCCCCCCTCGCCGTGCGGCCCCCAAGGACCTGCCATGAAGAATGTGACCTCTCGCCTGATCCTGATCGCCCTTGCAGCCGTCTCCGGCCTGGCGATCCTCTTCTCTCAGCAACTCGGCCTGAGTGATGAGCGCCCGTTGAAGCTGGGCATCGACCTTTCCGGCGGCACGATCCTGGTCTACCAGGTCGAGGAACAAGCCGGCGAGCAGGTCGACCTGAACGAACTCGTGGCAGCCCTGAAGCGGCGCATCAATCCCGAAGGGGTGTTCGACATCACGATCCGACCCGTCGGTCAGGATCGGGTCGAAATCATCATGCCCGAGGAGATGGCCAACCAGGCCGAGGAAGTCAAGCGCAAGCTGACCGAGGAAGGCTCGCTCGCCTTCCGGATCCTCGCCTCGACCAATCGTGCCGCCGACTTCCCGTCTTACCTCAATCGTCTGAACCGAGACACCGATCCGATCGTCGATCGGTTGCCGGTCGTCACCTCGCCCGGCTCTGAGACCGAGAGCTTCCGCTGGGCGAAAGTCGGCGAGGAACTCGTGGTGCCCTCCGCCAGCGGCACCCCGACCTCGGTGAGTGAACAGACCATCACCGACACCAATGCCGACTGGGAGCCGAACCGCTTCCGAGGCTTGCAGGTCGTTCTGCAACGCTCTGGAAGCGCCCCCTCCGCCCGATTCGAGATCGAGCGTAACACGAACGACACGCTCGTCCTTCGCCAACCGCACCAGCTCGAATCGAGCGCCATTACCGGCTACTCGATTGACTACGCCGACGGCCCGAACCAGATCATCGACCCGATCCGGGAGTGGCCCACCAATCGCTACTCCGGTCTCCCCGTGGTTCTGGAAGGTCTTCGAGACGGTGAGCCGGCCACGCTGACTGCCGAGATCTCCGGCAACACATCCAACACCTTCACCCTGACTGAAGCGCACGGGCTCGAATCCGTCACCTCTTACCGCCTGGCATACAACCCAAGCGGCATCGCCGTGGGGCCGGACGGAGTTTCGATCACTCCCGAAGCCGCTGGAGACTGGATCGTCCGGGGCGTGCCGGTTCCCACCCAGCCGGGCCTCACCGAGTACTTCGTCCTCTACGAGGTCCCCCGAGAATCGCAGGATGTGACCGGTGACATGCTCGATCGGGTCTACCCGACCACCGATGAGCAGCTCCGGGCCGCCGTCGGGTTCAACCTCGATCCGACCGGATCGCGACGCTTCGGCAACCTGACCGGACGCTATCGCCCTCGCCAGGAAGGGGCCTTCCGGTTCAACCTCGCCATCCTCCTCGACGGCGAGATCATGTCGGCCCCCCAGATCAACGACCGCATCACCGACCGCGGCATCATCACCATGGGAGGTCGCGGCAGCCAGGCCACCGAACAGGTCAACTATCTGATCGATATCCTCCGGGCCGGAAGCTTACCGATTGCCTTGCAAAGTCCTCCGCTTCAGGAGGAGACGATCGGCCCAACCCTCGGCGAAGACACGATTCGCAAGGGGGTCTACGCAATCACGATTGCCCTGGGCCTCGTTCCGCTGTTCATGCTCGTGTATTACCGAGTCGCGGGCTTGATCTCGGTCATCGCCTTGCTCTTGAACATGGTCTTGCTGCTGGCCTCGATGGCCCTGACCGGCAGCTCGATCACCTTGCCTGGTCTGGCCGGTCTGGCATTGACGATCGGCATGGCCGTGGATGCGAACGTCCTCATCTTTGAACGGATGAGGGAAGAACGGGACCGGGGTGCACCACTCGGCCAGCAGATCCGCAACGGCTTCGGCAAGGCCTGGTCCACGATTCTCGACTCGAACGTCACGACGATCCTGACGGGCATCGTCCTCTGGTCGGTCGGGACCGAGGAGGTCAAAGGGTTCGCCCTTGTGACGATCATCGGCCTGCTCTGGAACCTGTTCACGGCCGTCTTCGTCTCTCGAACGCTCTTCGACCTGGCCTATCAACAAGGCTGGATCAAGCGGCTCAGCATGCTCCGGGTCCTGAGCAAGACGAACATCGACTTTGTCGCCCCCCGACGCTACTGCATGGCCGGTTCGCTCCTGGTCATTGCGCTCGGGCTGACGGTGTTCTTCAACCGAGGAGGTGCCGACCAGCGGGGCGCGATGTACAACATTGACTTCACCGGCGGTACGCTGGTCACACTCCGGCTCGATAGCGAAGAACTCAAAGGGCTGAGTTCCTCGGCCCGAGTCTCCGCCGTGCGAAACCAGGCGGGAGAAACGCTGCCGAACGTCACGGTCGAGAGCCTGACCCTGATCGACGCGGAAGGCGGCCCCTCCGCTGCTCCTCGCTATAACATCCGAACGACCGAGGAGTCTCCCGAAGAGGTTCAGAAGGCCATTCTGGAAGCCTTCAGCGATAGCCTGGTTCGGGTCGAACTTCAGACCGAAACGATGACTGACGAGGCGTCCGACCCCGTCCTCGACGAGGCCGACTCGACCCGCTACCGCCTCTCCTTGAACCTTCCCCAGGCACCGTCTCGGATCACCGAGGCACTCGCTCGCGTTCTGGCGTCGGCCGATCCTCCGGTCCCGAGCCCTCGAAGCCAGTTCAGCATCTCGAACCCCGACGCTCCGCCCAACAACCCGGACCAGGCTGGCGAAACCCTCGAACTGAGCACCACCATCCCGCCCGACCAGTTCGATCCCGCCCTGGCCACGCTCGGAGAAGAACTGCGCAATGACCGCGACTTCCTGTTCGAACGTCTGGAGAATTTCGGCGGCGTTGTGGCGGGCGAAACTCGTCAGAAGGCCATCGTGGCCATCATCGCGAGCTGGATGATCATCATCGCCTACCTCTGGTTCCGCTTCCAGGCGGTCGCCTACGGGTTCGCGGCGGTGATCGCCCTGATCCACGACGTGCTCATCGCACTCGGCGCCGTGGCGCTGGCCGGCTACAAGATCGACCTGCCGATGATCGCCGCCTTCCTGACCTTGATTGGCTTCTCGGTCAATGACACGATCGTCATCTTCGACCGCATCCGAGAGATCAAAGGCAAATCGCCGAACCTCACGGCCCGCCTGGTCAACGACGCGATCAACATGACCCTGAGCCGGACGATCCTCACCTCACTCACCACCTGGCTCGTGGTGTTAATCTTCTACGGATTCGGTGGTGAGGGGCTTGCAGGTTTCTCGTTCTGCCTGGTGATCGGCTTCATCAGCGGCACCTACAGTACGATCTTCATCGCCGCCCCGATCCTCGTCGAGTGGCTCGGGAAACGATCGAAGAAGGGCTCCGAGGCCCTGGCAACCAGCCGGTAATCCGCGTTGGAATGCGTCTGAACCTCCGAAACGCCCCGCCAAGCAACTTGGCGGGGCGTTTCGTGTTCACAGAGGCGAAAACCGCCGCGGAGGTAGCGGGTCGATCAGTCAGGAGGGCTCAACCAGCTCCGACGAGGCATCCAGGTGCCTCGCAACCGCCTCCAGAAGCGGGTTGATCGTCTGTTCCTGAATCTTGTGCGGCGGTTGCCAGACAATCCATTCGTGGCCGAGGTGCTCCGTGGCCGCAATGGGCGGTCGCTCCGGCACCGTTGCCAGAAAGATCACGAGGGTCTTGCAATCGAGCGTTCCGGACTTCTTCCGCACAGGATAATAGACCAGCTCAAACCGGAACGACTCATCGAGCACGATCGAGGACCGGGCAATGCCCGTTTCCTCCTCGAACTCGCGGTACGCGCACTCCAGATCCGACTCGCCGGGATCGACCCTCCCTTTCGGGAGATCCCAGCGGTCGGCGTGCCGCATCAGCAAAAACGATCGGGGCTCGGAGCGGGTCATTAGCAAAATGCCGCAGGCTCGGATCTGTCGCATCGTGCGGTCGGTCCTTCCGAATCGCGTCTCAAGACCTCATCCCCGGGAGGAAGCAGAGGCGAGCTTCCCCTCAGGGTGATCCGAGGCCGATTGTCTGGCGTCCTTCGAGAGCTTGTGATCAAACGCATCGACCAGGGCAAGCCAGCTCGCCTCGATGACGTTCTCGGACACGCCAACCGTTCCCCAGACCGAATCCT
The DNA here is from genome assembly GCF_009177065.1 of Tautonia marina. Classification (NCBI taxonomy): domain Bacteria; kingdom Pseudomonadati; phylum Planctomycetota; class Planctomycetia; order Isosphaerales; family Isosphaeraceae; genus Tautonia; species Tautonia marina. Next base: position 251,898 of record NZ_WEZF01000002.1, read on the forward strand.
TGTCGCGGCTCTCAATCACCACGCGGACGCGAGCCGCGGTGCCGGCCCGAGCATTGATCACGCGGACCTTGTAGTCCACCAGACTCATTTCTCGGAGCTTCGGGAAGTGCGATTCGAGCGCCTTGCGCAACGCCCCGTCCAGGGCGTTGACCGGGCCGTCTCCCTCACTCACGGTATGCTCGATGGTTTCACCGACGCGAAGCTTCACCGTCGCCTCGGTGATCGGGTCGCCGCCGTCACGAGCCTCGACACTCACATGATAGTGCAGCCTCTCAAACCAGTTCTGATACCGTCCGGCTTCCTTCTCGACGAGCAACACAAAGCTGGCCTCGGCAGCCTCGAATTGATACCCCTCGTTCTCGAGATCCTGCACCCGAGCGAGCACCCTGGCCATCAACTCCGAATCATGTTGCAGGCCATGCTCGGCCAGCTTCTCCGCAATGTTCGACCGGCCTGACAATTCGCTCACGAGCACCCGGCGCTCGTTGCCAACAACGCTCGGATCGATATGTTCGTAGCTGTGGACCACCTTCCGGATGCCGTGAACGTGCATCCCCCCCTTATGCGCGAACGCACTGGCCCCGACAAACGGTTGACCGTTTCGGAAGTTCAGATTGGCCAGTTCGTAGACGTATCGAGACACTTCCGTCAGATGCGTCAGACTTCCCGAGCGGAGCAGTTCGTATCCCTCATATTTCAAGGAAAGGTTGGCGATCGCGCTGCACAGATCGACATTCCCGCAACGCTCTCCGATGCCGTTGATCGTTCCCTGCACCTGGGTCGCCCCGCGACGGATCGCGGCCAGTGTATTGGCCACGGCCAGGTCGCCGTCATTGTGCGTATGGATCCCGAGGGGCACCGATGTCACCTGCCGAACGGCGTCAATCGCCTCGGCGATCTGTTCGGGCAAGGTCCCGCCGTTGGTGTCGCAAAGCACGATCCAGGCCGCCCCAGCCTCGGCCGCGTGTCGGATCGTGTCGAGCGCATAATCGGGGTTCTTTCGATAGCCGTCGAAAAAGTGCTCAGCATCGTACACGATCTCAGGACCGTGAGGCGCGGCACCGAGAAAGGCCACGGAATCGGCGATCATCCGGAGGTTTTCCTCCAGGCTGACCCCGAGCACCTCCCGAGCGTGCAGATCCCAGCTCTTGCCGACCACGGTGATCACAGGCGACCCCGCGCCCACCAACGCCTTCATGCCCGGGTCATCTTCCGCGGCCATGTCTCTGCGGCGGGTCATTCCGAAGGCGGCGACCCGAGCATGGTCCAGGTCCAGATCGCGGATGGCTCGGAAAAATGCCTCGTCCTTGGGGTTCGACAGGGGATATCCCCCTTCAATGTAATCAATTCCCAGTTCATCGAGCCGTTGGGTAATGAGCAGCTTGTCCTGAAGCGAGAAGTTCACTCCCTCGCCCTGGCTGCCGTCGCGCAGAGTTGTGTCGTAGATGGCGATGCGCGTCATGAGAGGCGGTCCACCTGGCTCGAATCGATCGTCGTCTCGGAAAAAAAGCGTTCATCATTGTACCACGATAAACCGTGGCCGACGACTCCCGGACACACGGGCCACCGCCCTGGGTTCACCATCCGTTCAACGGGCTGGACCTCCCTGGGAGATCAGGCCATGATCGAGGCACAGCCCCCTGCTCCTCTCATCGAGGCCCGCCATGCGCAGTGTTGAAGACCTGCTCGAAGCGATTGCCCAGGAAGCCCGACGGACCGAGTTTCCCATCGATGAACCCGTTTATAACGCCTGCAAGAAAGACCCGACCTGGCCAATTCTCTTCGCGGGCTCGCTGTCGGCCCGCGTCTGTTCGTTCGGACGCGACCTGGGCCGCGATGAAGTGAAATGGGGACAGCCCCAGATCGGTGCCGGCGGCCGCCTGGTCCGTCGAGAAGTCTACCGCGAGTTTCTTGGTGAGCCCCCCGACGATGACCCGAAATTTGAAGCAGCGCTTGATCATATTTTACTTTCCAACACCGTTCCGTACAAACCGCCCGGCAACAAAGCGTACTCGACAACCGTCAAGGAACGCTTTCGGCCCTTCGTGGCCGAGTTCCTCGCAGCCCACTGGTCCGGCGACCGCGTGCTCTGCCTCGGAACCGAGGCCTTCAAGTGGTTTACCCCGTACGTGGGGACCAAGGTCGTCGACGACTTCTGGAAACGAGACGATCGCTACGAGGCCGACTTGCCTTGCGAGCTGGTCGTGGACACCGACGAAGGAACCTTCCGAAAGTCGATCGTCTTGGGGCCGCTTCCGCACCCCTCCCCGTTAAACCAGCGTTGGTATGGGAAGTTCCCGACACTCCTCCGACAGCGTCTCCAGGCCATCGCATCGGCCTGACGACGTGATTCCCCAATTCGGGAAATCCGAAAGGCTTCAGGGTTGTTTGCGCGTGGTGAGACCGCTACGTTGAGGAGATCGAACGACGCCGTTCCAGACAGCCGGGGGAGCGTCCACCATGAGAAAAGTCCAGATGGTCACCGATCGCGAGCTTGAGATTCTCAAGGTCCTCTGGGCCAAGGGACGCGCCAGTGTCCGAGAGGTTCAGGATGAACTGGTCAAGGACAGTGGACCTGTTGCCTACAGCACGGTGCAAACCCTGCTGAACATCATGGAAGAAAAGAAAGGACTGGTCAGCCACGTCGTCGAGGGGCGAACCTTCATCTATATGCCGCTCAAATCCCCGGAACGAACCATCCGGGACCTGACGAGACGCTTCGTGGACCGGGTCTTCGACGGTGCGCTCGACCGAACACTCGTCGCGTTGCTTGATTCGAAGCCACCGACGCCTGAGGAATTCGACCGTCTCCGGGCGATGCTCGACGAGGCGCAACGCCAGGGGTCCTCGACGGTTGGCTCGCAGAACCCTTCGGACTGATCCGAGCAGACCATTCCTTCTTGATTCGCCTTGTGGAACCTCGCCGATGATCAGCACGGTCGATCGTCTGGGGCTCTGGTTGCTCGACCTCGGTCTTGTGACGCTCGTCTGGCTCTCGCTCGTGATGATCACCATGATGGCCTGCCGTCAGCCCGTGCGACGACGAGCCGTGGCACGGGTGGGGGTGCTCGGGGCACTCAGTCTCGGCCCCTTGATCCTGCTCCCGATCCAGACGTTTGACGGCGTGATCCCTCGATCGGTCCTGCTGGCCCCCTTGTCGGTTCTGGGGAATTGGGACGTGATCCCGCTGGACCTCCTGAGTCGGTTGCTCACGCTCGGCTACCTGAGCAGCGCCGTGGCGGGGCTTGGGTGGCTCTTGCTCGGCTCGCTGGCGTCGAGGCACCTGATCCGGACGGCTCGGCCTGCCTCGACCTGGGGGCTTGAGCAATACGACAGGCTCTTGAACTCCGAGGATCCAGCAGAGCGTCCGCGACTCCTCGTCTCGTCGAAGCTCGGACGACCGGTCTTGATCGGCGATTTTCGACCGACGATCGTGCTTCCTGAGGGATGGGATCAACCCGGTCCCGGCTCCGCCGAGCGCCTGCGGATGGTCTTGCGCCACGAGCTGGCCCACGCAGAGCACCGCGATCCGCGGTTCGTCTGGCTCTCGACGCTGTTGCAGGTCATCTGGGTGCCAATGCCCCCGGCCTGGTGGATCCGTCGGCGGTTGCTCCTCGATCAGGAAATCCTGGCCGACGATCTGGCCGCTCGAAAACTCGGCACGCCCGGTCGATCGTATGCCGCCTCCCTCGTGGAACTGGCGATCGGAGGTCGAGACTACCCGGGTCGGTCCCTGTCCTCAGAACAACCGGACGTTGGGAATCGAGCCCCTCAGAGCTCTCCTCTCGTCCTCCGGGTCGCCATGCTTCTCCAGTGCCCCTTCCCGATTCAACAGGCAGCTCCGGTCTGGTGGCGGATGGCGATGTCGACCGTGATGCTGTTCGCGCTGCTCGTTGTCTCTCGGTTCTCGCTGGTTCTTGCCCCCGAGACGACTCGGCATGAGGTGGCAAACGCCCCGACGATCCCGTTTCATCTGCTCGAACTGGATGTTTCCCCAGACGCCGAGGATGATGCCCTTCGGTTCCCGGCTCCCTTGCCTGACTCGTTCGAGCTGTCGGCATTCCTTCGAGCCAGTCCGGCCGACCTTGGCCGGATCGGAATCGCCGGATATCGGCTTGGCCCACCTTTGGAGTTCCCCACCCCAGTTGACGGTGGCTCAGACGGCTGGCACCGCGTTCGGTTACGGGTCGAAGGGTCCTCGGCTCAACTCTGGATCAACGACCAGCCCGTCGCCACGATGCCAGACCCTGCCGGGTCCGGGCAATGGCTCACCATCCGCCCTCCTCCCGGCGGCTCCTTGCAGCTCCGCGATCTGATCCTCTCTCCGTCGGAGCCGACCCGCTCGACGGACGGAACCGCCTGATCGGCTCCGCCCAAATCGGAGCGATTCCAGGAACGACCACTCAGCGAGCGTTCGCCTCGGTCATCGCGTCGAAAATCCCCTTCATGAAGTCGGGGAGGTCGTTTGGCGTCCGGCTGGTCACGATGTTCCCGTCTCGAACGCAGGCGGCATCCTCCCAGATGGCCCCGGCATTCTCGACATCGTCTCGGATGGCAAAGAATCCGGTCAGCCGGCGCCCCTTGATGGCCTTCGTCGAGCAGAGCATCCAGGGGCCGTGGCAGATGGCGGCCAGTACCTTCCCCTGGTGAGCGGCCTTGGTGACCAGATCCACCATGGGCTGGCAGCGTCTCATGTGGTCGGGTGAATAACCGCCGGGAATGACAATGGCGTCAAAGTCCTCGGCCTTCACGTCGGCCGCTGCCACGTCAGACTTGGCCGGATACCCATGCTTCGACGCAAACGACTCGCCTGCCCTTGGCCCAACGATCGTCACCTCGCAACCGGCTTCTCGGAGTCGGAGGACCGGATACCAAAGTTCCAGATCTTCGTAAAACTTCTCGACCAGAACCGCGACACGCTTTCCTTTGACCTGTTCCATCGGGGGATGCTTCCTGAAGATGCGGGAATCGGATCGGCTCATTGGGATCGACCGCCGAGCAGTATATCGAAGCTGAGGGCCTGCTCGCAAAACGCGAGCAGGTTCCCCCACCTTAAGCCGATTTGAGGATCAGGACGACGACGCCGATCCGGCCGCCGGAGCCGGCGCGATCGCCGAGGGCGCTCCGGTCAGATCGGCCATCGCGGCTTCGATTCCTTGTTCGAAGGAATACGGCGGCTGATACCCCAGCACCCGGCGTGCCTTCTCAATCGAGTAATCCAGATTCAAGCCGAGGAACTTGTAGCGAGCCTTGTTGATCAGGGGAGGACGCTTGGCCCCTCGCGTCTTGGCGATCGTCTCGACCACGTTGGCCAGAACGCGGGCCACGCCGAGCGGAATCTTCCTCGTCGGCTCCTTGAGGCCAGCAAGCTGGGCAACCCGAGATACGAATTGCCGCTTCGTGATTCGCTGGCCGTCGGTCAGATTGAACACCTGGCCAATGGCCTCGGGAACCTCGGCGGCGAGGAAGATCCCGGCAACCAAATTCTTGACATAGATGCAGTTGAGCACCTGCTCGCCCGATCCGAAATAGGCAAACGTCCCCTTGCGCAGGGCGTTGATCAGCTTCGGCAAGACCGTGCGGTCTCGCTCTCCATAAATAAAGCCCGGCCGCACAACCGAGGCGGGCAGGCCCCGCTCGGCGTGCGTCTTCAGCACAAGCTGCTCGGCCTCGGTCTTCGAGCGGGTGTAGGCGTCCAGCGAGTTGGCCGCCGGTGGCGTGGTTTCATCCGTGCCGTAGTGGTCTCGGCCCTCGTAAACCCCCAACGAACTGACATGAACAAACCGCTCGACGCGGGCATCGACCGCCGCATCGAGCAGCAGGCGAAGCGCGTCCACGTTTAGTCGACGAAATTCCTCAAGTGTCCCCCAGTCCCCCACCTTCGCGGCGCAGTTGAACACCCAGTCGGCCCCCTCGCAGCCGCGTCGGAGCGAATCGGCGTCTTCGAGGTCACCTAAAACCTTCTCGACCCCCTGGCGATCGAGCCAGGTCGTGTCGCTGGTCGATCGAACCAGAACCCGAACCCGGTGCCCTCGGCGTTTTGCTTCCTCGACCGCGTGACTGCCGACCAGCCCGCTGCCTCCGGTAATGAAGATCAATTTCGACGCGCTGGTACTCATGGAGGCGCTCCCGACTCATCCCCCTGTGTCAGCCCCGACCGTGCCTCGGTCGATGGTTCCGGAGGACGCTTCTCTCTGGGGAAAAGGCTACCCCGAGCCCTGGCCAGGTCAAGTCCGGTGATCCTTCGCAAACCACGGCCGGGACTGGCGGCGCCGATCCCGTTCGGTGTAATCTGGAGGGTCGAAACATTCGTGCACACCCGCGCCGACCGGGACGATCGCCCGGCTCGCGTTGACAAGGGGGGCGAGGGGAGACTAGCATTCCTCCCCATCGCGATCCCCCGACCAGGCATTGAGCGCCTGCGGAGGATCGAGCAGATGGCCAGCGATCGCCAGTTGAAGAAGGACGAGCAAGAGCGGTTTCGGAAAATCCTGCTTACCCTGCGTGCCCGGCTCCAGGGAGACGTCGATCAGATGACCGACGAAGCCCTGAACCGAGGCGGAGACGGTGGCAGCGGGAACCTTTCGAGCATGCCGATCCACATGGCCGATCTGGGGACCGATAATTTCGATCAGGAATTTACACTCGGATTGATCGAAAACGAGCAGGAAACCCTCGACGAGATCGAGGCCGCGCTCGTTCGGTTGGACGACGGCAACTTCGGCCGCTGCGGCGATTGCGACAAACCGATCGCCAAAGCTCGACTTCAGGCCCTCCCTTACACCCGATTTTGCATTGAGTGTGCCCGAGCGCACGAAAATCGAGTCGCGCTGGGTTGACCCAAGGATCCACGGGCCGAACCGACCTGGCCCGGCAGGACGCGAAAGGCTCGGCGATGGAGACGCAGCCCTTGGCCGACCCGAAGACAGCCGCCGGAACGACCGTCTCCGGCCACGCTCCCATCCCGGCCAGTCGCTGGCTCCTGTTCTGGGGACTGGCTCTGGGAGGTTCGGCGTTCGATCTGGCAACCAAGGCCATCGTCTTTCAGCGAGTCGGGCCTCCCGGATCCCCGGCCGTCTCCGTTCTCGGCGAGATTGTTGAACTCCGCACCAGCTACAACACCGGGGCGCTCTGGGGGATTGGTGGAAATCTCGCCTTTGGAAGCCTGATGTTCGCCCTCCTGTCGATCGTGGCGGGGGTCTTCATTCTCTACTGGTTATTCGTGCTCCGGAACGCAACCGATCGTTGGCAAACCGCCGCACTCGGGCTGATCATGGCTGGAGCCATCGGCAATTGCTACGACCGCCTTCGATTCGGTCACGTCCGCGATTTCGTCCACGTTCATGTCGACTCGATCAATTTCGATTTCCCCATCTTCAACTTCGCCGACAACATGCTCGTGATCGGCGCCGCCACCCTCATGTTGCTCGCCTTCCGCGAGGAAACACCGCCCTCGGAACCGACCGATCCCCTCAGGCCCGATTCGTCAGATCAACCCGCTTCGTAGGGGCTGCCCCCTGTACGACGGCATGACGAGGCTCTAGATTAAGACTGCGAACCGGCTCGAACCGGCCCGATCTCGCCGCGCTGCACGACGCGGCCCGGACTGGTCTTGTCGGCCGCGTGGCATCCCGAGTCTCTTGAGTTTCTGATCACGAGGACCAATTCATGCGAACGCTCGCTCTGCTCGCCGCCATTGCTTTCGCCGCCCCTGCAATGGCCTTCATCGCTGACGAACCCAAGCTCGACGACATCAAGTGCCCGGTGTCCGGCGCCCCGGTCAAGGCCGAGCAAAAGGTCGCCTACAAGGGTGCTTCGGTCTACTTCTGCTGCGGCAAGTGCCCGAACGCCTTCAAGGCCGACACCGCCAAGTTCGCCGAAAAGGCCAATGCGCAGCTCGTCGCCACCGGTCAGGCCGAGCAGACCGCCTGCCCGCTCTCCGGCCGTCCGGCCGATGACACCAAGACCACCGAGGTCGCCGGCGCGACCGTCGCCGTCTGCTGCGGCAACTGCCTCGCCAAGGTCGAAGGAGCCGAAGACGCCGAGAAGCTCACCCTGATCTTCTCCTCCGCCGCCTTCGACAAGGGCTTCAAGGTCAAGGAAAAGGAGTAATCCCTCCTCTTTTCCATTGACCGAATCCCTTCCGCCCGCCCTGGCCCTCCAGCCCTGGCGGGCGGTTTTCGTTTCTGCTCCTTGCCCGAAGGGTACGGAGCCTTCCAATTGCTCTCTCTTCCGAGGCTCCTTCCTGCGAGTCAGGCATCCCGCCAGCCCAGGCGACACCTTCCCTCGACCTTGTCTTCCGAACCAAACCCATCGATCCCGAGCCCACAAGGAAGCACGACCGATGCGGTTCCTCTCCACACGCTCACACGGCGTCCTCGACTATCTTGTCGGCGCAAGCCTCATCCTCATGCCCTGGCTGCTCGGCTTCACCGTGGGCGGGGCAGAAACCTGGGTGCCCGTCCTTGTCGGAGCAATCGTCATCATTTATTCACTGATGACCGATTACGAGGCTGGATGCGTTGGCACGCTGACCATGCCGACTCACATGGCCTTCGACGCGGCCGCCGGCGTCTTCCTGGCGGCCTCCCCCTGGCTCTTCGGGTTTGCCGGAATCGTCTGGCTGCCTCACGTTGTTGTGGGGTTGCTGTCGATCGTGGTCGCGACCTCGACCCGAGTTGTCGAGCCCCCCGCATCGGAGGACTCTGTCACCCCCGGCCCTTGACCGCGACCCGATCCGCTTGCCAGCTTATCCCACATCGTAATAGAGCGAGAACTCATACGGGTGAGGTCGAACCCGAACGGCTTCGACCTCGTGCTGGCGTTTGTACCAGATCCAGGTATCGATCACGTCCGGCGTGAAAACATCACCCCGAAGCAGAAAATCGTGATCCTGGGCAAGCGCATCGAGCGCAGCATCGAGCGATCGTGGTGTGCCACGGACCTCGTCCAGTTCGTCGGGCCGAACCTCGTAAAGGTCCCGATCGAACGGCTCGCCGGGGTCGGCATGGGTCTGGATCCCGTCGAGGGCCGCCAGCAAGACTGCAGCGAACAGCAGGTAGGGGTTGGACGACGCATCCGGGCATCGGTACTCGATCCGACGACCATCGGTCACGGGGTCATGCACCGGAATCCGGACGATCGCCTGGCGGTTCCGACGGCTGTAGGCAAGTTTGGTTGGGGCCTCAAACCCCTCGACCAGCCGCTTGTAACTGTTCGTCGTCGGATTGCCGAACGCACAGAGCGCCGGGGCGTGGCGAATCAGGCCGCCGACGGCGTGCATCGCCAGCTCGCTCATGCCGGCGTAATCATTGCCTGCCATCAAGGATTGCCCCTCGGATCGAAAACCAAGGTGCAGGTGCAGTCCTGACCCATTCTCTCCGAACAGGGGCTTGGGCATGAACGTGGCCGATTTGCCGTGTCTCCTCGCCACATTTCGAATGATGTAGCGCGCGAGCATGACATGATCGGCCGCCTCGACCAGCGATCGGGGAAGCAGGTCGATCTCCCCCTGTCCAGCCGTGGCCGCCTCATGAAAATGGGCCGATGTGGCGATGCCGCAGTCGCTCATGATCTGCGCCATCTCGGTTCGCAAGTCCGACTGACTGTCCATCGGAGGGCACGGAAAATACCCGAGCGTCGATCGCGGCTTGTATCCCAGGTTCCCAGCATCGTCTCGACCCTGGTTCCAGGAACCTTCCTCCGAGTCCACGTGATAAAACGCCTGGTTCCCGGTCTGATCGAACCGCACCCGATCGAAGACGAAAAACTCCAGCTCCGGAGCAATCCGGCAGTCATCGGCCACGCCTGATTCCCGAAGATGCTGCATCGCTTTCAGGGCGATGTTGCGCGGGTCTCTCGTGTAGTCCTGCTGGGTGATCGGGTCCTGGATGTTGCAGATCATCGTCAGGGTCGGACGCGCGGCGAACGGGTCGATCAGCGCCGTTTCCGGTTGCGGAACGACCAGCAAATCGGCCTCGTTGATCGCCCGCCATCCCAGCACGCTCGACCCATCGAACGGAATCCCGTTCTCAAAGGTCTCCTCGGTCAGCGCATCGGCCGGAATGGCAAAGTGCTGCCAGACGCCCGGGAAATCCATGAACCTGAGATCGACCGTGAACACCTCTCGCTGACGAATGTACGCCAGAACCTCTTTCGGGCTCACGCCTTTGCCCCCTCGCGACGAAGTCGTCGCTGTCGATTCGAACCGCTCCGATGGCGTTCTTGCCCGCCTCCCTGGCCGTCCGCCATCGGCGGCCGACGTTCTTCGAGCTTAACCGAGCCGATCGCCCCAGGCCAGATGAACGAGCCTCTCAAGAACCGCAACACCCTCCCACGCCATCCGAGGGAACTCCCCCCGTCACCGATTTTTTCAACTCGCATTCCATTTCGCGCTTGCTCTCGAACACCTCCTTCCAGTAAGATTCAATCATCAGAGCTGAGACTGAATCTCAATCGCGAAGCCCTGCCTCGATTCCACCCTCCCCGACGGTTCCATGGAGAGACGACCGTGGCGCGGACGGTCCTAGCGACACTGCCGGGTTCAGCCCCTTACCAACGGCTCCAGGTCGCCTTGGAGCAAGCGGATCAGGGCGGCCTGATGATTTGTTTGTGCGAGCAACACCATGCTGAAGGAATCGGCTGGTTCACGCAGCGTTCGATGCAGCTCGAACCGCGCCAGTGGGCTCAGCTTCAAGGAGTCCTCGGCATGACTGAGGCCCGCGCGGCCCTCGATGCCGACAATGAGGACGTCCCGGCCACCTTGCCCTTCCCTGGGCCGAACAGCCCTCGGCGCTTCCGCCACGCGGTGGGGGATGGCTCGGAGTAACAGGCATCGAGCGAATTCGAACCGAACCTGTTCCGTTCGTTCCGATCGGCCCCTTCGAACACGAAGGCCGCGAAAGCACCTGAATGCTTCCGCGGCCTGGTTTTGTTCTGAAGCGATTTCCGCTCGAACCGAATCAGCCGGTTCGCTGCTGAGGACGAGACGAGGTTCCGAGGCTCAGATCCCCTTCGTCCAGAATCTTGGACAGGTGGTCGGCTCCGTCCTGCTCCATCTGGCAGATGTCTTCGAGCAGGTTGCGCAGGCCCACGTCGCGATCCTCGCAAAGTTCGATCGCCTGGGTGTACAGTTCGACGTGACGACGCTCCATCTCCAGCGAGTTCCGGAGCATCTCATTCAGGTCGGTCGTCACCTTCACCTCACCTCGTTCGACCGTGGTCACACCTCCCAGGGCCGCAATCTTGTCGCCGACCTTGTGGGCATGCTCCAGGGCCTCTTCTCCGCTGTCCCGGAAGAGTTTGTAGTAGACCTCTCGCCAGGTGCCACGGACGAGGAAGCTATACTGGGTGTACTGGACCAGCCCAGCATACTCCCACTTGAGGATTTCGTTCAGCTTTTCGATCATCGCGGCGCGATCCATCGAGCGCTCCTTTCCGTCAGTAGATTCGGGACGATTGTTCCTGGGACCCAGGGCTGCCCGACGTCTCGTTGTGTTGAAACAGCCACATTGTAGGTCATCGGTCCAATTTGCTCCAGTTCGATGAGCCTTGAACCGCTTGAGTTCCCGGGACGATCTGGCATCCCTCCGCGCTTCGTCCTGCTTGAGCACCGCTGGAACGGGGTGCACTGGGACTTAATGCTCGAAGCCGGACCTCGGCTCCGCACCTGGGCCCTTTCGCGCCTTCCGGAGCCCGAAACCGAGATCGATGCAACTTCGCTGCCCGACCACCGCGTCCGATATCTCGACTACGAGGGACCGATCTCGCACGATCGGGGCACGGTCCGCCGCGTCGATCGGGGAACCTACGAACCGATCCTCTGGACCGACGATCGCGTGCTCGTCCGATTCTTCGGACATCAGGTCATCGGCGAGGCGGATCTGGTCCGACTCGGCGAACGATCTTGGCGGTTCCGGATGGGAAATTTGATCTGAAGAATGCGCCGAGACGGCAGTGTCAGCCCCGACACGCGCCCGGCGTTTCGATCCGATCGCCCACTTAGATAGAGCCGACCATCCAGCACGACGACCCGTTCCAGCACCACATCCAGGCGTTCCGGGGTGGGCGAGTAGCGAATGTAGACCACCGTCTCGCCGTGGTCGTTCGACCAATCGACGTCCAGACCGTGCGCCTTGGCCCGGTTGACGATCGGCCCAACCACCTCGTCGGGAGAGATCGGCATGGCCCCGGCCCGGATTTTTTCCAGGTGAAGCGCAAGCGTGTTGTCTTCCGCAACCTGCACCCGGGCCACGACCCAGACCAACGACGTGAACGGCCCCCGATCGAGCTTGAAGGCCAGTGTCACCCGATCCAGTTCGAAGACGAGCAACGGATCGCGGACCCCATCCGGCAGGTACTCCGCGAAATGCGTCACCAGGTCTTCCGCGATCCAGGCATTGACCTCCTCGTCGGTGAAGCTGGCCTCCCAGTACGACTCATTGGCGATGTCGTTGCGTAACTGGAAGGTCTGAGAGACAAAGCGGTCGGCCTCGACCCGGCGGATCTGGCGATCCTTCGCCGCAAGGTTCCGGTAGAAGGGAGGTTCGTAGGTCAACGACCGCCAGACCGCCAGCGGGATCGCCGTGCCCACGATGACCAGAATGATCAATAGCGTGACGATCCTGCGCTTCCGTGACGCTCGCATGGGCGGTCCTCCAGGTGACCTCGGCCGCAGGCGGAAGGCATTGCAGAGCGATCGCTTTGCCAGGCAAACCAGCGCGAACAGACAGGAAATCGGTCGCCAAGACCATACGGAAGGTCCTCCCTTCCGTCAATTCGGACCGACTCCGGGCTCAACAGAGTTGACGAGACCCGTCCCTTTATGCGCGAATAGTTAAAACGCGCATACGAATACGGGGGCGGTCGCAGTTCAGCGGAGCCATCGTGTTCGTCCCCAAGATCCGTTCCCGGCGGAGCCGAGCCGATGCACATTCCGGACAATCTCCTCTCCCAACCCGTCGTGCTGACGACCGGGGCCCTGGCTCTGGGCGGTTTCGCGGTGGGACTCCGCAAGCTGAGAACGCGCCTCAGAGACCGCACCATGGTCCTGATGGGGGTCATGTCCGCCTTCGTCTTCGCGGCTCAGATGGTAAATTTCCCGCTGTTTGTGGTGCCGGCCTCGGGTCACCTGATTGGCGCAGTCCTGGCGGCGGTCCTGCTCGGTCCGTGGGCCGGAGCCTTGGTGCTGGGAACCGTTTTGCTCGTGCAGAGTCTGCTTTTTGCGGACGGAGGCATCCTCGCGCTTGGGGCGAATTTCCTCAACCTTGGCCTCATCGCAGGCGTTGGCGGATACGCCATTTACGACCCGATCCGCAAGGCCCTGGGCGGCCAGTCCGGAGTCCTGATCGGTGCGATGGTTGCGGCCTGGTTCTCGGTCCTGCTCGCCTCGCTGGCGTTCACGATCGAGCTGGGAGCCTCGGGCTACTGGTCCGACCTGCCGAGAGTCCTCGGCTGGATGACCATGATTCACGCGATCATCGGCCTGGGCGAGGCGATCATCACCGGCCTTGTCCTGCGAACGGTTCTCTCGGTACGTCCCGACCTGATCTTCGACGACGACACGATTTTGACCCGATCGGGCCGATGGACCCGCGTGGCAATCGGCGGCCTGGCGGCCTCGTTGGCGGTTGCGGCCTTCCTGGCCCCCCTGGCCTCTCCCAACGACGACGGGCTCGAATTCGTCGGCGGGCGGCTTGGGTTCCTCAACGAGGAAGCCGGATCGATCTTCACCGGCCCGATGCCGGATTATTCGATCGAGGGCCTGCCTGACATCGCTCCGGTGACCGCCGCCGTTGGCCTGATCGGCACCGTCTCGGTTTTCATCACCGGGCTCGTCCTGGCAAGAGCGTTTACCCGAAACACTCCCAGCCTCGAAGGCCCGAATTCTTCCTCTCCTTCCGAAGCAGGGCCGGAACCTCATGCGGCTTGATTGGCTCGAACCCGATCAATCGGCCCACGGATCGCTGCATCGACTCGACGCGAGGATCAAACTGGTGGCGACTCTCGCCCTGGTCCTCGCGGTGGTCCTCCTGCCGATCGGTTCCTGGCGACCGCTCGGGGGAGCGGCCATGCTGCTTGCCTTCCTGGTCGGGATCTCCGGCGTTTCACCTGGCACCTTGTTACGACGAGGGCTCGCGGTCATGCCGGTCGTGGTCCTCCTTGCCGTGATGATCGCCCCCTCGCACCCGATGGCCCCGACGTTTGGTCCGTGGGTCGTCGGGGGAACGATTCTGGCGAAGAATTGCCTGACGATCCTCTCCATCCTGCTGCTGGCCCACGTCACCCCGTTCCGTGACCTGATGACCGCCCTCGAACAGCTCAGGGCACCGACAGTCCTGGTCGCCACCCTCCTTTTGATGTACCGTTACCTGTTCGTCCTGGCCGAGCAGCTCAGCCGGATGGCCCGCGCCCGACGGGCCCGATCCTTCCGACGCTCCCGATGGTCCGAATGGCCGCTCGGGGCCTCGCTGATCGCCGGGTTGCTCCTCCGATCCTTCGAGCGCGGCGAGCGGGTTCACGCGGCCATGCTCGCCCGGGGGTGGGACGGCACCTTCCGTAGTCTCGACGGCCCCGACTCAATCTCCCCGCCCGTTCAGCCCGATTCTGCTTCACCATGACGCCGACCGCCGTTGATGACACCCCTCCGGCCTCCTTGCTCGTCCGAGGGCTCCGCTACCGCTATCCCGACGGCAAGGAAGCGCTCCGCGGGGTCGATCTGGAGATCCGAGCCGGAGAAACCGTCGCCCTGGTCGGCCCCAACGGCGCGGGCAAGAGTACCCTTCTGCTCCACCTCAACGGCCTCCTTCCCGGCCGCCTTGGTGCGGGTGCGGAACCGGGACTCGGCCACGGCCACGGCCTGCCGTCCTTCAAGCGATCCGAGCCCTCCCCTTCGGTCTGGATCGACGGCCTTCCGGTCAATGAGCGCAACGGTCCCGAGATCCGCCGTCGGGTCGGCCTGCTCTTCCAGGACCCCGACGACCAGATGTTCTCCGCCACCGTCTTGGAAGACGTCGCCTTCGGCCCCTTGAACCTCGGCAAACGCAAGGCCGAGTCCCGACAGATCGCCCTGCATTGCCTCGACCTCGTGGACATGGCCGAGGCCGCCGACCGACCTCCTCACCACCTCAGCTTCGGCGAACGTAAACGGGCCTGCCTCGCCGGCGTTCTCGCCTGCGAGCCAACAGTCCTCGTCCTCGACGAGCCGACCGCCAACCTCGATCCCCGCTCCCGACGCAACTTCCTCACCCTGATCCGTTCGCTTCCTGCGACGAAGCTCATTGCGACCCACGACCTCGAAATGGTCCTCGAACTCTGCGACCGTGTCGCCCTACTCGACGGCGGCCGGATCGTCGCCGACGGCCTTCCCGAGACGATTCTCGGTGACGAGCCGCTCATGGAAGCCCACGGCCTGGAGCTTCCCCTCTCGATTCGGTTGAGTCGCCCGATCCACTGATCTCGGGGCCGTTCCCATCGAGAGAATCGGCCCCGATTCGACCAGTGGACCATCAACCGCTCAGACCGCCGGGCCGAGCAGTTCCTTGACCACCTCGCGTTCCTTCTGCAACTCGTCGGCCGAGGCGTCGATCCGACGTCGGGCGTCGTCGTCGATCGCCAGATCGGAGACGATCGAGCAGGACTGATCGCTGCCCGTCCGGATCGGGAACGAGTACATCAGGCCGCCGGGGACGCCGTAGGGGTTGCTCTCGGAGAAGATGGCGACGCTGTGCCAGTCATCTCCAGGGGTCGCTTGCGAGCACGACCGAACACAATCGAGTGCCGCGTTCGCCGCCGAGGCCGCCGAGCTGGCCCCCCGGGCCTTGATGACCGCGCCGCCTCGCTTGGCGACGGTCGGGATGAACGTCTCGGACAGCCAGGCGTGATCGGAAATCACCTCGGTCGCCGGCTTGCCGCCGATCCGGGCGTTCTTGTAGTCGGGATACTGGGTGTCGGAGTGATTGCCCCAGATCGTCATGCGGGTCACGTCGGAAACGCCGACCCCGGCCTTCTGGGCAAGCTGGGCCTTGGCCCGGTTCTCATCGAGCCGGGTCATGGCGAACCAGTTCTGTCGGGGGACGTTCGGCGCGTGGGACATGGCGATCAGGCAGTTCGTGTTGCACGGGTTGGCAACAACGAGCACCTTCGCCTTCGGTGCAGCCGCGTTGATCGCTTTACCCTGGCCGGTGAAGATCGGGCCGTTGGCGCGGATCAGGTCGGCCCGGTCCATCCCTTCCTTGCGGGGCATCCCGCCAACGAGGATCACCCAGTCGGCATCGGCGAAGGCTTCTTCGGCGTTGTCGGTCGCCGTCACCCCTTTGAGCAAGGGGAAGGCGCAGTCGTCCAGTTCCATCAGGGTGCCGTTGAGGGCCCCGAGGGCCGGGGTGATTTCCAGCAGGCCAAGCTTCACCGGCTGATCAGGGCCAAACAGACCGCCGCTGGCGATCCGGAACAGCATGGCGTAACCAATCTGACCGGCGGCGCCGGTGATCGCAACCTTCACGGGTTGACTCATCGAAGTCGGGCTCCGTTGCAAAACGAGACGGGCTGATGGAGGGACGTCTCGACCCACCGACCGGGCGGGGAGACCCGTTCCCTCAAGCCACAGTCCGAGATCATACACAAAGACCCGCCCTGCTTCCCGCCCCGATCGGCTCGGAATCGAGCGGTAACGGGACTGCGATTACCCCTTTCGGGCCGCCGGGTTCGCTCGGAGCTTGGCAAGCATGAGGGCCATCTCTCTCGGCAAGTGCCGCGCACCGGCCAGCAAAACACAACCCCCCAGCACGATCGCCGGAACCACCACCAGCATCCCGGCCGTCAGGTTGCGGTACGATCCATCCGGTTGCTCCACGGGCCTGGCTCCGATCCGGAACAACCACTCGCCGATCCAGGAGGCCATCACCTCCGGATCACCGAGGTAGTCCGAGGCCAGGCCCATCAGCATCGGCGACCAGAGATCCCCGAGCACGTGGATGAAGAAGATCGAGACGGCGTAGGCCACCCCTCTCATGTTCGGCGTGACGACGTTGGCAATCACCGCGTTGCACGGCCCGGTGTTCATCAGCATCAAGGTCATCGCCACGAACATTGAGCCGATGATCATTGGCTCGCTCGTGCTGAAGATCGCCCCCAGCACGAAGGGAACCGCCAGCAACATCGCCGTCCCCGGCACCAGGAACAGGGCTCTCGGGTTCGTCTTCGAGAGGAGGTCCGCCAGCCAGCCACCAAGACTCATCCCCACAATCGCCGCTAGACCGCCGCTCAGCCCCACCACCAGGGCCGCCTTCTCGGTGCCGAAGCCCTTGACCCGGTCCAGGTACGACGGCAGCCAGTACGCCAAGCCTCCGAAGGCAAACGTGAACGTTGCCAGGCCGAACACGACGTAGGTGTACGACGAGTTGACCGCCAGATCCTTGTAATCGTCGGCCGTCGGCATCACCCGCTCGTGGGCCTGCACGCGCTCCAGATCGACGTTCTCACTGGCCCCTCGGACCGGCTCGGGCAACAGCAGCACGGTCAAGGCCGCCAGCAACCCCGGAATGCCGACGATGAAAAACGCAATTCGCCAGCCGCCGTACGCTTCCAACGGCGTCCCTGCGACCCACGTCGGGCTGTTCGTGGCAATCCAGGCCGCCCCGAACACCCCCAACGCATACCCGAGCGGCATGGCCATGTAGAAATAGGCCATCACCCGCGACCGACGCTCCCGACGGAACAGATCGACCAGGATCGTCGGCGCAAGCACCCCGTAGGTCGCCTCACCGACCCCCAGCAAGCTCCGGGCGAACGTCAGCTCTCCGTAACTTCGCACCAGGCCCGTGCCGACGGTCGCCAGGCTCCAGAGGCCGACCCCGAAGGCCAGCAGCCAGGTCCGCCTCCCTCGGTCTCCAAACCACCCCATTAACGGACTGATCAGGCTAAACGTCAGTAGAAAGTAGAAATTCAAGGAGCCCGCCTGACCGTCGCTCATCTCCAGATCGGCCTGGACCTTCTTCAACACCCCGGCCAGGGCCCAGCGGTCGAGGTAGTCAAGCAGGTGAATCACAAACAGGACCGAAAACGTGGTCAAGGCCCAGCGGCTCGCCTTCGAATCCAACGCGCTCACAGGAGCGGAATCCCTGGTGTCTTCAGGCCCCTGAGCAGGCCCCGATCCGGTCGTTCTGTCGTGTTCTGCCACGAAATGGCCCCTGTTTCGGTGGGAACCCCCGCCGGAGGACGGGTCGAATCGGCCGGGTTCCAGGAATCGAAAATGCTACGGGATCACGGTTCCGCGTTCCAGGGGAAGCCTCCAGGGCACGCTGAAAGCCCTCCCGATCTGAATCCAACCCTTCAAATTCCGATCATCGGCGTGCCAGGTCTCTCCCAAAATTGTCCGACCTCAGACGATTCGGCCCATCGATTGCACACGTGTTGCTGGTTTCTCAACCCGTTTCCCACCTGAGGCGAAGTCGCTCCCCCTGGTGCGATTCTCGGGATGGGCGCAGGAAATGGGGTCTCGTAAACTTGCGCCAGGAGGTGAAACGCGCGTCAAGGAACCGCTGGTTGATTCCGATTCGAAGTCGGTTCCACCGGACGCCGTTTCGGCTCGAATCGACTTCCCAGATCGGGTGCCCATCATGCAACGCCACCGAACGTCGGATGCCCTGGCCAGAATCGGTCCCCATCTGCTGACCATCATCATCACGTTGGCGATCGTCGCCCTGCTCGACCTCGGAATCAACGCGCGGTCTCTCCTCGATCGCCGGAGTTCCGAACCAGACTCTGCCCTCTATTACAACGCGGCTCCTCCCGATCCCGAACGTCGAGCCGAAGGAGGGGTCGATCCCCGAGCCTTCCCCGAGCCCTCCGGCGACCGGGTCGATCCCGCTCCAGGACTTCCCCGCGGCTCCCGTTCGAACGAAGGCACTCCCGACACTCCACTCGACCCCATCGACTCCAGCCCCGCCGGCTTCGCCGTCACCGGGCTCGACGAAGACGAGCAGAACACGACGCGAATCTACGAGGCCGTCAACCGATCCGTCGTCAATATCTCCACCTCGGCCACCGTCCGAGGGCTCTTTCAGGATACCGAGGTGTCCGGCTCCGGCTCCGGATTCGTCATCAACGACCAGGGGCACATTCTGACCAATCATCATGTGGTCGAAGGGGCCGAGGTCGTTCAGGTCGGTCTTTTCGATGGCTCGGTCCTCGATGCTCGGGTCGTCGGGATCGACCCGAGCAACGATGTGGCGGTTCTCAAGGCCTTTTCCCCTCCCGATTCCCTGGTTCCGGTCGTGCTGGGCGACAGTCGAAACCTCAAGGTCGGCCAGAAAGTCCTCGCCCTCGGCAACCCCTTTGGACTCGAACGAACTCTGACGACCGGCATCATCAGCAGCCTCGACCGTTCGCTCGAAGCCAAGAATGGCCGATCGATCCGAGGGATCATCCAGACCGACGCCTCGATCAACCCCGGCAACTCCGGCGGCCCCCTGCTCAACAATCGGGGTGAGGTCATCGGCATGAACACGGCGATTTACAGCCGGGTCGGCCAGTCCTCCGGCATCGGCTTCGCTGTGCCGATCTCGACCATCAAACGAGTCCTCAAACCGTTGATCGAGCAGGGCTATGTCGAGCGTGCAACCCTGGGAATCGCTCGCGTCTACAAGCTCGACGAAGGCTTGCTCGTCCTCGGCGTTGAGGCGGGCGGACCGGCCGATCAGGCCGGAATTCGGCCCCTCCGGATCCAGTACCTCCGTGATGGCCCGTTCGTTCGAGCCCAGATCGACCCCACTTCCGCCGACGTGATCCTGGCCATCAACGGCGTTCCCGTCCCAAGCGTGGGAGAGCTGCTGACGGAGGTCGAATCGTACATGCCCGGCGAGACCATAACCGTGACCGTCCGCCGCAACGGAGGCACCGAAGACGTGACCGTCCGCCTGGGTCGCACCATCATTCGCTGATTTCGGGCCGTCTGAAAAAATCCGATCTCAGAGCGCGAACATCCGTCCCCGGTCGAGCGTCTGGGAGGATGTCAGCCGATGGCGAGGCTCGATCGAGGCCGGGTGGCCCAGGTTTCCTCGCCGTCGCTTTTGTGGGGAGCAGGATTTCGATGGATTGGGTTCGATCATTCTCTCAACCGTTGAATCGGAGCGCGAGTCATTCGGACGCGATGCGTCCGGCCGCGTTCCTCTCCCGACCGCTCCGCCTCTGACGACCGATCACCGTCTCGCGAACCCCTCGCAACGGCCCGGTCGTCCCAAGACGACCGGGCCGTTTTCGATTCCCTTGAAGCCAGTCGACGAGACGCATCAGGGAAGCGCCGGTTTGCATCCCGCTGCTTCAGCCTGGCTTATCAGCACGACATTCTTATGAAACGCCACAATCACTTGATTTCAAATGCGCATGAATTTATCTCAATTTTCAAATCAATTATTCGCATGATTATCTACGGAAGGGCAAGCCGATTGGCGACGGCAGCCGTCTTGAAAACGGCCGAGCGATGAGCCTTGGGGGTTCAACTCCCCCTCCTTCCGCCTGCGGGATGAAACGTTCCGAACCGATCGATTCGGGCTGCTGGTCCAAGGGGAAGACACCTGTCTTGCACACAGGAAATCGGGGTTCGATTCCCCGGCAGTCCACTCCTGAGCCGATCGCAACGATGGTGTCCGTGGTGTAGCGGCAGCACCCGAGGTTGTGGGCCTCGAAGCACGGGTTCGAATCCCGTCGGACATCCCTTCGACGAATCGACCATCACGACACAGAGGTGTGCGCCTGGGAGCGCGGCGCGTCTCCAACACGCGATGACAGGGTTCGAATCCTTGCGCCTCTGCTCGGCCATCCTTCCCGATGACCGCTGATCCCTACCCCTGGAGTGTGTCGGATCGCACGCGACGCTTCGAACGTCGAGGACCAGGTTCAACTCCTGGCGGGGGGACTCACCCCAATCAAACCGCCCCCGGAGTGTGAGGGAGGCACGCGACCCTGCGAAGGTCGAAGCCCAGGTTCGACTCCTGGCGGGGGCATTGATTCTGTTCTGTTCATTCAAGACGCGGGAGCCAGACGGCCAGGCAACCGACTGCAAATCGGTGGAAGTGGGTTCGACTCCCACCCGCGTTTCTCCCGGCGGCTCAGAACCGTCGGGTCGTCTGAGGTCGCAGGGCCAGCGGCGCACTGCCCTCACCCTCCAAAGGGCGATCGGGCCGGTGTGTTCCGGACATGGGATCAAAACGAAGCGGCTTCAGATCGTGGTAGCTCAATTGGAGAGCACCGGATTGAGAATCCGGGTGTCGCAGGTTCGAATCCTGCCCACACTGACCGGGAACAGGTGTTGCGCCTGTTTCCACCCCGACGCGATTGCGTCACACCGAGCGCCCAAGGGAGGCCAGCAACCGCTCGATCCGCCCTCGTTCGACGCGAGTTGACGGAACAAATGGCCCGGAACCACCGGGTCGGATCGACCGCCACCTCGCCAACCGATCCGAGGGCACGCACGCCCGAGAGGCCCTGAGGCCCGCCGCAATGTCCCTCGATCGTCGATGGGTGAGGTCGTTTGTGAAGTTCCTTTCGTCCAGCGGAAGGCTTCACAGCGCGGCCAATCCCTCCGACCTTCAGGGACATCAACGCGACGCCCCGCCCCTCGATGTGTGATCGACGGCCGTTCGGCCTTCCAAGGGCCGTTTTTTTCGTTTCAAGGAATTCGCTCATGCCTTTTCCCTGAATGAAGCCCGGTGACTCCCCGGGCGAGGAGCGATCATCATGGTTCTGATCAAGCGCATTCATGTTCGAAGTTATGAGATGGGCCTCCTCTTTCGCCGGGGAGAGTTCCACGGCCTGCTCGGCGAGGGCACCCACTGGCTGTTCGACCCGCTCGGTCGGATCGAGGCCGAGGTCGTCTCCATGCGGGCTCCTCGGCTCGTGCACGATCGGCTCGACCTGATTGTCAAGTCCGGTGCTCTGAAGCCTCATGCCGAGGTCATCGACTTGAAGGACGACCGCCGAGCCCTGGTCTGGATCGACGGCCGTTTCTCCTGTGTGCTCGGACCGGGTCTGTATGCCTACTGGACCGGACCTCGCGACGTGCGGATCGAACTGGTCGACGCCCGCCGGCCTCGCTTCGAGCATGACGACCTGAAGATCATCGCCCGGACCCCCGGCGCCGTCGGCTTGCTCGACCTCTGCACGGTCGATCGCAACCATGCCGGCGTCCTGTTCCTCGATGGTCAGTACGCCGACACACTCGGCTCGGGGCTCTACGCTTTCTGGCGAGGCTCCGCCGAGGCCCGCGTCGTGGAGGTTGACCTCCGAGAGGCCACGCTCGACCTGACCGGCCAGGAGATCATGACCGCCGACACGGTCACGCTCCGCCTGAACGCTCAGGTGACCTTCGTCGTCAGCGATCCGAAGCGGGCCGTCTGCGCGGTCGACGACCACCGCCAGGCCCTCTACCGCGAGGCGCAGCTGGTCCTTCGTGCCGTCCTTGGCGGCCGAGAGCTCGACACCTTGCTCTCCGACAAGGACAGCGTGGCCCGGGAGGCCGAGGACCTGCTCCGCGCCCGAGCGTCGAGTCTCGGCCTGGAGGTCCGATCGGCCGGCATCCGCGACCTGATCCTCCCGGGAGAAATGAAGGACCTGATGAACAAGGTCACCGAGGCCCGCAAGGCCGCCGAGGCCAATCTCATCACCCGACGCGAGGAAACGGCCGCCCTCCGCAGCCAGGCCAACACCGCCAAGCTCCTGACCGACCACCCAGCCCTCATGAGGCTCCGCGAGCTTGAGGTTCTGGAACGCATCGCGTCCAACGGCCACCTCAACGTCATCCTCGGCGAGAAGGGACTCGCCGATCGGGTGGTCAACCTGCTCTGAAACCCCACCACGCCCCGCGATGCTCGCGAGCGTATCACGGGGCGTCGTTCGTAAAATCCGGGGGCATGACAGCTCACCGGACATAGCTTTCCCACAGACCATACCGCTCGGTCTTCGGACCTCGTGGGATGGACAGCAGGAGGACCGCCAGGCCCGAGAGCGTCGCACTGAACGCAAAGCCGGTCGTCGCGGCCTCAAGGAACCAGGGGGCGACGGCCACGATCAGGCCTAGCGGGACGTTCAGAAAGCGGCCCATGCGCAACACCTCCCCCATGCAGATGACCGAGACGGTCACCATCAGTGCCCCTCCCAGATGGGCAATGTCTGCCGCCGTCGTCTCAATGTCCAGGCGGAAGACCGTCGGGCTGAAGACCAGCCAGATGCCGAACAAGGCAGCAAGCGCCAGGCCCTTCGGGACGCTCATGCCCCAGATCGAGGCGACGATGACGCTCCCCGGCGTCCTGGGCAAGGCCACCAATTCCGGCGAACGTTCATCGGCCGTACAGCCCTCTGCGGAGCCGCCCCGCCAGAAAATCCGCCAGAGCGAGCCGCCACGGTCGCCGCGCCGCTTCGCCTCGACCATGTGCTGGCCCATGGCGACCACCTCGTCGGCCTCCAACGGAATCATCGGGAGCATGATCGCTGCGGCCAGCAGGCAAAGCGTGCACCAGTGATGCACGGCCACCGGCATCGAGATCATCAGGAAGATATGCGTCAGCCCAAGGGGAATCACAAGGATGCCGAAGAACGTGACCATCCAGGGCATCGTCCTCCACCGCGCCGTGCTCCCCATGTACCCCATCAGAAACTCGAAGGTGTAGGAGATCGTGCCCAGCCCCGCGTCAGAGATTGGCCAGGCATGCGACATCTTCGAGTTAAGCACCCGACCTGTGCCCTGCGAAAACCCGAAGAACGGGTCCCAGACGTAATCGATATACCCTAGCTGAAAGGCCGCCAGGTAGCGGGAAACCACCCACCCGGCAGCGCCGAGCACGATCATGATCCAACGCTGGGGCCAGCTCGACGGGTTGTAGCTCCAACCGGGCGGGGTATCGGGCCCCATCTGCATAAACATGATCATGTTCGGCATGCCCGGAATCAGGATCGTCAGGGCGATCACCAGAGCGCCGACGACCGTGTCGTTCAGGTAGGAGGCCGAGGTCGGTGCCCAGAAGACGACCGGAGCGAAGGTCATCCAGATGCCGACGACACAGCAGATCCAGAGACTGACCGGCCGGTTCGGCGTCAGGGCCCGCCAGCCGAAGATGACCAGCAGCAGGCCGCTGATCACATCGCTCCAGGTCATGAGCCAGGCCCGTAGGGCGGTGTGCGTCTCGTCGCTGAACCAGACCCCGCGGCCTCCGCTGGGGTCGACCCACTGCGGCTCCTTCAGGTAACCGAAGCTCACCGGCGCAAGCATGGTCCAGACCCCGAGGAGGATGAGCGTCCAGGGGATCCAGAGTGTCTGCCCGTGGTGCATACGGAGCATGCGGAGGCGGTCCTCACGGCTCATGTGGTGGTCGCCGCCGTCGTGGTCGTGCTCCCCACCCCCGTGGTCGTGCTGGCGCGCCTCTTGCTCGGCCATCGGCCGCGAGACGCCGCGAGTTCCCATACCGCCCTGGGATTCGTGGCCCTCCTCGCCGGAGCCGTCAATGGCCGCGGAATCACTGCCGGGCCGTCCCTTCTCGGGGTGAGTTGTTTGATGGTCTGCCATCGCTCGCCAGTCCTCCTGTCCGAATTCAGCGGCTAGGAATGTGCTCGCCGCCCTCTCCCGGGGCGTTTGACACGTGCCGAAGGTTGGACTTCTCTGCAGAACCCGGGCCGGACTCAGTACGCATGCCTGCGGTTCCTCGATTCGTTCTCCGAGGCGGTGCGGCTCACCAGGTACCGGCGACAATGCACCCCATCGAACCGGCAATGATGAGGGAGGACCGAGCAATCCGGCCACTCAGACCCGCTCCGGGCCGGTCAATGCCCTCGTCTGCCGCTTCCTGCTCTGCTCGGCCTCGACGGAGGTCGAGCCGACCGAGATTGAGCACGAGACCAGGGACGATGAGCCCCTACCGTGCGGCCTCCGGGCAATCCACGTCCCGGAACATCATGCGGGGCAACTGGCCTTCCTCTGGCCGGAGCACGGCGGCGTGCTGATTGCGGCCGAGACTACGCCGATCGCCTTCGGCCTGGCCCTGAGCCCGGGCTCTCAGAACTCGGCCAGGGGGCGGCGGAGCCCGGCGAAGCTCACCGTACTAGAGTTCGAGGCCGCCTGCTTCGGCCATGGAACGGCCATCCAATCGATGGCCTCGAAACGATTCCGGTGCAAGTCGCCGACCGCCCGGTGACCTCGGGAGGAGTGAGCGACGGTGTGTCTCCCTACCGGCACGGCGTGTGACACAAGCTTTGCCGGCGAAGGGGGTTGGGCATCATCGGTGTCGACCTGCCTCGCGGACTCCCCCAGGAGGCGGGAGATGAGAGATCTCGGTGATCAAAGGACGCCCGCCTCGTCGTTTCTCCCAATCGATCCCGTGTACAGGCGATTGAAGTTGCTGGTCACAGTGGCGAGGGACATGAGAAGGTCATGACATGAAGACCCGGTAGATTACGGCCTCCAGCCTGGATGGGTCGAGCGCAGCCCCATCGAGTTCCCTCGACTGGCTCTTGCAGTTCGGATCGGTCGACGGATCTCGTCGCCACGCGCAGAGAGGCTGGCAATCCTGACCGAGACTGGGGGCTGAATTCCCGAGCGAGCGAATCCTGGACAAACCAGTTGGATCCGGCGAGAGATTGGGGGAAGCCAATCGGACCGAGATGAGATGCCGAGATGGAGATTTCGTGCTGTCGAGGATGACAAACCCGAAATTCTTCGGCTTGCGAACGCGAGATTGGGGGAAGCTGTGTTAAGTGAGACCTGGATCCGAATACGCTGATCCTCCGGCCGGAAACATGATCAAGCATGGCCTCCGGAGACTTTAGAAGCCGCACCTTCCGCCGAGGAGGGGTATCGTAAACTCAGGATTCGGCAGGAGTTCAGGTCAGGGTGGCTGACGGGATTCGAACCCGCGATCTCCAGATCCACAATCTGGCGCCTTAACCGCTAGGCAACAGCCACCGTCGAAGTGCTTTGAACTAACATACTGATCCCTTGCCCTCCGAGTCAAGTCAGCACTCCGGTTCCAGTCGGCCTCAATTGATCGGGATGTACCGGGAACGCAGAGGCGACCGGCAGTGCATTCATGAGGGGATAATCGAGGAAGGTCTCAGCGATTTACGCCGATTGCGGCGATGGTCTTGACGAGGCACCGTAGGCTTGCTGGGATGTTGCGATCGGTCGCGTCCGGCGGACAAGTCGCCAGGCCGAGGATCCGTCGGGAAGCTCCGGGTGTGAGACCATGACAGCGCTTACGATTGGAATCGTCGGCTGCGGCCGAGCCGCCCGGATTCATTCCAGGCGATTACGAGACATCGAAGCGGTTCGCATTACCGGTTGCGTCGATCCTGAAGTCGAGGCGGCGCGGGCCCTTGCCTCGGAGCTGATCGGCTCCGGCGGTGATCCCGCGTCCATCCAGGCGTTCTCCGATCATCAACAACTGTTAGCCGATACCCCGCCCGACGTGTTGGCGATCTTCACGCCTCCACGGGCCCACTACCGCCCCGCAATGGACGGGTTACAGGCCGGTTGCCATCTCTTTATTGAGAAACCGCTCTCGACCAATACCCAGGAGGCGGTGGATATCGTCAACCTGGCCCGGGGACGTGATCGCGTGGTTGGCGTTGGGCATCAGTTTCGCCTGGCCCCCAGCTTGATCGAGGCACGCCGCTTGCTGGCCGAGGGAGCCATCGGCCGACTCAGGCTGGTCATGGCTGTCATGGCCAACTCGTGGCTCGCCACCCAGCGAGGCCCGGAAGGCAACGCCTGGCGCGTCGATCCGAAGGTTTCCGGAGGCGGCATCATTGCCGACGACGGGGACCACCTGCTCGACGCCCTCGTCTGGACGACCGATCGCTCGGTGGCCGAGGTCTCCGCCTTCCAGGATCGTGAGGAACCGGGCCTCGACATCGTCAATGCCATTACCCTCCGCCTGGTCGACGGAACTCCGGCCACGCTTGCCATTACCGGCGCCTCGCCCGGCAGCCTGTTCGAAATCACCTATTTTGGTGAAGTCGGCACGTTGCGAGCGAATGCCTCAAGCCTTCGACTCGCCGGAGCCGATCCCGAGGCACCTGTGCAAGACCTTCCGTTACACAGCAATCAGACGAGTATTGATGGCGACTTTATCGACGCGATCCGATCGGGACGGCCTCCCTGCTGCTCAGCCGAGCAGGCAATCGAGACGGTTCGTCTCCAGGAAGCCATCGCCCGATCCGCCGCTTCTGGCCAGATCATTCGCCTTGCCTCCGGCGACGAAGTGCTCTGATTCCGACTCATGGTCCCGGCGGAAGCTGGGCCCTGCTTGACAATCCTTCAGCATGAGACTACCAGTATGTCTCCTCCGGCCCAAACTGGTCCGGCGGAGAGCTTTCGGACTCGATATTCCCGCCCCGACCCTTCGGGCCGACCCAATCGGCCCGAGCCGTCCTGGCAAGAGGACCGACCCCATGTGGGACCTCCCGACCCCGCTCGCCTGCCTCGAGGACGACACGAACTCCGCCCTGCTCCTCGCGGAATGGGCCGTTGCGGATCCCCTCGCCCGACATCCTGAAGAGGATGACGAGGAAGAGACCGGCGACGACGATCTGGCCGACGACGACGAAGACGACGATTTCGACGACGACTTCGACGACGACGAGGATGACGATCTCGACGACGACGAAGACTTCGACGACGACGACGACGACGACGACTTCGACGACGACGACGACCTCGATAATCTCGGTGACATCGACCTCGACGATGATGACGACTTCGACGACGACGATGATGACGATCTCGACGAGATTGATGACGACGAGGAAGACCTCTGAGCAACCCTGACGATCGACCTCAACCCATCGTTCGGTTCCGGACGGCCCCTCGCTCGGGCCGCCCGACCGTTCGTTTTGTCCTTCTTGTCACACGAGGGCTTGGCATAACGTGTCTTGGCGTCGTAGTGTAGTAGGCTTGAACGTCCGATCCGAACGCCACGTCGAGTTCGGCCGGCGACCGGACGGGAAGGGAGCGTTGCGCTATGGCCGCCTCTAATCACTTGCCAGGCAACTCCGACCGCGATCGGCCGTCGTCCGAGACCTCGACCCGATGCCTGCGCGAGCAATCTCAGCGCGATTTTGAGGTCGAGTTCATCGGGCGCATTCTCGATCGAGATCCCTATTACGTCGATGCGATCCGCGTGCAAGCGAACAACCTCGCTCGTCGGGGCGAGTCCACCCGGGCCCTCCAGCTCGACCGCCGTCTGACGCGACTGCAACCCGACCGTCCCATCCCCTGGTACAACTTGGCCTGCAGCTACGCGGTCCTCGGCATGATCGATCCCGCCTTCGACGCGCTGACGCGAGCCGTCGATCTCGGCTACCGCCACTTCCGCCACATGCTTCGTGACCCCGACCTGAAAGCCCTGCGCCAGGATCCTCGGTTCGCCCGCATTCTTCGTCGCGGTTAAGGCTCTCGCTGCTCGGCCCGACCCACCTTTGGTTTTCCATCCCCCTTCCACCCTTGCTCGGCTCTGAATCGCCCCGGAACCCTCTTCTGATGCAGTATCACCGCTGGGACGACGTCCAGGAGGCCACAGCCGCCGTTCGATCACAATGGCCCGGCACCGGACGCGTCGGCATCGTGCTTGGCACCGGCCTCGGTCAGCTTGCGTCTCAGATCAAGGCCGAGGCCACCATCCCGTACGAGGCGATTCCCCACTTCCCCCACCCCACCGGGGTCGAGAGCCACGCCGGTCGCCTCGTCTGCGGCACCCTCGCCGGGGTTCCGGTCATCGCCATGGAAGGCCGGTTCCACCTGTACGAAGGCTATTCCCCGGCTCAGGTCACCTTTCCGATCCGGATCCTCAAGGAACTCGGCTGCGAAACCCTCATCGTCTCCAACGCCGCCGGAGGGCTGAATCCCCTACACCGGAAAGGGGATCTGGTCGTTATCGATGACCACCTGAACCTTCCCGGCCTGGCCGGCATCAATCCCTTGATCGGCCCGAACGACGACCGCCTCGGCCCCCGATTCCCGGACCTCATCGAGCCCTACGACCGCGAACTCCAGGACCTCGCCCTCTCGATCGCCCTGGACGAAGGCATCCCCGCTCATCGCGGCGTCTACGTCGGCATCGTCGGCCCGAACCTGGAAACCCGCGCAGAGTATCGCTACCTCCGGGGGATCGGCGCCGACGTCGTCGGCATGTCCACCGTCGCTGAGGTCCTCGTCGCCGTCCACGCCGGCATGAAGATCCTTGGCTTCTCGATCGTCACCGACCTCTGCCTGCCCGACGCCCTCGAACCGGTCAAGATTGAGGAAATCATCGCCGTTGCCAACGAGGCCGAAGGAAAACTTCGGCGAATTGTCACGAAGGTCATCGAGCGCCTCAACGTTTCCTGATCCAGTATTCCTCTGGGAGTCGGTTCCCTGTCGGGGGACGAAGCCCCCTCCTCCATCAAACCTTGGAGGCGGGATCTTCGTCCCCTGGCGTTTCTCTTGAAACAGACCATCATGTCCACCGACGTCAAAAAATACAAAGACACCCTGAACCTTCCCAAAACCGCCTTCGCCATGAAGGCCAACCTCGCCCAGCGCGAGCCTCAAATCCAGGCCCGCTGGGAGGAGATGTCCCTCTACCCGCAGATCCGAGCCGCCCGCAAGGGAAGCCCCCGTCGCGTGCTGCACGACGGCCCCCCCTATGCCAACGGCGACATCCACATGGGCCACCTGCTCAACAAGGTGCTCAAGGACATCGTCGTCCGCTACCACACCATGCGAGGCTTCGACGCCCCCTACGTCCCCGGCTGGGATTGCCACGGCCTTCCCATCGAACACAAGGTCGCCAAGGACCTCGGCTCCAAGGCCGCCTCGATGTCCTTCCCCGAGATCCGCGAACTCTGCCGGACCGAAGCCCTCAAGTGGGTCGACATCCAACGCACCCAGTTCCAGCGCCTCGGCGTCTCCGGCGACTGGGCCAATCCCTACCTCACGCTCGACCCCCGCTACGAGGCCGGCATCATGGACGTGCTGGCCGACCTCGTCGAAAAAGGCTTCGTCTTCCGCCAGCTCAAGCCGATTCACTGGGACATCCACGACCGCACCGCCCTGGCCGAGGCCGAGCTCGAATACGCCGAGCACACCTCCCCCTCCATCTACGTCAACTTCCCGATCACCTCCGCCCTGCCGGCCGACTTCGGCCCCGGCCCCTGGCACGCGATGATCTGGACGACCACCCCCTGGACCCTCCCCGCCAACGTCGCCATCGCCGCCCACCCCGACCTCGAATACGCCGGCGTCCGCTACACCGACCCCGAATCCGGCCAGACCGTCCAGACCCTCTTCGCTGCGCAGCTCGTCGAGAAGGTGATGGGCCTCCGTCAAATCACCGATTACGCAATCGTCGCCCGCTGCACCGGCAAGGATCTCGAAGGCGGTTCGTACCAGCACGTCTTCATCGACCGCGCCGGCTCCTTCGTCCTGGCTGATTACGTCACCGTCGAAGACGGCACCGGCCTCGTCCACACCGCCCCCGGCCACGGTGCCGACGACTACAAGACCGGCCTGAAGTACCACCTCCCCGTCATCAGCCCCGTCGACGCCTCCGGCCGCTTCCTCGACACCGACGGCGTCCCCGCCGACCTCGTCGGCCTCCAGGTCTTCGCCGCCAACCCGAAGGTCATCGAGATCCTTAAAAGCGTCGGCGCACTCTTTCATCACTTCAACTTCCGCCACAGCTACCCGCACGGCTGGCGAAGCAAGAAGCCGGTGATCTTCCGCGCCACTGCCCAGTGGTTCATCGGCGTCGATCGCAACAACCTCCGCGAGAACACGCTCCACGCCATCCGCAACCAGGTCCGCTGGCTTCCCTCCTGGGGCCAGGCCCGCATCGAGGCCATGGTCGGCCAGCGCCCCGACTGGTGCATCAGCCGACAGCGCGCTTGGGGCGTCCCCATCCCCGTCCTCTTCGACGAGCGGAACGACTACCACCACCTCACCGCCGAGTCCGTCCGCTTCTACCGCGACCTGTTCGCCCGCGAAGGGGCCGACGCCTGGTTCACTCGCCCCATCGCCGACCTCATCCCCCCCGACCTCGACACCGACGCCCACCCCGTCGAACACCTGCAAAAAGGGACCGACATCCTCGACGTCTGGTTCGAGTCCGGCTCCAGCCACCGCTCCGTTGTCCGCGAACCAAGCTACGACTCCGGCCCGTACCCCGCCTTCATGTACCTCGAAGGCTCCGACCAGCACCGCGGCTGGTTCCAGTCCTCCATCCTCACCGCCGTCGGAACCACCGGCCAGGCTCCGTTTGAAACGGTGCTCACGCATGGATTCGTCGTCGACGACCAGGGCCGCAAGATGTCCAAGTCGCTCGGCAACGTCATCCACGCCGTCAAGGCCACCGAGCAGTACGGCGCCGACGTCCTCCGCCTCTACGTCTCCAGCATGGACTACGCCGAGGACGTCCGCATGAGCGAGCGCGGCATCAAGGAGATGTCCGACGCCTACCGCAAGATCCGTAACACCTTCCGCTACCTGCTTGGCAACCTCGAAGACTACGCCCGCTTCGACCCGGAAAGCGTCGACCCCGCGACCCTGCACCCGATCGACCGCTGGGCCCTCTACCGCCTCAACACCGTCATCCGCGAGGCGACCGCCGCCTTCGACGCCTTCGACTTCTACCGGGCCTTCCAGCGCCTCTATCAGTTCTGCTCGGTCGATCTCTCCAGCTTCTACCTCGACGTCCTCAAGGACCGCCTCTACGCCGAGCACCCGACCGGCCCCGAACGCCGCGCCGCCCAGTTCGTTATGGCCCGCATCCATTCGAGCCTGGCCCGCCTGTTCGCGCCGATCATGCCCCACACGAGCGAGGAAATCTGGGACCTCATCCCCGATTCCCCCTCCAAGACTCCGAGCGTCCACCTCGCCCCCTGGCCCGAAGCCGACCCCTCGTTCGACGACCCCCGCCCCGGCGGCCTCGACTGGGATCTCTTCCGCGAATCGCGCGAGGTCGTCTTCCGCGATCTCGAAAAGCTCCGCGCCGCCAAGGTCATCGGCAGCAACCAGGAGGCCCTCGTCACCGTCGGCAGCCCCGCCCCCGAGGTCCTTGCCTCGCTCGATCACCTCCGCTCCCATTTCGAACGCATGTTCATCGTCTCCGACGTCGTCCTCGCCGACACTCGCCCGGACGATGCCATCGACCTCCCCGACCGCAAGATCTGGTTCCACGTCCAGAAATCGCCGCACCCGAAGTGCGAGCGCTGCTGGAACCTCCGTCCGACCGTCGGGCAGGACCAGGAACATCCGACCCTCTGCTTCCGCTGTTCCCAGGTCATCCGAGAAGCAAACACCTCGCCTCCCCAAACCTGACAGGAACACCGGATCATGTCCTCATCCGACCCCGACCTCCGCAGCCGGCTCGAACACGCCCGAGACGCCGGCTCCCTCGTCCGCATCACCCGATCCTTCACCGACGGCTGGGAAGACGGCTACGTCCTTGCCCTCGGCCCCGAACTGGTCCTCCTCGCCGTCGTCGGCCACGGCATCCGCTTCGACGGCTACCAGGTCTATCGTCTCGCCGACATTTCCCGGCTCGACGACCCCGCCCCCCACGCCGCCTTCGTCGAATCGGCCCTGAAACTCCGCGGGCTCGCGCGGCCCTCGACCCCCTCGGTCAACCTCGACAGCCTCCCCGACCTGCTCCGCACCGCCACCGCCGCCTTCTCCCTCGTCACCATCCACACCGAGGACGAAGACCCCGAGGTCTGCTGGATCGGCCAGGTCGTCGAGACCCACCCCGACCGCGTCGTCCTCCGCCACATCACCCCCGACGCCTCCTGGGACGACCTCCCCGACACCTACCCCCTCGACGAGATCACCCGCATCGACTTCGGCGGCTCCTACGAAAACGCCCTCTGGCTCGTCGCCAGCTCCGCCAACTCGACCAACGGGACCGCCTCGTAAGGGTCAAATCGTCTAGTTGGGTGGATCGTCGTAGACGTGACGGACCCGGCGAAATTTTCAATAGGACAAATACGGATATCCTGTTTTTCCCTTTTCTCCGTTCCTCTTGTAACTTAGGAACTAACTTAACTAGACGAAGACGACTCCCCGGAGTCGTCTTCGTCGTACCGCAGAGAGCGATCCGCATGAGCTCTGGATGTATACATTTTCGGCGGAAGGCGGACAGCAGCCGTTAAGACAGCAAACAGACAAATATATGAAATAATTTTGACTAATGAACGCCCATTCGTGATCCCATATAACGAATATACGCTCTCCCTGCATTAGTGATCTCGTAATGAACTCTTTCGTTGGGCATAGCGTAGCGTTTGGCCAGCTCTGGCACTTTCTTCAAGACCTTATTGGCATTATTGTGAAGCACCGCAGAACCATTCTGGCCTGTGAGGTATTGAATCTCGTCGCAGGACAATGGCCGGGCAGCTTGATTCAACACATACAGGCATCGATAGATCTGATTTTCCTGGAATCCGCGGCGCGGATTTACATGCAGTGAAATGCCGGGAATCGACTTTGATCCGACGCCGCTAAGCAGGGCGTCGACCTTCTGGAAAAAGTCATCCAAAGTGCCCTCGTTGACAATCTTTATGTCGGCGAACTCTTCTGCAACTCTCAACAGGCCAATACTCCATTGCTTTATGTCGTGATCCTTAAAGGCAGAAAGCGTTTTAATTTCTTCTATTCGTCCCCGTCCCAGGTGACGCTGAAAGCGAGCCCTATCGGTCGCCTCGATAAGGAGCACTTGAGCCTCAGGGAAGCTGGCTTTGATTGTCTCTAATTCCTCTATGGCTCGAAAGCCTGTAATAACGAGACCATCCGCTGCGTCATTTCCATACAATCTTACAATTTTTCGGGCAACAGCGTCGTAGCCGTAGGTGTCGAGTATGTGTTTAGCAAAATCCAGATCGCTCGCTTGATTGAAGTCATATTCACTACGGAACATTCGTAGGACACTGCTTGCTTCTACCCATTTCAGCCGATGCTTCTGGACCGCGCGGGCTCCGAAAGTGCTCTTCCCGGCGCAAGTTTTTCCGACGACGATGTACACCGGCCTGTTGAGGGAAAAAAGCAAAGGCTGCTGGTCGGGAATATTTTTCCTCAGGCGGGTGTAGGCATGGGGAGGCAAGTTCAGGGTTGCCGTGTATTCTTCCAGACGATCCAAAACCAACTCCAATGCTTGAGTACGGAAGTCATACTGCCAGGACTCTTCAAGGCACATTTCGCCAAGCCGCTTTGTTGAACCATCAGGAATCAGCCAACCATTGAACGTGTTCGGTGTCAGCCAAGGGTATTGGGGATTTTGCTCGAAGGCCGGTGCCGTTAATGCGATCTGGCCCGTGACCTCTCCATGAAAGAAAAGCGGTCTCCGAAGCCCTGGAACATGCAGGCCGATATCCGACTTGATCGTCGCGGTCCTCTCAAATCCAGCGAGCCTTGAATTTAGTTCATCGAATGTCATTCTGTTGAACCAATCCTTAACATCCAGCCCAGGATAATCCTCTTCATTGCTGAAAGCTTCGATGCGAAGAGACGTATCCTCGACAAAAAAAACCGATTGGGTTCCGATCTGGCCCAGAATCTCTTTAAGTGCCAGGGTTAAAAGGCCATGCTTTCCGAGAGAATAGTCCTCAGCATAAGGGTCCGTCCTACTTTTGAAATGTTTTAATGCCAGACCAGATCGCTCAAAAACGGTGTACGCATGCAAAAATTTATCCGTACTTGAAGTGTAGAAGTAGACCTCGATCCGCTTGGGTGCGACTAAAAATTGTTCTCTTAAGGATGGGCGAGCGTGTAATATTCTCATTCAATTTCGTACCCCGAATTCCTCGCTGGACAGTAAGCTAGCACCTTTGCACCGTGGCGAGCGACGCAATCTAATATTTGAGGCCGAATGGTTTGCGACCCGCTCGCGTCGATAACATAGACCAGTGGACCCATGCTGCTCATGCCTACGGCGCACCCTCGTAGCTCATCCAAATCCGACAGCAGGTGTCTCACCTGATCAGTTTGACCCAAGAGTTCCCTCCTTTTGAAGCCACACCCATGCATGCGCCTAAGAGCGGTCTTCATTAATTCGATATCGCCACTAATGACTGAAGGAACAATGCCATGATGGGTTATCTCAATCGCCTCCCTGGCCTCGCTTGCCGGTATTGGTGTATTGTGCTTGAAGAAATCCACTTCAACGCCGTCATAGTACTTTCGTCCATCGGCCAATATGAGCGTAAATCGCCATCGCTCCTCGACCTTGCTTTTTATCGTTACCAATGGAACATCGCGGGGGCGATGTCCAGCGGAGGGCATATAGGAAGTCACTGAGTTTGAGGGATGGCCAGCATCAACAACAAACCCTCCATGGAAAAATCCATGAATGCCGACCCCTGACGCGCCACCGCGACCACTCAACAGTTGAAGCTGTCGATCAGGAATGTCTATCCCACTGATCTTTTCCCACGCTTTTAGTACAGCCATTATCAAACTTGTTTTTGTGCCTAAACCGATATGCTGTGGGGGAAGTCGATGAATTGAGTGGAATCCTTGAGCTAGGCCATAGGCAGCTCGCATACGCTCAAGAGCGGAGGCGACATCATGTCGCCCAGTCTGGTCGATTGGCGCATGTACCTCCCCTACAGGCTCGTAACCAACCGAAACCTCTGTTGGTAAGGCATCGAGCATGACGCCCGAACCACCATACGCTCGATGTCCTGAACCAGAAACGTCTAGCAGGCCGAAGTGCAGTCGCGGGAATGAACGGATCTTGATCATTTATCGGCGGAGAGCCATTCGGGAGGTATTGCCCTGGACCATTCATCGCTGGCCCAGATCTGTTCGAACTGACTTACGAATTTGTCATATAGAATCCCACCTCGTTTCACCAAGAACGTGGGACAATTTCTGCTCTGCTCCTTGATCAGGTATGGTCCCCAGAACAGTTCGTCATCAATCCTCAGAATATTGAGGGTCGGCAGGCATCGGTAAAACCGGATCTCAAATTTCTTGGGGCCACTCTTCCGAATTAGTGGGCTGACAGCTGACACAAAGCGTTTAACGTCCGCCGCGATTTTGCCATCCGAATTCATTTCCTCTTTGTCTCTCTGATCAGCATAATTTGAGTCCGGAGACGGAAACTCCGGATCGATCAGCAGGATTCTGACGCTTGTGCGATGCTTCCACGATTCAAATTCATTTCCGAAATCCTCGCGAAATGCACTGAGCCCAAACCCAATAATGTCAATCTTTTCGCGGGCATTTTTTAGTCGCTGGTCATATTGGTCGCGAATTCGAACGGATCGCCCTTCAAAAGCATTAGAGAATCCGAACTCGGTAAGGATCCTTAACCGCTCGCTAACGTCTTCCGAAATTAACACATACACAAATATGATCCATCCCGCAAATCCAGTGGCTACTAGCGAACCTCCAATACCGATGAACAAGCCATTAGAGCTGATACCATACACAGCGAAACCGATGACGATTAGCAAAAGATGGCAAAGCACGTAAATCCAATGCTTTGGGTTTAGGAAAGCATTGCCCATCAACCAAATCCCTCCAGCTCAATGCCTTGCGAAGTAGACCAGAGACCATGTAATTGAGATAATAAGAATTCTACCAGCATGTTGGCAGTTTGGAGAAGGCAGAAAGAGGATAAGGGAAGAGACAAAGAGGGCGTAAAGGCAATACAGTGAGCATCCTCAATGTTAGCACTTATAATTAGACACCGTGTGGCGTTAGGCTAAAATGGCTTGGCTGAACTGTCAGGATGGGGCGGATCACTCGCCAACCTGCCGAACCTCCACCGACTGCTCGACCACCTCATGCGGCGTCCAGAGCGTCATCATCGCCACGTCGGTCGCGTCGCGGCCGACGGCGATTGGGACCAGGGCCGGCCTGACGCCCGCGAAGGTGGCATCGACATTGTGCCACGCCCCACCCAGGAAGACCTGAACATAGCCGTGGAAGTCCGGCGGTTCGAGCCCCAGGGCATAGCCTGAGACGTAGCGGGCGGGGATGTCCAATGCCCGGCAGAACGCGATGACGAGATGGGCGAAATCGCGGCAGACGCCGACCCGATCAATCGCCGTCCCCCGGGCCGAGGTCGTCGGGCCGGTCGTGCCGTAGCGATACTCGACCCGACTCCGCACCCAGTCCGCGATGGCCCGGACCTGACCGGCGCCGGGGGCAAGATCGCCGAACTCGCTCTGGGCCATCCGGGAGAGCACGTCCGACTCGCAATAACGCGACGGCAAGGTATAAATCAAGGTCTCGGGTGGGAGGTCCTGAGCCGGATGTTCGACGGCATCCTCCGGGATCTCGGCATTCGGCTCGACCTCGACGGTGGCCGAAAATGCGAAGGAGAACCGACCCTTCGGCGCGATGAAGTGCCGCTGAGGGTTGCCGTAGAGGTCTCGACCCAGGACGCACGATCGGGTCGGACTGGTCGTCAAGTCTTCCTCGACCACCCGATGCCGTTCCCCGCTCAACGACGGCTCGACCATCAGGCAGCCGAACGACTCATCCTGCAATTCGTAGGTCGCGGCGACCCGGACTGCCAAGCGCATGCTGAGACTCCCCTTCGACTCCAATCCCTGGCTCCCATCAGTATAGCGTTCGGTCCGAGCAAGGCGGGAAGATTTGAAGGTCCGTCCATCAGGGAACACCGGGCACCTGCTCACCAACAGAACGCGGCGACCCGGTGACACCTGGGATCGCCCCTTGCTTGGCAACGGGTCGAGGTGCGCTCGTACGTCGATCCGCTCGAACCACCCATTCAGAGACGATCAAGACGGCCCCCGTTATCGTGTCCTTACCATTTTGTGTGACTGCCCCTCGTCCCAATCACGATAGTAAGGGACAGGAAGGTCTCCGCCCTCCCGACGATCCCCACGAGTGGCCGATCGTCTCCCCGCCCTTGCCTCCCTCTCGGCGAGCGCCAACGACCACGAGGGAGCCCACTCGATCCCGTCTCCTCCCCGTTGTCCCCGAGTCCGCACCCGTGTTCCCTCCATCGCGACCGCCTCACCCTCCGCGTCCTCCCGTTGCCTCCCGACAACGATCTTCCTCGGGCTCCTTCCACGCCCCGATCCCCTGCCCTTCCCTGGTTGCGACCCGGCTTGCCCCGCGTTTGCGGCCCGATCCTCCCTCGCGTGACGAAACGAACCCATCGCACCCCCGACACGCTGACCAAACGAACCCATCGCAACCTGCCAATTCCCCGAACGAAGCCAGGACCATCGACACAAACCCTTATCATTGCAGCACAAACACCAACCGCGATCCTTGCGGGGGGGGGGCGCACCCAGAGCGCACCTCAGGCGCACCCTGCAGCGCACCCGATCCGGCGACGATGCCCCCGGGCCTCCGACGAGAGGCCCCGATCGTCCTCGAAACCCCATCCTCAGAACACGATCCTTCCTGGCACAGATCGGCCTGACGAAACAAAGCCATTGCGCCGCCCCTCACCGGCGTCATTCTCTATCGCGTTGCCGAAACGAAGCCATTTCCCTCAACGCACGCAATCCACGGAACGAAGCCAACCGATTCGACGCAACCCGTGTTCAGACAACACCAAACGCCGCAACGACCCCGCGTTCCGGAAGCGCTCCCGAAGGCGCACCCGAGGCAATCTCTTGGGCGCTCCCGCCTCCGCATCGATTCAACCCCGAGCGCTATCGATCCGCGTCGTTCCGGACACTCCTTGGCCGCGATGATCGCGTATGATTCGCTGCAACAACTCCGATCCCAGGTCCCCAGGCCCCCCGACTCCGATGCCCGACGCCCCAAGAACCCCTCCGATCACCGAGCCGCCGATCCGCCTGGCCGTCCTGGCCTCGGGAAGCGGATCGACATTACAGAACCTCCTCGACCGGATCGCCGAAGGGCGTCTGATCGCCTCGGTCGTCCAGGTGATCGTCAGCAAGCCGGGGGTCGGGGCCATCGAGCGGGCCGAGCGGGCCGGCGTGCCCGTGGCGGTCGTCCGCAAGCGCGACCTGACGCCCGAAGCCTACGAAGCCGCCCTGTTCGGGCCAATCCGCGCGTCGGGGGCCGATCTGGTCGTCCTCGCCGGATTTCTCAGCTTGCTGCCGATTCCGAGCGACTACGAAGGGAAGATCATCAATGTCCACCCCGCCCTCTTGCCCAGCTTCGGCGGCAAGGGATTCCATGGCGAGGCGGTCCATCGCGCGGCGATCGACCTGGGCGTGAAGGTGTCCGGCTGCACCGTTCACTTTGTCGATGAGCATTACGACAACGGCCCGATCATCCTTCAGCGCACCGTTGCCGTGCTCGACGACGACACCCCCGCCACCCTCGCCGCACGTGTCCAGGCCGCCGAACGCCAGGCCCTGCCCGAAGCCATCGCGCTGTATGCCGAAGGGCGTCTGATGGTCGAGGGCCGCCGCGTCCGCCAACTCGACCCGTTGCGTGAGTGATTCCCGGGTATTTTCGGGGAATCACCCCGCAGAATCACTGCGATTTGCTTGACTGTTCGAGCTCGACCCGTTATAGATCAAGATTGCCTCTGCGACGAAACACGACCTGCCGCGGGGTGGGCGTCGCGGATGCGGGATGGTGCCGGCCTCGGGGTCGAATCGGGCCGGAATCCTCACCAGTCCCCATCAGAGGTTGATCCGTATCGTCCCGGGGGAGGACGCCATCAGACCGCCGTTTGACCGAACCGAGCGCGAGAAAACTCAGCGCGTGAATGATCAGATTCGCATTTCGCCGATCCGGGTCGTTGGTGCCGACGGTGCCCAGCTCGGCGTGATCCCGACATCCAAGGCCCTGGAACTGGCCCGAGAGGCCGACATGGACCTGGTCGAGGTCGCGCCGAATGAGCGTCCGCCGGTCTGCAAGATCATGGACTTCGGCAAGTTCAAATACGAACAGAAAAAGCGAGTCGCCAAACAGAAACAACATCAGGTCCAGGTCAAGGAAATTCGCGTCCGACCGAAAACCGGAGACGAAGACATCCGGGTCAAGGTCAAGAAGGCGCGTGACTTCCTTGAACACAAGGACAAGGTGCTGGTCAACGTGCTGTTCCGAGGCCGAGAGATGGCCCATATTGAGGAAGGCCGCCGCGTGCTCGAGGAGGTCATCGCCGCCCTCGACGACGTGGCCAAGGTCGAAAAGCCTCCCTCGATGGAAGGACGCCGGATGACCGCCATCGTGGCCCCGCGTTGATCCTGATGGAGTCCGAGTCCGAGTCCGAATTCGCTCCGCTCCGCGGGGTTCCCAGGCCACCCTTTGAGTCGGCCTTCGCCCCCGCGGCTTCGACCGTCGGATCTCCCGTTGACCGATCATCCCCCCCGAGCCGAACCGCATTGCCTTCGGCTCGGGGGGTAATTTTTGCTCCTCGGACTCCGATCGGGATTGGATTCGGAGCGATCTCATGGTACGATTCTCCTCTTCCGGGCTTGCGTTGCGACCTGACGCAACCTGCGTCCCACCGACATCCCCGAGCGATCACCCCGAGCGCAGGTAGCCCGGCCGCGGCCGGCTCCGACCGGGCACAGACGAGGCCAGACGACGATGCCTTCGGTGAAGATGAAGACCCACAAGGGGACCAAGAAGCGCTTCAAGGTGACTGCGACCGGCAAGGTCGTTCACAAGCGTTGCGGCTCCTCCCACTTGAATAGCCACATGAGCGGCAAGCGCATTCGAAGACTGCGCAAGCCGGCCGTCCTGGACAATAAGGCCATGGCCCACAAAATCCGCCGGGCCTTGCAGCGTCGCGAAGCCGGGCACGGTCGTTTCGCCACGGCCCTCGCCGCCGCGGCCGCCGCCCAGGAACAGCTCGAAACCAACGGGGCCACCGATGCTCCGGCGGCCGAGTAACGACCTGATCGACGCCTTGAACTCAAAATTCTTTGTCCCAAGCCCCCTCCCTGATCGTCGAGAACCTGAGCGATGCGCGCGAGGAAAGGATCGGCCCGCCGACGGGCCAAGAAGCGTTTGTTGAAAGAGGCCAAGGGCTTCGTCGGCGGTCGTCGTCGGCTCTACCGCACGGCCAAGGAAACCTTGCTTCG
The DNA here is from genome assembly GCF_009177065.1 of Tautonia marina. Taxonomy (NCBI): domain Bacteria; kingdom Pseudomonadati; phylum Planctomycetota; class Planctomycetia; order Isosphaerales; family Isosphaeraceae; genus Tautonia; species Tautonia marina. The sequence goes on from NZ_WEZF01000002.1 coordinate 292,908, forward strand.
CGCCGGGATGTTCGCCTTCCGCGACCGTCGCACCAAGAAGCGGGAATTCCGCCGCCTCTGGATCACCCGCATCAGCGCCGCCGCCGAGATGCGTGGTCTGCGCTACAGCCGGTTCATCCAGGGCTTGAAGCTGCTCGAGATCGGCCTCGACCGCAAGAGTCTCTCCGAGTTGGCCATTCACGATCCCGAGACCTTCGATGTCATCGCCGACCGTGTCCGCGCCAAGCTGCAGGAGATCGGCGCGATTCCGGCCACTGCCGCCGCGACCGCCTGACGCCTCATCCGGCTCACAGCCTTTGTGTGACGACAGACCCTCCCCGAGGTGGGCGCCGCCCACTCCCCCCGAGAGCGGGTGGGCGGTTCCCATCCGACCTGATTGATGGACCTTTCCACGGCGATCCTCGAGCTCGAATCCCTCGAAGCCTCCGGCCTCGAATCGTTCCGGTCCTCCACCCATCCGGAGGAGGTCGAAGCCGCTCGGATCGAGTACCTCGGCCTGAAGCAAGGCAAGATCAAGGCCGCCCAGGAGCGGCTTAAGCTGATCGAGCCCTCCGCCCGCAAGCAGTACGGTCAACGGTTCAACGCCGTCAAGAAGGCGCTCGAAGCCGCCTGGGAATCGGCCAAGGAACGGGTTGAACGTCCCGAAGCCGCGGTCTCTGGCTTCGACGTCACCCGGCCCGGCACGCCTCGGCCCCGGCTCGGTCATCGACACCCGTTGACCCAGACGGCCGACGAGCTGATCGACCTGTTCGGTCGGCTCGGCTTCGGTGTGGCCCGAGGGCCCGAGGTCGAGGATGTCTTCCACAACTTCGAGGCGCTGAACATCCCGCCGTCGCACCCGGCTCGCGACCCCGCCGATAACTTCTACCTGAGCGACGGCGCCTTGCTTCGCAGTCAGACCAGCACGATTCAGATTCGGGTCATGGAGCGTCAGGCCCCTCCCGTTCGGATCGTCGCCATTGGTCGCGTCTATCGCCCCGATGAAGTCGATCCCACCCACTCGTTCATGTTCCATCAGATCGAGGGGCTGATGATCGATCGTGGGATCACGATGGCCCACCTGAAGAGTACCCTTCGCCTCTTTGCCGAAGGCTATCTCGGCGAGGACGTCCAGATTCGCTTCCGTCCCTCCTTCTTCCCATTTACCGAGCCCAGCGTCGAGGTCGACATGCTCTGGCATGGTGGCGACCGCTGGGTTGAAATGGGAGGGGCCGGAATGGTCGACCCGAACGTCCTTCGCGCCGTAGGATATGATCCAGACGAGGTGACCGGCTTCGCCTTCGGACTCGGTGTCGAGCGCCTCTGCATGCGACGCCACGGAATCGACGACATCCGGCAGTTCACCTTGAATGATGTACGGTTCCTTTCCCAGTTTTGACTGAGCGCGATCGAGCGGCATCATCGCTCGATCCTGGTCCCACCACCGATCGACCATCCTCCCGACAGGCTGATCCGGAACGAGCGACCATCCCAACCCCGCCGCTTCGAGCATCGCCCCTGTCTCACCCGAGGTTTCGACGATGTCCCAAGGCGAAGACCGCGTGATTGTCACCGCCGGCGCGACCGCCGGACTGGCCGCTGCTCACCACCGCGACTTCCCCGAGATCCGGGCCGAGGGGGACAACCCCGCCGCCGCTGCCGCTCAACTCGTCAACCACCTGACCCGAGCGCTCGACTCGGCCCTGACGGACTGGCGTCGCAAGTCCATCGAACTGGCCATCGAAGACGTGAAGTCCTACGCTGATCAGACCAAAGTCTGAGCCCCCGGCCCCTTCGGAGTCCCCTCCCCGATGGCGACCGCGACTCGATCCCCGAACCCGGCAACGCCACCGCCTTCGGAAGCGCTCGACGCTCGACCGGCCCGCGTCCAGTTCACCGTGGACGACTACCACCGCCTGGCCGAGCTTGGCTTCCTCCACGAGGATTCGCGCATCGAGTTGATTGAAGGGGATCTCATCGCGATAAGCCCGATCGGTCCGAGGCACGCGGATGTCGTTGACCGACTTGTCGAGATCCTGGTTCCTCTCCTGGTGGGTCGGGCGATTGTCCGCGTTCAGAATCCACTCCGGCTGGATGACCACTCCGAGCCCGAGCCTGATCTGATGATCGTCAAGCGACGCGAGGGTGGGTACGCGTCGGCCCACCCGCGACCGTCCGATGTCTTGCTCCTGATCGAGGTCATGGATTCCTCGAGCGATTACGACCGTGGCACCAAGCTCGGGCTTTATGCCCGCTTCGGCGTGACCGAAGTCTGGCTGATCGACCTGATCGAACAACGCATCGCGATGCATCGGACTCCGAATCACGGAATCTACACCGAACGATTGATCCGAAGCCGGGGACAAACCGTCGCCCCGACTGCCCTGCCCGATGTCGAGCTGGACGTGGACGCCCTTCTGGGACCTGCCGAGCCGGGTCCGCTTCCGCCTCCCCGCACCTGAACTCCCGAACGCCGTCGAACCTTACCATCATGATCGTCAGTTGGAACTGGTTGACCGATTACGTCCGGCTCGACATGCCGGCCGATGACCTGGCCGAACGCCTTGCCCTGACCGGCCTGAACCACGAAGGCACGGCTGAGGTCGGAGGCGATCTCGCCATCGACCTGGAAGTCACGAGCAACCGCTCCGATTGCCTCGGGCATCTCGGCGTGGCCCGAGAGATTGCCGCGGTGTTCGGCGGTCGAACCTTTCGGGAACCGCAGGCGAATCCCCCGGCATCCGGTTCGTCCGTGACCGACCTCACCTCCGTGTCGATCGAGGAGCCGGGCCTTTGCCCACGCTTCACGGCTCGGATCGTCACCGGAGCGAAGGTCGGCCCGAGCCCCTGGTGGATGAGAAAACGGCTGGAAACGCTGGGCGTCCGCTGCATCAATAACATTGTCGACATCACTAACTATGTGATGTTCGAATGCGGCCAACCCCTGCATGCGTACGACCTGAAGACCCTGGCCGAACACCGTCTGGTCGTCCGCAAGGCCCGTCGCGGTGAGCAGCTCGTTGCCATCAACGGAAAGACGTATGAACTGACTCCTGAGATGCTTGTCATTGCCGACGCTCAGCGTCCGGTCGGGCTGGCCGGGGTGATGGGCGGCCTGGAGACGGAGATCGGGGACCAGACGACCGACATCCTGATCGAGGCGGCCCAGTTCGATGCGCTTTCGGTTCGTCGGACATCCCGAGGGCTCGGTTTGATGAGTCCGTCGAGCTACCGGTTTGAGCGAGCGATGGACCCCGAACGAACCGACTGGGCCAGCCGGCGGTGCGCTCAGTTGATTCTGGAACTTGCCGGCGGCACCCTGCACGAAGGGGTGATCGACCTGGCTTCCGAGCCTGCTCCCGAGCGGCCGGCAATCATGCTGAGGTTTTCACAGATCGAGCGGGTGCTGGGGATCGAAATTCCCAGGGTTCGGGTTGAGGCCATTTTTGACTCGCTCGGCCTGGAACGGATCTGGCATGACGAGCACGCGGCCACCTTCCGCCCACCGACCTGGCGGAGCGATCTGGAACGGGAGATCGACCTGATCGAGGAAGCGGCTCGTGTCTATGGGTATGAGCATATCCCCGAGGATCAACCGGTTCCGCTTGCCGCCTCCAGCCTCGGTCGTCGCGAGCGGATCGAACGGGCCGTGCGAGACGCCCTGACCGGCCTTGGATTCGACGAGGCGGTCTGCTTTAGTCTCGTGTCCGATGAACTCGTCGCGCCGCTCGATCCCCTGCCGGTCGAGCCGCCAATCCGGGCCGAGCACGCCGACTTCCGCAAGAACAGCGCCCTGCGCCAGAGCCTCGTTCCGAGCCTGCTCGCCGCCCGGTCGTACAACCAGTCGCACGGCAACGCCGACGCCCGGCTGTTCGAGGTGGCCCACGTCTACCTGCCCCGGGTCGAGCGTCCGTTGCCCGATGAATCGCCTCGGGTGGCGCTGATTGCCGGCTCGGATTTCTTCGCGATCAAGGGGATTGTGGAAGCCCTGCTCGATCGGCTTCATCTGGCGGATCAGCTTGTCTGCCGACCGGCCTCCCCCTTCCCGATGGCCGAGGGCCGTTCGGCCGAGTTGCTGCTCGGGGACATGCACCTCGGCTACGCCGGAGAGATTGACGCCGAGGCCGCGCGCCGATTCGGCCTGAGAGGCCCTTGCGCCGCGGCCGAACTGGGGCTTGATGCCCTGATCGATCGCGCCGACCTGGTGCCGCCCTATCACCCGGTCCCGATGTACCCGGGGGTCACGCGAGACCTGTCACTGGTGGTCGAGAAGGCCCTTCCCTGGGCCTCGCTCGCCGAGGTTGCACGCAATGCCGGGGGCTCGCTTCTGGAATCGGTCGAATTTCTCGACACCTTCGAAGGGGCCGGGATTCCCGAAGGCTGCCATAGTCTTCACTTCGGCCTGACCTTCCGGAGCGCTGATCGCACCTTGACCGGCGAGGAGGTCGAGGCGTCGATCCGAGAGATCATCGACGCCTGTCGGACTCGATTCAACGCGACCCTCCGGGCCTCCTGATCGGAGGCCGGGGGCCGATTCTCAGGGTCCGAGACTTCGGGTCGAGCCCCTCGAATCACGGGGTTTCCGACTCCGGAGCGGGAGCGTCGAGGGGAGGGGTGATGGCGACGGGCGCCTCCTCGTTGCTGATTTCCTCCTCGACGATTTCCTCCTCAACCACCGGCTCGGAGCCGGCCTCGGCTTCCAGCTCAGACGGGCTGGCAACCTCTGGAGCGGATTCGCCGAAGTCGATCTCCTCGTCGATCCCGGCTTCTCCCCCACCACCACATCCGCTCAACCCCAGGGCGAGCGAGACGATCCATCCTAACGACCACTGCGATCGGAACCATCGGGCTGTCATTGAAGCACACCTCTTGTTGCATCGGCTTCCGCGATTGCAGGGCAATCTCCCGTCGAGACCGGCCCGTTCTGTCGCCGTTATAGCGATCAGGCCGACCAGGGACTACGGGGCCGTCGGCGATCGACTTGAAAATCGAAGGAACCGGGCCGACGATAGGGGTTTGATTTTGCGTCCGATGGTCTGATGAACCGGGTGAGTTCCGGCGCCGCGGCTCGCTCGGAGAGTCCTGAGCGATCGCGCAATCACGGGGGGTCTCGACGTGCTCCGAAACTGGCGGGCCTGGGTGCTGATCGCCCTGATCGTGGTGCCGTTCGGCATCTACGTCGTCATTGGTTCCCTCTGGCTCTTGGAGCACGGCTGGCTCTGGGTGACGGCGGTGGCGCTGAGTTGGATTGGTTCGTACGCGCTGTTCGCCTATCTGGCGGATCGCTGGACGAGGTCGTCGAACCCGCTTTTGCCCCCGCTCGACTGGGATGCTCCCCAGACGTTCAGCCCTCGAGATCGGGAAGCCTGGCAGATCGTGCAAGGAATGTGCAAGCGGGCCGACGAGGCGGCGATCGAGGCGTTGACGGTGGGTGACATTTATATCAACACCGGACGAGAGCTGGCCGTCGCCCTGGCCCGGCACTACCACCCGGGCGCTCGCGACCCGATGGATAACGTCTCGGTGGTCGAACTCCTGACGGCCCTGGAGCTGGCCGCCGAGGACCTGAACCGGCTCTGTCGGCAAATTCCCGGCGGTGACATCGTCACCCCTGGGCACTGGAAGCAAGCGATCGACGCGGCCAATCTTGTCAACCGGGCCAATGAGATTTACACGTATCTGCTTCCGCTGTTCGCTCCCGTGGCGGGAGTCGCCCGGCTCGGAACGCAAAAACTGATCGCTCAGCCCGCCTGGCGAAACATGCAGCGGTCGTTGATGCGGTGGTTCTTTCGGGCGTATGTCAACCGGCTTGGCTTGCATCTGGTCGAACTCTACAGCGGTCGCCTGGCGATTGGATCGGAACATTACCGACGCCTGACCCGCCGGGTGCATGCCAAGGCCGACGCGACGCACGACGAGGGGCCGACCCCGGTCATCGCGGTTGCCGGCGGTCGGGGCGCGGGCAAGTCGCTTCTGATCGCCGCCCTGGAGAAGTCGATTGGGGATGATGACCTCTCGGGAGTCAAGGCGAAGCTGATCCAGGCCGGCCGAGAGCCAGGCCTGGCCGATCGGCTCGAATCGGTGACGTTCCTGGAAATCCCTGGGTATCGGGCCATGCCGGGGCCGGATACGGCTCGGGAGCGCAGTAGCCGCAAGGATGCCGTGGCCGCGGCCGAGGGGGGAGATTTCCTCATTCTGGTCGCCGATGCTTCACGGGGCGACCTGAGCGATGACCTGAATTTCTGCCGAGAGTGGATCGAAGCGTACCGAGAACAGCCACACCTCGATCGCCCGCCCGCGTTGGTCGTCGTGACCGGGTTCAATCGCTTCCGCGATGTGTCCGACTTCCGGGGGTCGGGTGCTGCCGAAGGGGCAAGCGTGGGGACCACCCTCAAGCCCATCGCCAGGGACGAGGCCATTGCCGCGTTGAAAGCCGAACTGCCGGAGGGGATCAACCGCGTGATCGCCGTCGAGCTGGGGGATCAGTCCCCCGGCGCGGTGGCCGAGACGGTCTTGCCGGCGATCGCCCGACGGCTTCCCGATGCCGAGCGAATCGCCTTGCTTCGTCACCTGCATCGGCAGTCGAGCCGATCGAAGGCCCGTCGGCTTTTCTCGTCCATCGGCACGCAGGGGAAGCACCTCTGGCGGTCGATGCGGCACCGCTCCGCGAGTCGACCCGAGAACGACGACGAGGAGTAATCCCGAACTCGGAAGGGTCCGACGGGGCCAACGTGAACCTCAAGTCGACGGGGCTGTCTGCTGCGCCTCTTTCCAGATGGGGTCGTAGACCTCCTTGTCGAAGGGAGGGCAGCCGGTGGCGAACTGGCCCAGGTCGTTGTGCTTCGATCGCATCAGGGCGGTGCAATAGCTGAACGTCCGGCAAATGCGTTTGCGATCGAGCGGGCGGCCTTCGAGGACGTAGCGGGCGAAGTCGGGATGCGAGAGCGACGCCCGGCCTACGCCGACGATCGACACGCGACCGTCCCGGACGTTGGCGGCCCCGGCCTGGAAGATGAACGCCTGGAGCCAGGAATAGCCCGACCCGAGGATCGGCAGGTCGGGGAAGGCCCGCTGGATTTGCTCCGTCACGCGGAAGTGCCGATCGACACCGATC